>DAINOF010000189.1:0-5940 GCA_036735505.1 Paracoccaceae bacterium
CGAACTGGCCGGTGTTCTCGGCATTGATCCGGAAATAGGTCGACAGCTCCATCGGGCAGCGCACGCCCGGGGGCACGTAGACGAAGGAGCCGTCCGAGAAGACGGCGGAGTTCAGCGTTGCGAAGTAGTTGTCGGTCACCGGCACGACGGATCCGAGGTACTTCCGCACCAGTTCGGGATGCTCGCGGATCGCTTCCGAGATCGAACAGAAGATCACCCCGGCCTTCGCCAGCTCCTTCTGGAAGGTCGTGCCCACCGACACGCTGTCGAAGACCGCATCCACGGCGACCTTGCGGCCCTCGGCGGGCATGTCCTCGGCCCCCTCTACGCCGGCGAGGATCATCTGCTCCTTCAGCGGAATGCCGAGCTTGGCGTAGGTCGCCAGAAGCTTCGGATCGACATCGTCAAGCGACGCGGGCCGGACGTCCATGCTCTTCGGCCGGGCGTAGTAGTACTGGTCCTGGTAGTCGATCTTCGGATAGTTCACCATCGCCCAGGTGGGCTCGTCCATCTTCTCCCACCGCGCGAAGGCCTGAAGCCGCCACTCGGTCATCCACTCGGGCTCGCCGTTCTTGCCCGAGATCAGCCGCACGATGTCGGCGTTCACGCCCTTGGGCGCGTAGTCCATCTCGATCTCGGTCTCCCAGCCGTACTTGTACTTGCCGGCCATCGAGGCGACGGCCTCGACCGTCTCGCGGTCGACGCCGTCGCGGATGTTGTCGAGTGCTGCCATCGTCTCTCTTCCTCTCATGCGGCCTTCGCGCGGTGCCGCCCGTATGCCTTGAGCCAGGTCTCCGCAAAGCGCCCGACCTCGTCTTCCGTCGTCGCGGGCCCGAGCGACACGCGGATCGCGCTCCGCGCCACCTCGCCGCCAAACCCCATCGCCCGCAGCACCCGGCTCTCCCGGACCTTCCCGCTCGAACAGGCCGATCCCGCCGAGACGGCGAACCCCGCCAGATCCATCTGCAGGACCTGCGTCTCGCCCTTCCAGCCGGGCACCGCAAGGCAGGTCGTGTTCGAAAGCCGGTCCGCGCCTTTGCCGACAAAAATAGTCTCCGGCGCGCCGGAAGCCAGAGTTGTTTCTAGAATATTTCTAAGTCGTGCGACATCGGCCCAGACTCCCGCCTCGAGATCGCGCATCGCCGCGCCGATCGCCGCGCCGAACCCGGCGATGCCCACCACGTTCTCGGTCCCCGACCGCCGGCCCATCTCCTGCCCCCCGCCCGTCGCCAGCGCCGCGATCTCGACGCCGTCGCGCAGGATCAGCGCGCCCACGCCCTTCGGCCCGCCGAGCTTGTGGGCCGACAACACCGCGAACTCCGCCCCCGACCAGGCGAAGGAGAAGGGGATGCGCCCGACCGCCTGCGTCACGTCGAGCAAGAGCCGCGTCTCGCTCGCCCGGGCAGGCACCGGCAGGACGATCCCCGTCTCGGAATTGGCAAGACCCATGGCGAAGACATCCGGCGGCCCTTCGCCCAGCCGCCGATGCGCCCAGAGCGCGTCATGCGCCGTGGGCTCGACCGCCACATGGGCGACATGCGCAAGAACCCCCGCGGCCTCCGTCGCCCCGCTCGTGAAGACGACCTCGCCCGGCGCGCAGCCCACGGCAGCGGCCACCTCGGCCCGCGCGCGCTCGACGATCGCCCTCGCCGCCCGCCCCTCGGCATGGACCGAGGACGGGTTGCCCACCACATCCATCGCCGCCGCCATGGCGGCCCGCGCCTCGCCCCTGAGCGGCGCCGTCGCGTTCCAGTCGAGATAGACCCGCCCGCTCACGGCCCCTCCGGCTTCATCCTGGCCCAAATACTCCCGCCGGAGGCGCGCGCCGCGGCACGCGGCGCCCTGAAAGCCTGTCGCGCCGCAGGCGCGTCCGCTTCACGACACCGCCTCATCCCTCGTCCACGACCGTCAGGATCGCCGGCACCGCCGGACAGGGCGCCAGCGAATTGCCCACCACATCCGACAGCCGCGTCTGGTGAAGGAAGACATAGACATGCGCCGACAGCCCCTCCCAGAGCCGGTTCGTCAGCGACTGCGCCCGCGTCCCCGACACGCCCCCCGAGGCGCCCGCGCCCGCATGCATCGCGCTCACCGTCTCGTCGACCGCCGCGAGGATCTCCGACACCCGGATCTCCGCGGCGGGACGCCCGAGCCGGTAGCCCCCGCCCGGCCCCCGCACGCTGTCCACAAGGCCCGCCCGGCGCAGCTTGACGAAGAGCTGCTCGAGATAGGGCAGCGAGATGTCCTGCCGCCGGGAAAGCTCCGCCAGAGAGACCAGCGAGCCGTCCTTCGCCGTGGCGAGGTCGGCGAGCGCCACCATCGCATAGCGCCCCTTGGTGCTGAGTTTCACGGCACAATCTCCGAAAGCCACGAGTCATTGACGCGGCGAGCCGCGCATCTTAGGTGCTCTGCACCCGGACTCCGGCACCGCGTCAAGTTTAGAAAAGTTCTAAGGTCCCCGGGCACCTCCGTCAAGTGCGGCGGCCCCCGGGACAGGAACCAGAATGCAGGGACATACATGCCCGAGGTGATTTTCCCCGGCCCCGAAGGACGGCTCGAAGGCCGCTACCATCCCCAGAAAAGCCCCGACGCCCCCATCGCCATCGTGCTCCACCCGCATCCGCAGTTCGGCGGCACGATGAACAACCGCGTCGTCTACAACCTTCACTACGCCTTCTACAACATGGGCTTCACGGTCCTGCGCTTCAACTTCCGGGGCGTGGGCCGGAGCCAGGGCGAATACGACCAGGGCATCGGCGAACTCAGCGACGCCGCCTCGGCGCTCGACTATCTCCAGTCGATGAACCAGAACTCCAAGCATTGCTGGGTCGCGGGCTTCTCCTTCGGCGCCTGGATCGGGATGCAGCTTCTCATGCGGCGGCCCGAGATCACGGGCTTCATCTCGGTGGCCCCCCCCGCAAACATGTACGACTTCTCCTTCCTCGCCCCCTGCCCCTCCTCGGGCCTCGTCATCAACGGCACCGCCGACCGCGTGGCGCCGCCCAAGGACACCAAGATCCTCGTCGACAAGCTCCACGAACAGCGCGGGATCACCATCACCCATGAGGAGATCGAGGGCGCGGGCCACTTCTTCGAGGACCCGCACATGGAGCAGATGATCGGGTCGGTGACCCACTACGTCACCCGCAGGCTCGGCGAGTCGACGCGGTGACCGAAGGCCGGCTCGCGGCGCAGCTCGACTTCCTCGCCGAGGCCGACCGCCTGAAGTCGATCCTGCGCGGCACGACGCTCCACGACGGCTCGCGGCCCGAGAACTCGGCCGAGCATTCCTGGCACATCTGCCTCTACGCGCTCACGCTCGCAGAACACGCCGCGCGCCCCGTCAACATCGACCGGGTGCTCCGCATGCTTCTTCTCCACGACCTCGTCGAGATCGACGCGGGCGACGCGCCGATCCATGGCGACCATGACGCCGAAGCGCAGGCGCTGGCCGAGCGCGCGGCGGCCCTGCGCCTCTTCGGTCTCCTGCCCCCCGACCAGGCCGCCGCCTTCCGCGCGCTCTGGGACGAGTTCGAGGCGGGCGAGACCGACGACGCCGTCTTCGCCCGCTCGGTCGACCGGGTGCAGCCGCTCGTGTCGAACCTGCAGTCGGGCGGCGTCACCTGGACGCGCTACGCGGTGACGGTGGACCAGATCGAGACGCGCGTCGGCACCAAGGTGCGGCGGGGCGCGCCGGGGCTCTGGGACCATCTCGCGCCGCGCGTGGCGGCCTGGTTCGCGGCGCGGGCCTGAGGCGCGCCGCCGCGCGTGACCCCGCCGCTCCTCGGCCGCCAGACGGCGCACAAGGCGGACCGGACCGCCCTCGGCCCCCGGCGGGCGCAGGTCGAACCGCCTCACCCCGGGAAGGCGATCTCGAAGCGCGCGCCGCCGGCCGAGCCGCGGCCGCAGGTCACGGTTCCGCCGATCTTGCCCGTCTGGTCGAGAAGCACCTGCATCCCCAGACCCTCCGACGCCGCCGGGTCGAACCCCTCGCCAAGCCCCACGCCGTCATCCTCCACCACGACCGTGCACTGCCCGTCCGCGACCCGGGCCGAGACGGTGACGGTCCCGGCCCGGCCGTCCGTCAAGCCGTGCTTCAGCGCGTTGAGGACCAGCTCGGTCACGCAAAGCGCGACGGACAGCGCGGTGTCGGACGACAGCTTCAGAAGTGGCGCATCCGCCAGCACGACGCGCGCGCCGGCCGACCGGTCGAGATCGGCCACGAGCCGGGCGAGGAAGTCCCGCAGCAGGATGCCGTCCTCCTCGCTCGTCACGCCGTCGAGCAGGCTCTGAAGACCGCCGATCGACCGGATCCGCCCCACGATGTCGTCGAGCAGCGCCGCCTCCGCCGCCGTCGCGGCGCGGCGCGCCTTCGCGGCGACGATCGCGGCCAGAAGCGCCAGCGCGTTCTTTGTGCGGTGGGTGATCTCGCGCGACAGAAGCTCGCTGCGCTCGATCGCCGTGGCGAAGGCGGCCGTGCGCTCCTCGAGCTGCCGCTCGGCCGCGCCGAGCCCCCGCACGGCCTTCACCCGGTCGCTCACGTCGACCAGGGTCGCAAAGAGAAGCGAGGGCCGACCCCGCGGATCGAAAAGCGGCGCCATGTCGATCCGCGCGCTCAGAAGGCTGCCGTCCTTGCGGATGAGGACGAAGTCGTCCGACACGGCCTCGCCCCGCGCGACGGCTGCGGCGACCCGCCCGGGCGCGCCGGGATCGGCATGGAACAGATCCGGCGACCGGCCCAGCACCTCGTGCTCCTCCCACCCCAGAAGCCGCCCGAAGCTCGCATTGGCGAAGATGATCGGGAAGCCGGGCGATTCGAGGTCCGCGATGAGGGTTGGAATCTCGCTCTGCGCGACGGCGATCGCGAAGGGCTGCAGGATGAATTGCGAGGCCCGGCTCCGCCAGAACTCCGCTGCATCGTTGGCGGCTACATCCATGGTTTATGCTCGAGAGACAGGTCGTAACCCGACGGCGCGACCGTAGCGCAGGGACATCCGCGCCGCAATCACGCCATTCTGAGGTGCAATCGGTATACCGTCGCATACCACTGGCGGCGCGCGCGCCCTTGCGCTATGCAGCGCGCCAGCGACACAGCATCGAGAAGGGCGCTTTCCATGACGAAGATCAAAGTCGAGAACCCGGTCGTCGAGCTCGACGGCGACGAGATGACGCGGATCATCTGGGACTTCATCAAGAAGAAGCTGATCCTGCCCTATCTCGACATCGACCTGAAGTACTACGACCTCGGGATCGAGGAGCGTGACCGCACGAACGACCAGATCACCGTGGACGCGGCTCATGCGATCAAGGAACACGGCGTCGGCGTCAAATGCGCCACGATCACGCCCGACGAGCAGCGCGTCGAGGAATTCGGGCTGAAGGAGATGTGGCGGTCCCCCAACGGCACGATCCGCAACATCCTGGGCGGCGTGATCTTCCGCCAGCCGATCATCTGCCGCAACGTTCCCCGCCTCGTGCCCGGCTGGACCCGGCCCATCGTCGTGGGCCGCCACGCCTTCGGCGACCAGTACCGCGCGACCGACTTCCGCTTCCCCGGACCCGGCACGCTGACGATCAAGTTCACCGGCACCGACGGCCAGGTGATCGAGAAGGAGGTCTTCAAGGCCCCCGGATCGGGCGTGACCATGGCGATGTACAACCTCGACGACTCGATCATGGACTTCGCGCGCGCCTCGCTCAACTACGGGCTGAACCTCGGCTGGCCGGTGTACCTGTCCACCAAGAACACCATCCTCAAGGCCTATGACGGCCGCTTCAAGGACCTGTTCCAGAAGGTCTACGAGGAGGAGTTCGAAGAGGCCTTCAGGGCCAAGGGCATCCACTACGAACACCGCCTGATCGACGACATGGTGGCGGCCTCGCTCAAGTGGTCGGGCGGCTATGTCTGGGCCTGCAAGAACTACGACGGCGACGTGCAGT
>DAINOF010000190.1:0-5917 GCA_036735505.1 Paracoccaceae bacterium
GACATCCCCGGCGTGACAAAGCGCTTGCGGATCGAGGTGATGCTTTCCACCTCGTCGATCGGCACGGGCTTGCCCAGCGGCTTGATGGCCAGAAGGTCGCGCAGATGAATGGGCGGCATCGCCTGCATCCGGGCCGAATACTGCTTCCACATCTCGAACGACGCCCGCGCCGCCGCCGTCTGCAGCATGTGCATCGAGCTCGCTTCCCAGGCATGCGTCTCCCCCGACCGCCGCGCCTTGTAGAAGCCGCCGATGGGCAGGACATCCTTCCCGCCCCGCCAGCCGAGCGCATGGATCTCCTCGACCTTCTTCTGGATGCCGGTGAGGCCGATCCCCGAGATGCGGCTCTGCATGCCGGGGAAGTACTCGGCCACCATGGCGCGGCTCAGCCCCACGGCCTCGAAGTTCAGGCCCCCCCGATAGGACGAGATCACCGAGATCCCCATCTTCGACATGATCTTGAGAAGGCCCTGGTCGATGGCCTCCCGATACCGCCGCACGGCATCCGTCAGCGTGCCCTCGATCAGCCCCTTCGAGATCCGGTCGGCGATGGAGTCCTCGGCCAGATAGGCGTTCACCACGGTGGCCCCGCAGCCGATCAGCACCGCGAAGTAATGCGGGTCGATGCATTCGGCCGACCGCACGTTGAGCGAACAGAACGTCCGCAGCCCCTTCCGCGTCAGCCAGCTGTGCACCGCGCTTGTGGCGAGGATCATCGGCAGCGGCACCTTGTCCGCGCCCTGGTGATGGTCGGTCAGCACGATATGCCCCGCGCCCGACCGCACGGCATCCTCGGCCTCGGCCCGGATCCGGTCGAGCGCCTTCCTCATGGTGCCGTCGCCCGCGCTCACCCCGAAGGTGCAGTCGATCTCGACCATCGGCGCGTTGAAGTTGCGCACCAGTTCCGCGAACTGCGCGTTGCCCACGAAGGGGGAATCCAGCACGAGGATCTCGGTCTGGCTCGAATCCTCGTCGAGCACGTTCTTGAGGTTCCCGAACCGCGTCTTGAGGCTCATCACCCGGTATTCGCGCAAGCTGTCGATCGGCGGGTTCGTCACCTGGCTGAAGTTCTGCCGGAAGAAATGGCTCAGCGGGCGGTACTTCTCGGACAGGACGGCGGGCGGCGTGTCGTCGCCCATGGACACCACGGCCTCCTTCGCGTCCTCGACCATGGGCGCCAGCACCTGCTCGAGCTCCTCGATGGTATAGCCCGCCGCGATCTGGCGGCGGCGCAGCTCCGCGCCGGTGAACATCGGCTTCTCGGCGACGCGGCCCAGCGCCTCGTCAAGCTCGTTGATCTTGCCGACCCACTCGCCAAAGGGCTGCGACCCGGCCAGCCGGTCCTTGATCTCGATGTCGTGGTAGAGCCGCCCCTCCCGCATGTCGACGGCGAGCATCTGCCCGGGGCCGAGCGCCCCCTTCTCCACAACCTTCGCTTCCTCCACGGGCACCATCCCCGCCTCGGAGCCCGCGATCACGAGGCCATCGCCGGTCACGACATAGCGCATCGGGCGCAGCCCGTTCCGGTCGAGCCCCGCGCAGACCCAGCGCCCGTCGGTCATGGCAAGCGCCGCGGGCCCGTCCCAGGGCTCCATGACCGAGTTGCAGTAGGAATACATGTCGCGCCAGGCTTCGGGCAGCTCGAGCGCCTGCTTCGACCAGCTCTCGGGCACCATCATGGTCTTCGCCATCGGCGCCGACCGCCCGGCCCGCACCAGCACCTCGAACACCGCGTCGAGCGCCCCCGAATCCGACGCCCCCTGCGGGATGATCGGCTTGATGTCCTCGGCCATGTCCCCGAACGTGGCCGAGGCCATGCGGATCTCGTGGCTCTTCATCCAGTTCACGTTGCCCTTCAGCGTGTTGATCTCGCCGTTGTGGGCGAGCATGCGGAAGGGCTGGGCGAGCCACCACTGCGGGAAGGTGTTGGTCGAATAGCGCTGGTGATAGATGGCAAACGCGCTCTCGAACCGCTCGTCCTTGAGGTCGGGGTAGAACTCGGCCACCTGCTCGGCCAGCATCATCCCCTTGTAGATGATCGACCGGCAGGACAGGGACGCGAAGTAGAGCCCCGTCACCTGCGCCGCCGCCGCCGCCTTCTCGATCCGGCGCCGGATGACGTAGAGCTCGCGCTCGAAGGTCTCCTCGTCCACGCCCTTGGCGTTCGAGATCAGGATCTGCTCGATCTCGGGGCGCGTCGCGTTGGCCTTCTCGCCCAGGACATCGATGTTCACGGGCACATGCCGCCAGCCGTAGATATAGTAGCCCATCCGCAGGACTTCGGTCTCGACGATGGTCCGCCCCGTCTCCTGCGCGCCGAAATCGGTGCGCGGCAGGAACACCTGCCCCACGGCGATCATCTCGCCCGGGCGCGGGGTGTGGCCGGTGCGCTCGATCTGGTCCTTGAAGAAGGCCGCGGGGATCTGGAGATGGATGCCCGCGCCGTCGCCGGTCTTGCCGTCGGCATCGACCGCGCCCCGGTGCCAGACGGCCTTCAAGGCGTCGATCCCGTGCTCCACGACCCGGCGCGACCGCGTCCCGTCGATCGACACGACAAGCCCCACGCCGCAGGAGGAATGCTCGTCCTCCTCGCGCCACATCCCGTGCTCGGCCAGATGGGCGCGCTTGGCTTCCTCCCGGGCGACCCAGGCGGCATCGTACTTGGTCATCGTGCGTCTCCCTGCACATGAGGGTTCTTCAGTTCGTACTCCGCGCGCGTCGCGCGCCGCTCGGCGCCGGTCAGCCGGACCGAGGCCATCGCGCAGTCGGCATAGACCTCGCTGTAGAGCCGCCAGTCATGGGCCGCATCGAACAGCCCCGGCATCAGGTCGTAGTGCCCCTCCGCCGCGCCGAAGTCGCGCATCCACAGGTGGCTCCCGCAGACCGGGCAGAAGGCGCGCTCCGAGAATTCGGACGAGGCGTGCCGCGCGACCGCCCCCTCCACCGCGACCCCATCCGCCGGGAAGCAGAGAAACAGCCCGCCCGACCATCGCTGGCACATCCGGCAATGGCAGGCGCCGACCCACCCGGCGCCCTCGGGGACGCGGATCGTCACGGCGCCGCACAGGCAATGTCCCTCGATGGCCTCGGCCACGGTCATCCTTCCTTCACCGTACAGGTCAGCACCGCTGTCCTGACGCTCCGAACCTTCCCGCCGCTGGATACATACGCTTTCCATACGGCATCCATACGCCTTCCATACGCGCTCCCGGCGCCGCCGGGCGCCAAGGCTTTTCGAAAAGCCTTGGCAAGGTTCTTCCCAAGAACCTTGCTCACTCCGCGGCCACCCGGGTGCCCTGCGCGACGTAGGACAGGATCGCCTCCGCCGCCTCGCGCCCGTCGCGGATCGCCCAGACGACGAGGCTCGCCCCCCGCACGATGTCGCCCGCCGCATAGACCCCGGGCAGCGAGGTGGCATGGCTGCGGAAATCCGCCTTGATCGTCCCCCAGCGCGTCACCTCGAGCCCTTCGACCCCCCAGAGCTTCGGCAGGTCCTCGGGCTCGAACCCCAGCGCCATCACGACGAGGTCGGCGTCCTCGACATAGTCCGCGCCCTCGATGATCTCGGGCGCCTGCCGGCCCGTCGCATCGGGCGCGCCAAGGCGCATCCGCTGGACCATCACGCCCTCGACCGCGTCGCCCGCGAAGCCGCGCGGCGCCGAAAGCCAGACGAACTCCACGCCCTCTTCCTCGGCATTGGCCACCTCGCGCTGGCTTCCGGGCATGTTCGCCCGGTCCCGCCGATAGAGGCACCTGACCGAGGTCGCGCCCTGCCGCACCGCCGTGCGCACGCAGTCCATCGCCGTGTCGCCGCCGCCGATCACCACCACGCGCTTGCCCGCCGCGTTCAGCTCTCCGCTCTCGAACTCCGCCACCGTGTCCCCGAACCCCACCCGGTTCGACGCGGTGAGATAGTCGATGGCCCGCACGATCCCCCTGGCGCCCACGCCCGGCGCCTGCAGATCGCGGCTCTTGTAGACGCCGGTGGCAATCAGCACCGCGTCATGCGCGGCCCGGATCTCGGCAAAGGAGATGTCGACGCCCACGTCGCAGCCCATCCGGAAGGTCACGCCCCCGTCCTGAAGCTGTGCGATCCGCTTCATCACCACGTCCTTCTCGAGCTTGAAGCCCGGAATCCCATAGGTCATGAGGCCACCCGCCCGGTCGTAGCGGTCGTAGACCGTCACCTGGACGCCCTGCCGCCGCAGCATGTCGGCCGCGGCGAGGCCCCCGGGACCGGCCCCGATGATGCCCACGCTTTCCGACCGCTCCGCCGCCGGGCGGATCGGCGCGACCCAGCCTTCCTCGAAGGCCATGTCGGTGAGGTACTTCTCGATCGACCCGATGGTCACGGTGCCGTGGCCCGACTGCTCGATCACGCAGTTGCCCTCGCAGAGCCGGTCCTGCGGGCAGATGCGGCCGCAGATCTCGGGGAAGGTGTTGGTCGCCTGGCTGATCTCGTAGGCTTCCTGCAGCCGCCCCTCGGCGGTCAGCTTCAGCCAGTCGGGGATGTTGTTGTGCAACGGGCAATGGCTCTGGCAGTAGGGCACGCCGCACTGGCTGCAGCGCCCCGCCTGCTCGGCCGCCTTCTCGCGCGCGTACTCGCCGTAAATCTCGCCGAAATCCGCGCGGCGCAGATTGGGCGGGCGCTTCTCGGGCATGTCCCGCTCGACGGTCACGAACTTCAGCATGCGTTGCTTGGCCATGGCCGGCTTCCTTCCAGGGGTGGCTCGCAGATCGTCTCTTTACGGGCAACCGGATGGGAATAAAAGTCAGTTCTATTGACCTATATTCAGATTTTTCGCGCCGCAAGCCGCCGCTGACCACGAAAACCGTCACTTTTAGGTCAGCATTATTGTCATTACTTCCCGCTTCCCCTTCCGGCACCATGGGTTAGAAGGGTCCGACCTCAAGCGCGCGGGCCCCGGGATGTCGCTCTTCTACCTCATGCTCCTCGCCGTCGTGCAGGGCATCACCGAATTCCTGCCCATCTCGTCCTCGGGCCACCTCATCCTCATGCACGAATACATCGGCGTCACGCCTGACGCGCTCGCGCTCGACGTGGCCGTCCACCTCGGTTCGATCGTCGCGGTGATCCTCTACTTCCGGGCCGAGGTCGCCCGCGCGTTCCGCGGCACGCTCCAGATCCTGCGCGGAAGGCTCGCGTCGCCCGACGCCTTCCTCGCCCTCGCGCTCGCCATCGCCACAGTCCCGGCCCTCGTCGTGGGCGCCGTCCTCGCCCTCACCGGCTGGATCGACCTGCTGCGGTCCATCGCGGTGATCGGATGGACCTCGATCGTCTTCGGCATCGCGCTCTGGTGGATCGACCGCACCGCGCCCGAGGCCCGCCAGCTCGAGGGCTGGACGCTCCGGCACGCCATCCGCATCGGCCTCTGGCAGTCGGTCGCGCTGATCCCCGGCGTCTCGCGCTCGGGCATCACGATCACGGCGGCGCGCGGCCTCGGCTACACCCGCCGCGACGCGGCCCGCATCGCCATGCTCATGTCGATCCCGATCACGCTGGCCAGCGGCGCCTTCCTCGCCATCGACGCCCTCCGCGCGCCGGACCTGGGCGCGCTTCTCGTGCCGGCCGCCATCGGCGCCGCGCTCGCCTTCGCCGCCGCCTACGCCGCGCTCGCGCTGATGATGCGCTTCCTCGCGGTCGTCAGCTTCACGCCCTACATCGTCTACCGCGTGCTGCTCGGCGTCGTCCTTCTGTGGATCGCCTACGCCTGAGCCCGCCGTCAGTAGGTCGCCCGCCCGCCCGACAGGTCGAAGACCGCGCCCGTGGTGAAGGAATTCTCCTTCGTGCAGAGCCAGGCGATCATGCTCGCGGCCTCGTCGACCTCGAGGAACCGCGCCCGCGGGATCTTCGACAGCATGAAGTCGATGTGGCTCTGGCTCATCTGGTCGAAGA
>DAINOF010000191.1:0-5914 GCA_036735505.1 Paracoccaceae bacterium
CCGGGCGCCTCGGCCGTGCCGCGGTGGTGGACCGAGCGCATGCAGAAGGTACGCGCATAGCCCGGAAGCCGCGCGCCCCGGCGTTCGGCCGCGGCGAAGCCCGGGTTCCACAGCAGCGATCCGTATCCGAAGACCCACAACGGTTCCGGCATGGTCTCTGGCCCTCCTCGGCGGGCCCCTGTAAACACCAGCCGTCGCCCAAGGAACAGCCCCGTGCGCAAGGTCTTCTGGCTTCCGGTCGTGATCGTCCTCGCCTTCGCGGGCTACTGGGTCGCGGTAGCACGGGGGGTCGAGGCGGGGCTGCGCGCCTGGTTTGCCGAGCGTGAGGCGGCAGGCTGGGTCGCCGACTACGCGGCGCTTGGCACCTCGGGCTTTCCGTTCGACTTCGAGACGGTGATCCGGGATGTCGCGCTCGCCGATCCGGCGACCGGGCTCGCCTGGGACGCGCCGCGCTTCTCGGTCGAGGCGCGCGCGCTCGCGCCGAACCGGATCACCGCCGTCTGGCCGCCCGAACAGACCCTGTCGTCGCCCCATGAGCGCATCCGCATCACGTCTGACCGCTTCGCCGCGCGGATCGGCTTCGTGCCCGGCACGCGGCTCGAAGTGGAGGAACTCGCGGCCGACCTCGCGGGCCTCGGACTGGCCTCGACGCTCGGGTGGGAGACGCGGGTCGAGGTCGGTCACCTTTCGGCCCATCGCCTCGACACGCCCGAGGCCGCCTATGCGATCCGCTTCGAGGCGACGGGCCTGACCCCGGCCGAGGGGCTGAGCCGGACGCTCGACCCCGCGCGGCTTCTTCCCGATGTCGTGGAAGGCGTGGTGGCCGAGGCGCGCGTCGTCTTCGACGCACCCTGGGACCGCTTCGCGGTCGAGGCGGCGCGGCCGCAGGTCATGGTCCTGTCGCTAGGCGACCTCAGGGCGCAATGGGGCGGGATCGAGCTTCGCGCGGCGGGCAACCTTGAGGTGGACGAGGGCGGCTTTCCCGAAGGCCGGATCACCGTCAAGGTGACGAACTGGCGCGATCTTCTCGGCGTGGCGCAGAATGCAGGCCTGTTTCCCGAAACCCTGATGCCGACCATCGAGCGGGCGTTCGAGATCCTCGCGGGTCTTTCGGGTCCGCCCGATACGCTCGACGCGCCGCTCACCTTCGCGAACGGCCGAGTCTCGTTCGGGCCCGTGCCGCTCGGCCCTGCGCCGCGGATCGTGATCCGCTAGCGCAGGCGCTCGAGCACGTCGAAGCTCGCATACCCGTCGGGGGTTAGCCCTTGCGACGTCTGGAAGGCGCGGATCGCCGCGATCGTGTTCGGGCCGATGATGCCGTCGACGCCGTCCGTGTCGAAGCCCGCGCGCGTCAGCCTCTCCTGCATCTCCTGCTTCTCGGCGAAGCGCAGGTTGCGGTCCTCGCGCGGCCAGCCCGAGCGGAGCGGCCCCGCGCCGCCGATGCGGTCGGCCAGATGCCCCACGCCGATCACGTAGGCGTCGGCAGTGTTGTAGCGCTCGATGACGTGGAAGTTGTCGAAGATCATGAAGGCGGCGCCGCGCGCCCCCGCCGGCAGCAGGATCGAGGCCGGGCCATGGTCGGGCACAGGGGTTCCGTCCATGTCGCGGACGCCCATCGCCGCCCAGTCGGCCGGTGCCTTCTTGATCCGCTCGCCAGTTTGCGAATAGTCGAAGCCCTCGGGCAGCCGCACCTCCACGCCCCAGGGCTGCCCCGTCGTCCAGCCGAAATGCGCCAGATAGGCCGCGGCCGAGGCGAGCGCGTCGGTCGGGTCGTCGCCCCAGATGTCCCGCCGGCCGTCGCCGTCGAAGTCCTGCGCATGGGCGAGGTAGGAGGTCGGCATGAACTGGGTGTGCCCCATCGCGCCCGCCCAGCTTCCCGTCATCGCACGCGGAGAGGCGTCGCCGGCCTGCGCGATCGTCAGCGCAGCGATGAGCTGTTCCTCGAAGAAGGCGCCGCGGCGGCCGTCGTGGGCGAGCGTCGCCAGCGCCTCGATGATCGGCGTCGAGCCGCGGAAGGTGCCGTAGGCGCTCTCGAGCCCCCAGATGGCGGTGACGACCTCGGCCTCGACCCCGTAGTGCGCCTCGATCCCGGCCAGGACCGTGGCGTTGTCGCGAAGCGCCGCGCGGCCGTTGGCGACGCGTGCGTCCGAGGCTGCGCTGTCGAGGTAATCCCAGATCTGCCGGGTGAACTCGGACTGGTTGCGGTCGAGCGCGACCACGTCGGCGTCAGGACGGATGCCGCCGAAGGCCGCGTCGAGCACCTCTGCCCGGATCCCCTGCGCGAGCGCGCGGTCGCGGAACCCGGCGAGCCAGCGGTCGAAGCCGGCATCGGAAGGCGCGGCTGCCGTCACCTCGGTGCCGCTCCTCGGCATCGGGCGGATCGAGACCTCGGGCGCGCGAACGCTCTCGGCGGATGTGGAGGTGGCAACGAGGATGGCGAGGATCGCCCCGGGACTGCGCATGCGTTCACCTGTCGGACCTGCTCTTGTTTTCGGCAAGACTAGCGTCCTGTCCCCGAATCTCAAAGCCCGAAGGCGCGGGCCGGCGGCGGTTTGCTACTTGCGCCGCCGCGTCACCTTGCGCTTGGTGTTCTCTTCCTTCCGGCGGGCGAGCCCGGGCTTGCGCGGGCCGGCCGGCCGACCGCGCGCGCGGCGGACGGGCGACGGCATCTGCGCGCCCTCGACCGCGAGAAGCTCGAGCATCAGGCCCCCCGTGACCGGCACGGCCTCGGCGAGCCGCACGGTCACGCGCTGGCCAAGCCCGATGGTAAGGCCGGTGTCCGACCCCATCAGCGTCTGCGCATCGCGATCGAAGTGGAAGAACTCGGCCCCGAGGGAGCGGATCGGGATCAGCCCGTCCGCCCCGGTCTCGTCGAGCTTCACGAAGGCACCGAAGCGCTGGACGCCCGAGACGCGGCCCGTCAGTTCCGCGCCCACGCGTTCCGACAGGAAGGCGGCAAGGTAGCGGTCGGTCGTGTCGCGCTCGGCGGTCATCGACCGGCGCTCGGTCTCGCTGATGTGCTGGGCCGTCGGTTCGAGCTGGTCGATCTCGTCGGGCGACAGCCCGTCGTCGCCCCAGCGGTGGGCCGAGATGAGCGCGCGGTGCACGATCAGGTCCGAATAGCGGCGGATCGGCGAGGTGAAATGCGCGTAGCGGCGGAGCGCCAGGCCGAAATGGCCGAAGTTCTGCGGATGGTAGTAGGCCTGCGTCATCGACCTGAGCGTTGCCATGTTGATGAGCTCGTCCTGTTCGGTGCCCTCGGCCTGGGCGAGAAGGCGGTTCAGGTGGCTCGTCTGAAGGACCTGGCCCTTGGCGAGGACCAGACCCGAGGCCTGCGCGATCTCGCGCAGCGCCTCGAGTTTCTCGGGGGAAGGCTCCTCGTGGACGCGGTAGACGAGCGGGGTCTTGCGCTTCTCCAGTTCCTCGGCCGCGGCGACGTTGGCGAGGATCATGAACTCCTCGATCACGCGGTGGGCATCCAGCCGGTCGCGGAAGCCGACCGACAGGACGCGGCCTTCCTCGGACAGGACGATCTTGCGCTCGGGCAGGTCGAGGTCGAGCGGCTGGCGTTCCGCCCGCGCCTTCATCGTCGCGCGCCAGGCGGCGTAGAGGGGGCGGATGACGGTCTCGAGTAGCGGGCCGGTGCGGTCGTTCGGTGTGCCGTCCTCGGCCGCCTGCACTTCCTCGTAATGAAGCGAGGCGGCGGACCGCATGAGACCCCGGACGAAGCGGTGCGCGATCTTGTGGCCGCCCGCGTCGATCTGCATCCGGACCGCGAGGCAGGCGCGGGGCACGCCTTCGTGCAGCGAGCAGAGGTCGCCCGAGAGGCGTTCTGGCAGCATCGGGACGACGCGGTCGGGGAAGTATGTGGAGTTGCCGCGCAGCCGCGCCTCGCGGTCGAGCGGTCGGCCGGGCCGGACGTAATGGGCAACGTCGGCGATGGCGACCCAGACGACGAAGCCCCCGGGGTTGCCCGGCTCGTCGTCCGCCTGCGCCCAGACGGCGTCGTCATGGTCGCGGGCATCTACCGGATCGATCGTGACGAGGGGGAGGTCGCGGAGGTCCTCGCGGCCCTGAAGCCCCGCAGGCGTCATGGCGTCGGCTTCGGCGATCACCTCGTCGGGGAAGTCGTCGGGGATGCCGTGCTGGTGGATCGCGATGAGCGAGACAGCGCGCGGCTCGGACGGGTCGCCGAGGCGCGTGATCACACGGGCGCGGGGCAGACCCATCCGGACCTTCGGGCCAGCGAGCTCGGCCTCGACCAGTTCGCCGTCGCGGGCCGACAGGGTGGCGCCGGGCGCGACCGTCCACTCGCGTTCCGCCCCCTTGTCGATGGGGACGATGCGGCCGCCTTCGGCCGTCTTGCGGAAGACGCCCAGGATGCGGTGTGCGGTCTGGCCGATGCGGCGGATCAGGCGCGCCTCGTAGTCATGCCCCTCGGCCTCGACCTCGGTCAGCCGCCCGAGGATGCGGTCGCCGCGGCCGAGCGCAGGGTCGCCTTCGCGCGGGATCACGAGGACGCGCGGCTCGGCACCCTCGCCGGTCCATTCCAGCGGCTTCGCGAAGAGGTCGCCGTCGCTGTCGGGGCCGAGGACCTCGAGCACCGAGACGGGCGGCAGCCGGTCGGGGTCGCGATAGGTGCGGCGGCGCTTTTCGAGGTGCCCGTCTTCCTCCAGTTCCTTCAGCACGCGCTTGAGGTCCACGCGCGCGGCGCCCTTGATGCCGAAGGCGCGGGCGATGTCGCGCTTCGAGGTCTCTGCCGGGTGGTCGGAGATCCAGGCGAGGATCTCGTCCTTGGAGGGAATACGGGTCATGGGCTTGGGCTAGCACGGCCCGCGCGCGGCGTCATCCGGGAAGGCCGAAGTAGTCGCGCAAGGCTCGGGTATAGACCTGTTTCAGGAGGCGGATGTCCTCGACCGCCACGCGTTCGTCCACCTGATGCATGGTGCGCCCCGGAAGGCCGAACTCGACGACCGGGCAATGGTTCTTGACGAAGCGCGCGTCCGAGGTGCCGCCGGTGGTGGAAAGGGTGGGATCAGACCCTGTCACGGCCCGGATCGCCCCGGCGATCAGGTCCGAAAGCGGACCGGGCGGTGTCAGGAAGCTCTCGCCCGACACGCGCACCTCCGTCGTGATGCCGCAGCCGGTGGCATGCGCGACCTCGGCCGCCTCGGCCTCGAGCCAGCGGGCGAGGGTGGCCGATGTATGGCTGTCGTTGAAGCGGATGTTGACCGTGGCGGTGGCGCGGGCGGGGATGACGTTCGACGCCGGGTTGCCCGTGTCGATCGTCGTGACGGCCAGCGTCGAGGCGTCGAAGTGCTCGGTGCCCCTGTCAAGCTCGTGGCTCGCGAGCCGGTCCATCAGCCGCGCGATGGCGTGGACGGGGTTCCTCGCGCGGTGAGGGTAGGCGGAATGGCCCTGCACGCCGGTGACAGCGAATTTCGCCGTCATCGACCCGCGCCGGCCGATCTTGATCGTGTCGCCCAGCGTCTCGGTCGAGGTGGGCTCGCCCACGAGGCAGACCGACATCCGCTCCCCCTCGGCCTCCATCCAGTCGAGAAGCGCGACCGTGCCGTCCGTCGCGTCGCCTTCCTCGTCCCCGGTGATGGCGACGATGACCGCACCGTCGGGCTCGTGCCGGACGAGGTCGCAGGCGGCGGCGACGAAAGAGGCCACGCCCGACTTCATGTCGGTCGCGCCCCGGCCCCAAAGCTGGCCGTCGCGGATCTCGCCTCCGAAGGGATCCGCCGTCCAGGCGGCGGTGTCGCCGACGGGCACCACGTCGGTGTGGCCGTTGAAGCCGAAGGTCCGGGGATGCCCCTTGGCGCCCCAGCGGGCGAAAAGGTTGGGCGTATGGCCGCGATCGACCCTGACGCAGGTGAATCCCGCCTGCGTCAGCACCTCGGACAGTAGC
>DAINOF010000192.1:0-5869 GCA_036735505.1 Paracoccaceae bacterium
GTTCTCGACGTCCTCGCCCACATAGCCCGCTTCGGTCAGAGTCGTGGCGTCGGCCATCGTGAAGGGCACGTCGAGGATGCGGGCCAGCGTCTGGGCGAGCAGCGTCTTGCCGCAGCCCGTGGGGCCGATCAGCAGGATGTTCGACTTCGCGAGCTCGATGTCGGACGCCTTGGACGCGTGGTTCAGCCGCTTGTAGTGGTTGTGGACCGCGACCGAGAGCACCCGCTTGGCGTGCATCTGGCCGATCACGTAGTCGTCGAGCACGTCGCAGATGTCGCGGGGGCTCGGCACCCCGTCGGCCGACTTGAGCCCGGAGGTCTTCGTCTCCTCCCGGATGATGTCCATGCAGAGCTCGACGCATTCATCGCAGATGAACACCGTCGGACCCGCGATCAGCTTGCGCACCTCGTGCTGGCTCTTCCCGCAGAAGGAGCAGTAGAGGGTGTTCTTGCTATCGCCGGATGAAGTCGCCATCAGATGTCTCCCGGGCCGTTGCCCGTCCTTTGCCGCCCGATCGTCCCACCGCGCCAACTATCCCGAAAGCCTAGGGCGAGAATTTTTCGGGCACAACGCGAAATTAGCGGCACGGGTCTCACTTCTCCTTGGCCTCGGGCAGGGCCCGGCTGGTCACGATCTCGTCAATGAGGCCCCAGTCCTTCGCTTCCTCGGGCGACATGAAGTTGTCCCGCTCGAGCGCGTCCTCGACCGTCTTGATGTCCTGCCCGGTGTGCCGGACGTAGATATTGTTCAGCCGGTTCTTGAGCTTCTCGGTGTAGCGGGCGTGGATCATGATGTCCGTCGCCTGCCCCTGATAGCCGCCCGAGGGCTGGTGGACCATGACCTGGCTGTTCGGAAGCGAGAAGCGCATCCCCTTCTCGCCGGCCGTCAGCAGCAGCGACCCCATCGAGGCCGCCTGGCCCACGACAAGCGTGGACACCTTGGGCCGGATGTACTGCATTGTGTCGTAGATCGACAGGCCCGCGGTGACGACACCGCCGGGGCTGTTGATGTACATCGAGATTTCCTTCGAGGGATTCTCCGCCTCGAGATGGAGAAGCTGCGCCACGACGAGCTGGCTCATCACGTCGTGCACAGGGCCGTTCACGAAGACGATCCGCTCCTTGAGAAGCCGCGAGAAGATGTCGTAGGCGCGTTCGCCCCGGCTGGTCTGCTCGACGACCATGGGAACGAGGTTCATGTAGGTGTCGATCGGATCTCTCATGCTGCGCCCGCCTGTGCCCTGTGGAATGTCTTATGGTTCCGAAGTTGCCAGAGTCTTAGTTGCGCGCCCGGACCCCTGCAAGGCCGCGGCCGCAATCTCTCGGGCGCGGCCCTGCAACCCGGCCGCGGCGGCCGGATCGTCGCTTGATCGCGAACGCCCCGCGCCTACCTTCCCGGCCATGTCCGCACCCCTCCACCCGCCCACGCGCGAGGAAGCGCTCCGCCGCCTCGCGGCCTTCGTCCCGAAGTCGGGGCGCGACTATGCGACGCGGCGCAACCACGACCTGCCCGGCCACCCCCATGTCTCGCGCCTGTCGCCCTTCCTCCGTCACCGCCTCTTGACCGAGGAGGAGGTGCTGCGCGCGATCCTCGGCCGCCACTCCCTCGCCGCGGCCGAGAAATCGGTGCAGGAGGTCTTCTGGCGCACCTACTGGAAAGGCTGGCTGGAACTCCGCCCCTCGGTCTGGACCGACTACCGCCGCGGCGTGACGGCCGCGCTCGACCGCCTCGCCACCGAATCCGGCCTGCGCAGCGGGTGGGAGGCCGCCTGCCGCGGCGAGACCGGGATCGACGCCTTCGACCATTGGGCGCGCGAGCTTGTCGAGACCGGCTATCTCCACAACCACGCCCGGATGTGGGTCGCCTCGATCTGGATCTTCACGCTGCGGCTGCCGTGGGAGCTTGGCGCAGATTTCTTCCTGCGTCACCTTCTCGACGGCGACCCGGCCTCGAACACGCTGTCCTGGCGCTGGGTCGCGGGTCTCCAGACGCCGGGCAAGACCTACCTCGCGCGCGCCGACAACATCGCCCGCTACACCGACGGCCGGTTCCGGCCCCAGGGCCTCGCCCTTTCGGCCGAGCCGCTCGCCGGTCCGCCCCACCCGCCGCGCCGCGCGCCTCCCACAGGCGACGCGCCCGATCCCTCGCGCCGGACCGGCCTGATCCTGACTGAAGAGGATCTCGCCCCCGGCTTCGTCCTCGACCGCCTCCGCCCCGAGGCGACGCTCGTGCTGCTCTCCCCTGCCGGGCGCAGCCCGCTCGTTGTCGCGCCGCCGGTCATCGCGTTCACCAAAGGCGCCGCGCAGGATGCCGTCGCCCGCCATGCGGACCGGCTCGGCGCAGTGACCTGGGCCGAGACGCCCCAGGATGCCGCCCGCTGGGCGCAGGGCTTCGACCAGGTCGTGGCCCCCTACGCCCCCGCGGGTCCCGCGCGCGAGGCGCTGGATGCCCTGCCCATCCCTGCCCTGCGCGTCCTGCGGCCGTGGGACGCCATGTGCTGGCCCCATGCGACAGCGGGCTTCTTCGGCTTCAAGGACCGCATCCCGACCTTCGTGGGCGCGCTGAAGGGCCTCCGCGCCGCCTGAGCCGCGCGCCCTGCGTGGAAGAAACTCCGCGTCCGACGGCGGCGACGGCTATTCCGCCGCGAGCGCCCGGTCGCCCACCGCCGCGACCAGCCGATCGCCGGCCTCGCCCGCCGCATGGACGAGCCGCCCGGCCGACACCGTCGCCTCGACCGCGCGCGTCGCCTCGCGGATCACCACGAAATCCGCCCGCCGCCCGGGGTCGAGCCGGCCCCGGTCGGGAAGCCGCGCAACCTCCGCCGGCCCGGACGACACCAGCGCCCAGGCCCGCACGACGTCGCAGACGCCCCGGTCGACAAGCCGCCAGACCGCCGAGGTCATCGCCGCAGGGCCCCGCGCCGAGGCAAGCGCGGTGCAGAGCCCCTCGCGCACGAGGTCGACCGCCGTCACCCGCTCGGCCGCGACATCGCCGGCCGACAGCACCACCGGATCGCCCATCGCCCGCGCCGAGGCCGCGACCCGCCGCGAGGAAGGGAACATCGCGACCCGCGCGCCCAGCATCGAGAAGATCTCGCGCGTCTCGGCATCGGGATCGCCCAAGCTGCCGTAGACCACGCCGAGCACGTCGAAGGCCTCGGCCAGACGGCACAGATGCCGCGGCACCTCGCGGCTCCGCGCCCGGGCCGCGCGCATCGCGTCGAGAAGCTCGGCCGTCGTCCGCCCCGCCGCCGCCGCCCGCTCGGCAAAGCGCGCCGGCTCGGCCGAGGCCATCTCCAGCAACTCCGCCAGGCTGTCGCGGAACATCACCTGGTCGATCCCGTGCCGCCGGACAAGCGCGATCATCCGCTCGCCCTCGGCCACGAGATGCGTCTCGGCCCGAAGCGCCACGCGCAGGTCGATCCCGCCCGCGGGAAGGTCGGCGAGCGCCGCTTCCACCCGCTCGGGTGCGCCCGCGCCGCCTTCCCAGCTCAGGTCATGGGCGAGCCAGGCCGTCGTGATCCCCGCGGCCGCCGCGGCCTGTTCCGCCGCCGCCGCGCCGCCCGTGGGCACGGCATGGAGGTCGACGATCCCCGGCAGAACGAGGCAGCCCGGCAGCGCCACCTCGGGCAGCGGCCCCCGCGTCACCCGCCCGCCCGCGACCGCGAGCGACCGCGGCCGGAGCGCGCCATCGCGCAGCACGGTCGCGCCGGTCAGTCGCAGGGGCGGCAGGAAAGGGGCGCTCATGGCCTCGTCCACAGGTTGCAGGTCTCATGTGGATAACTCAGATTTGTATAGCGGGTATGACAGGAAACGGGCCTTTTCCCGACAATCACGCCGCCTTGAACGCCGTGCACCGATGGCTTCGTCCGACTGCGGATGATGTCCGGATCAGCCGCGCGCCCCGGCCTCAGCCGTGGAACGCGGCGACGGTCTTCAGCGCCGAGAAGCCGTAGAGCGCCTCGAACCCCTTCTCGCGCCCGTGCCCCGACTTGCCCCGCCCGCCGAAGGGCAGCTCCACGCCACCCCCCGCGCCGTAGTTGTTCACGAAGACCTGTCCCGCGCGCAGGCCGCGGGCGAGCCGCATCTGCCGGCCCCCGTCCCGGCTCCAGACCGAGGCGACAAGCCCGTAGTCCGTGCCGTTCGCGGTCGCCACCGCCTCGGCCTCGTCCTCGAAGGGGATCACCACCTGCACGGGGCCGAAGATCTCCTCGCGCGCCAGCCGATGATCCGCCCGCGCCCCCGCCAGGAGATGCGGCGCCACGTAATGCCCGCCCGCGGGCGCGTTCCCCACGATCTCGCCCTGCCCTGCGACCTCGAGATCGCCCGCGAGACCCAGATAGCCCTCGACGATCTCCTTCTGGCGGCTTGAGATCAGCGGCCCCACGTCGAGGTCCGCCGCCGCGGGCCCCACCCGCAAGGCCCGGTACCGCTCGGCCATCCGCGCCACGACCTCGTCATGCACCGCCCGCTCCACCAGGATGCGCGAGGCGGCCGAACAGGTCTGGCCCGCGTTCTGGATCCCGGCGTTCACGAGAAACGGCAGCGCCGCGTCGAGGTCGGCATCCGCGAAGACCACCTGCGGCGACTTGCCGCCAAGCTCCAGCGTCACCGGCACCACGTTCTTCGCCGCCGCCGCCTGCACGAGCGCCCCCACCCCCACCGACCCGGTAAAGGAAATGTGGTCGACGCCCGGATGCCCCGCCAGCGCCGCCCCCGCCTCCTCGCCCAGCCCCGGCACGACGTTGATCGCCCCCGCCGGAAAGCCCGCCTTCTCGGCCAGCGCCGCGAAGGCCAGCGCGGTGAGACAGGCCTCCTCGGCCGGCTTCACGACACAGGCGTTCCCCATGGCGAGCGCCGCGCCGACCGACCGACCGATGATCTGCATCGGATAGTTCCAGGGCACGATATGCCCTGTCACCCCATGCGGCTCGCGGAGCGTGTAGACCGTGTAGCCGGGCAGATAGGGGATCGTCTCACCCATCACCTTGTCGGCCGCGCCCCCGTAGAACTCGCAATAGCGCGCCAACGCCACCGCATCGGCGCGGGCCTGCCTCAAGGGCTTGCCCACATCCGCCGCCTCGATCTCGGCCAACTTGTCGGCATGCTCCAGCACCAGCACGCCCAGCCGCGACAGAAGCCGCCCCCGCTCCGCCGCCGTCAGCCGCCCCCAGTCGCCCGACAGCGCGCCCCGCGCCGCCGCCACGGCCGCATCGACATGTTCGGCCGTGGCCCGCGCGATCTCGCCCATGCTCTCGCCGGTCGAGGGGTTCTCGAGCGGCAGCCCGCCGATATCGGCCCACTTGCCGCCGATGTGGATCGCGCCGGGCGCGTACCAGAGTGCCTCAAGTCCCATGGCGTCTCTCCTCCTGCCAGTCCGCCGGGATCCGCGGCGTCGCGGCCAGCAGTGCCTTCGTGTAGTCGTGCCGCGGCGTATCGAACACCGCCGCGGTCGGCCCTTCCTCCACCACCCGCCCCTTGCGCATCACATGGACGCGGTCGGTTATGGCGCGGACCACATGCAGGTCGTGGCTGATGAACAGGTAACTCAACGCGTAAACCGCCTGAAGGTCCGCAAGGAGGTCGAGAACCTGCGCCCGGATCGACACGTCGAGCGCCGAGACGGCTTCATCGAGCACGAGGAGCCTCGGCCGCGTCACCAGCGCCCGCGCGATGGCGATGCGCTGCCGCTGGCCGCCCGAGAATTCGTGGATGTACTTGTCCTTGTCGGCCGGGCTCAATCCCACATCCGTGAGCGCCCGGTCGATCCGCGCGTCCCTGTCCCCGGGGGGCTCGCGATAGAGATGGAAGGGCTCGGCCACGAGCCGGCCCACCCGGTGGCGCGGGTTGAAGCTGCCGTAGGGGTCCTG
>DAINOF010000193.1:0-5861 GCA_036735505.1 Paracoccaceae bacterium
AGATCAAGAACGAGATCGACCCCACGCTGACGTTCCGGCGGTCCTGCCGCGAGGGCATCTGCGGCTCCTGCGCGATGAACATCGACGGGATCAACACGCTCGCCTGCATCTACGGGATGGAAGAGATCAAGGGCGACGTTAAGATCTACCCGCTGCCGCACATGCCGGTGATCAAGGACCTGATCCCGGACCTCACACATTTCTACGCCCAGCACGCCTCGATCATGCCCTGGCTCGAGACCAGCACCCAACGCCCCGAGAAGGAGTGGCGGCAATCGATCGAGGACCGCAAGAAGCTCGACGGGCTCTACGAATGCGTGATGTGCGCCTCATGCTCGACCGCCTGCCCGTCCTACTGGTGGAACGGCGACAAGTACCTCGGCCCCGCGGCGCTGCTCCACGCCTATCGCTGGATCATCGACAGCCGGGACGAGGCCACGGGCGAGCGGCTCGACGATCTTGAAGATCCCTTCAAGCTCTATCGCTGCCACACGATCATGAACTGTGCCAAGACCTGCCCCAAGGGGCTGAACCCGGCCAAGGCGATCCAGTCGATCAAGAAGATGATGGTCGAGCGGCACGTCTGACGGCGTGCCGGCCCTCCTCCTCCTGCTGCTCCTCGGCGTGCTGGGCTACCTCTGGTGGCGCTGGCGCACGACCACCCTGACGCGTGACTGCCGCTGGCGGCTCGACCGCGCGACAGGCCCGGGCCACTGGCGCTGCGCCGCCTGCGGGGCCGAGACGGCGCTCCCGCCGGGACGCGAGCCCCGCGCCTGCCTTCGCCCGCGGCCCTAGCAGTAGCTCTCCGCGCCCGCGGCCTGCGCCTCGGAATAGCGCGGACCATGGGCGAAGCCCGGCGGAAGGAGCCGCGCGATCCCGGCGCGGTCCTCCTCGGTGAAGGCGATCTCGGTCGCCTGCCACAGCTCGCGCAGATGCGCCGCGCTGCGCGTCCCCGGTATCGGCAGGACGTGGTCGCCCCGGTCGAGCGTCCAGGCGATGGCCGCGGCGGCGGTGGACCAGCCGCGGGCACGGCAGAACGCCTGGAAGGGCGCAATGGCGGCCCGGTTCTGGCCGTAGTTCGGCTCCTCGAAGCGCGGATTGCCCAGGCGGAAGTCCCCGGGCGCAAAGCCCGCGGGGTCGGGGAACCGGTCGGCGAAGATGCCGCGGCCCACGGGGCTGAAGGCGACGAAGGCGATCCCGAGCTCCCGGCAGGTCTGGAGCACGCCGAGCTCCGGCAGTCGCGTCCAGAGCGAATATTCCGACTGCACCGCCGTGACGGGGTGGATCGCATGCGCCGCGCGGATCGTCGCCGGCGCGACCTCGGACAGGCCGTAGCCGCCGATCAGCCCCTCCTCGATGAAGGAGACGAGCGTCTCGACGACCTCCGGCAAGGGCCGCGCGGCCTCGCGGCGGTGGAGGTAGAAGAGGTCCACCCGGTCGAGCCCCAGCCGCGTGAGCGACCCTTCGAGCGACCGCCGCAGGCTGGCCTGGTCGTTGCGGAAGTGGCGGGACGGCTCCGTATAGATGCCGGCCTTGGTCGCAATGTGGAACCCGCGCCCGGCCCCGCGCAGGAAGGCGCCCATCACCTCCTCCGAGCGCCCGGCGCCATAGATCTCGGCCACGTCGAGATGCGTCACGCCAAGCTCGGCCGCCGTCTCGAGGCAGGCGAAGCTCTCCGCCGCGTCGGTTTCGCCGTACATCCCGCCGAAGCTCATGCAGCCGAGCCCGACCGCCCCGACCTCGCGCCCGCCGATCGCCCGCTTCATGCCGCGGCTCCCTCGAAGGCGGCCGCGAGCGCGATCTCGACCATGTCCCCGAAGCCGCGCTCGCGGTCGGCCGACGGCAGCGCGCCGCCCGTCAGAAGATGGTCGCTGACCGTCAGCACGGCGAGCGCCCGGCAGCCGTGCCGGGCCGCGAGGGTGTAAAGCTCGGCCGCCTCCATCTCGACGCCGAGGATGCCATGGCGGACCATCTGCTCGTTGAGGTCGGGGCGCTCGTCGTAGAAGACGTCCGAGGAATAGATGCCGCCCACATGCGCGGTCACCCCGCGCCGCTCCGCCGCCGCAGCCGCCGCGCAAAGAAGGCCCCAGTCGGCCGAGGGAGCGAAGTTCAGCTCGCGGAAGACCCCGCGGGAGGGGGTCGACAGCGACGAGCAGGTCATCGCGAGGATCAGGTCGCGGAGCCGCACGCGCTCCTGCATCGCGCCGCAGCTGCCGATGCGGATCAGGGTCCTGGCCCCGTAGTCCCGGATCAGCTCGTTCACGTAGATCGACAGCGACGGCATCCCCATGCCGGTCCCGTGGATCGTCACCCGGTGCCCGTTCCAAGTGCCCGTATAGCCCAGCATCCCCCTGACTTCATTGATACAGACGGCATCGGCAAGATACGTCTCCGCCGCCCACCTCGCCCGCCGGGGGTCGCCCGGCAAGAGGACCGTCTCGGCAATCTGCCCGGGCTCCGCCCCGATGTGGATGGTCATGCGCTGTTCCCCTGTCCGCCCGCCCGCGGGAC
Organism: Paracoccaceae bacterium; assembly: GCA_036735505.1. Lineage (GTDB taxonomy): Bacteria > Pseudomonadota > Alphaproteobacteria > Rhodobacterales > Rhodobacteraceae > DAINOF01. The sequence continues at coordinate 2,512 of DAINOF010000193.1, forward strand.
TATAGGCATCCAAAAGCCAAGGAAAACCCCGATACCGATCGCGTATGGAAAGCGTATGGAAAACGTATGGGTCGAAGTCGGACCCTTCCCGCTTCCATCTGTCCGCAAATACCCTCGGGGGAGCGCGAGGGGGTGGAAACCCCCTCGCTCCTTCGCTTGCCTGCCTGCGGCAGGACGGGGTGGAAACCCCCTCGCTCCTTCGCTTGCCTGCCTGCGGCAGGACGGGGTGGAAAACCCCCTCGCTCCTTCGCTTGCCTGCCTGCGGCAGGACGGGGGCAGAAGACCCCCTCGCTCTTCCCTATTCCGCCGCGACCGCGGCGGGGTCGGCGAGCGCCGCGATGTCGAACATGATGCGGTTCAGCTCGAAGTCCTTGGGCGTGTAGACCCGCGCCACGCCCATCCCGCGCAGCCGCTCGGCATCCGCCTCGGGGATGATGCCCCCCACGACGACCGGCACATGGCCGAGCCCCGCCGCCCGCATCTCCGCCATCAGCGTTTCGACGAGCGGCACGTGGCTGCCCGACAGGATCGACAGGCCCACCACATGCGCCCGCCCCTCGGCCGCCGCCGCGACGATCTCGGCCGGCGTCAGGCGGATGCCCTCATAGGTGATCTCCATCCCGCAGTCGCGCGCGCGGGCGGCGATCTGCTCGGCGCCATTCGAATGGCCGTCGAGGCCCGGCTTGCCCATGAGGAACCGCAGCCGCTCGCCCAGGCGAGAGGACACCGCGTCGACCGCCGCGCGGATCTCGTCGAGGCCCTCGGTCCGGTTCGAGGGGTTGCGCGAGACGCCCGTCGGTGCGCGGTACTGGCCGAAGGCGGCGCGGACCACGTCGCCCCATTCGCCGGTGGTCGCCCCGGCCTTCGCGGCCGCGATCGAGGGCGGCATGATGTTGGCGCCGGACCTCGCCGCCTCGCGCAAGGCCGCGAGCGCGGCCTTGACCGCGACGTCGTCGCGGGAGGCGCGCCATGCCCGAAGCCGGGCGATTTGGTCAGCCTCGGCTTCCGGGTCGGCCACCATGATCGCGTCGGGACCGGAGGTGAGCGGCGATGCCTCTCCCGTCCGGTAGCGGTTGACGCCGACGACCACCGTCTCGCCCCGCTCGATGCGGGCGATGCGGTCGGCATTCGATTCCACCAGCCGCGACTTCATGTATTCGATCGCGTTCACCGCGCCGCCCATCGCGTCGATCTGGGCAAGCTCGGCCCGCGCGCCGTCCTTCAGCGCTGCGACCTTGGCGTCGATGGCGGGGTTGCCGTCGAAGAGGTCCTCGTATTCGAGAAGGTCCGTCTCGAGCGCCAGGATCTGCTGCATCCGCAGGGACCACTGCTGGTCCCAGGGGCGGGGCAGCCCCAGCGCCTCGTTCCACGCCGGCAATTGCACCGCGCGGGCGCGGGCCTTCTTGGACAGCGTCACCGCCAGCATCTCGATCAGGATGCGGTAGACGTTGTTCTCGGGCTGCTGTTCGGTCAGGCCCAGCGAGTTCACCTGCACCCCATAGCGGAAGCGGCGGTACTTCGCGTCCGTGACGCCGTAGCGGTCGCGGCAGATCTCGTCCCAGAGGTCCACGAAGGCGCGCATCTTGCACATCTCGGTGACGAAGCGGATGCCGGCGTTCACGAAGAACGAGATGCGGCCGACCATCTCGGGGAAGTGTTCGGGCGGGACCTTGGTCTTGAGGTCATCGAGGACCGCGGTCGCGGTGGCGAGCGCGAAGGCCAGTTCCTCTTCCGGCGTCGCCCCGGCCTCCTGCAGGTGGTAGGAACAGACGTTCATCGGGTTCCACTTCGGCATGTGTTCCCGCGTCCAGGCCGCGACGTCGGTGATCATGCGCAAGCTCGGCTGCGGTGGGCAGATGTAGGTGCCGCGGCTCAGATACTCCTTGATGATGTCGTTCTGGACGGTGCCCTGGAGCTTCGTGACATCCGCGCCCTGCTCCTCGGCCACGGCGGCGTAGAGCGCGAGAAGCCATGGCGCGGTGGCGTTGATCGTCATCGAGGTGTTCATCTCCTCGAGCGGGATCGCGTCGAAGAGCATCCGCATGTCGCCCAGATGCGCGACCGGCACGCCGACCTTGCCGACCTCGCCGCCGGCCAGTTCATGGTCGCTGTCGTAGCCGGTCTGCGTGGGCAGGTCGAAGGCGACCGACAGCCCGGTCTGCCCCTTGGCGAGGTTGCCCCGGTAGAGCGCGTTCGAGGCCCGCGCCGTCGAATGGCCGGCGTAGGTGCGGAAGAGCCAGGGCTTCTCGCGCTCGATGGACATGACTCGCACTCCCGGTCAGGATGTTCCCGGGAGAACGAGTTACGCGAAAGAAAGTTGCGTGTCCAGCGGGACGCTGCGCCGCAGCGCCGTCACGGCGCGTCGTCGTCGTCCTCGTTGCTGACCGACGAGACCTGACGGGCGACGTAGAGCTGCTCTCCCATGAGTTCCATCAGGTCGAACTGCTCTTCGACGAAGTCGATGTGCTCCTCCTCGTCCTTCAGGATGCGCAGGAACAGCTCGAAGGTGCCGACGTCGCCCGCCTCCTGGCAGTCGTTCGCGGCCTTGGCATAGTACTCGCGCGCCTGAAGCTCCATGCGGTGCTGGGTCTCGAAGAGGCCGCGCACGCTTTTCGGGCGGTCGACCGCGTCGAGGGTCTTGAGGTCGGCCTCGCCGTCGAGGAAGAGGATGCGGGTGAGGAACATCGCGGCGTGTCCGCGTTCCTCGTCGGTCTCTTCCCGCATCCGGGCGGCCAGGCGGTCGATCCCCCAGTCGTCGAGCTGGCGCTCCTGGTAGAGGTAGGTGTTGATCGTGGTGAGCTCCATCGTCAGCGCGCGCTGCAGGTGCATGAGGGAGACCTCGGGGCCTTTCATCGTGCTTCTCCAATGCTGTTCCGGAAACGGTCGGGACAGGAACGCGCGCGATGTCGCGCCGTTCCCGCGCCGCGCCATCGGATGATGCGCAAGGAGCCCGCAATGCTGTAGGCAGGGGGCATGTTCCGGTCGGTCGAACTTCCGCTCTGGCTTCTCGTCCTGATCCTGCTCTTCGCAGGCGTCACCTTCGCGTCGCATTTCCTGTTTCCTTCCGTGCGCTGGTTCCTGCGGCGGCGGGCCGAGCGGCTGGTGGCGGAACTGAACAAGCGGCTCGACCGGCCGATCCAGCCGTTCAAGCTTCTCGACCGCACGGACATGATCCAGCGGCTGATCTACGACCCCGAGGTGATAAAGGCCGTGGCCGAGCATGCCCAGGAGAACGGCGTGCGCGAGGACGTGGCCTTCGAGCGCGCCCGCGCCTATGCGCGCGAGATCGTGCCGTCGTTCAGCGCCTCGGTCTATTTCGGCTTCGCCACGCGGGCGGCCAAGTGGCTGTC
>DAINOF010000194.1:0-5777 GCA_036735505.1 Paracoccaceae bacterium
GCGTTGTCGCCCGTCGCGTCCTCGATGAAGATGTAGGCCGCGCCCGTGTAGCTGTCGGGGTCCTCGGTGATCTCGGGGACGACCCCGGCGCGTGCCCATGTCGCCCGCGCCATCTCGGCGAAGGGGTCGCGGCCCAGGCGGCTGATGAAGTGCACCTCGCCCCCCGCCATCGCCGCCGCGACCGCCTGGTTCGAGCCCTTGCCCCCCGGCCCGAGCGCGAAGCTTTTGCCGAGGATCGTCTCGCCCATCCGCGGCGGCCGCTCGGCGCGATAGGCGGTGTCGGCCACGAAGACGCCAAGGATGACGATGCGCCCCATCTAGTCCTCCGGCCCGATCACGCCCTTGCGGAACAGGAAACAGCCGTAGAACCGCCGCTCGCCGGTCTGGATCACCGCATAGCCCTCGCGCGCGCGGTTGTAGAAATCGAACCTTTCGATCCCGATCATGGGCCGGGCACGCCCCTCGGCCTTGTCTATTTCCGACTGGACCTCGGCCTGGACCTGCGGCATCGCCCCGGGATCGCCCACCACCTCCATCCGCCCCGCGAAATCCTCGACGAAGGTGTCGAGCGGCAGCACGGTGAGGATCGCGCGCACCGCCTCGGCCGCCGTCAGGTTCTCCATCCGCAAGAGATCGCCATGGACCGTCGACCGCGCCACCTGATCGGCGGGAAAGTTCGTGTCCGCGATCACCAGCGCATCGCCGTGGCCCATCGCCCGCAGCACATAGAGCACATCGGCGTTCAGCCGGTGGTCGATCCCCTTGAGCATCCCGTGTCCTCCCTCAGAAGCCCATGTCCGTGACGGCCTCGGCCACCCGCTGCCCCAGCCGCGCATGCGCCTCCGCCTCGAAATGCACGCCGTCGAGGGACGACGGCCCGATCACCTCGCCCGCGTCGAGGAAGGCCGCGCCCCAGCGTGCCGCCACCTCGGCATAGAAGCCGGGCAGGCGCCGGGCCTTGGCCTCGGCGCCGGCGAAGACCTCGGCGAGGCACCCCGCCTCGACCGCCACGGGCGGGCAGACCAGCAGCAGCGCCGGCGGGGCGCCGCCCGGCCCCGTGACGTCCTGCCGGATGTGGCGGACGAGCTTCTCGACCCCCACCGCGATCTCGACGGGCGGCAGGTTGAAGCGCGCCTTGAGGTCGTTCGTCCCGAGCATCAGGATCACGAGGTCGATCGGCGCATGGCTTTCGAGCACCGCGGGCAGCACCGCGAGCCCGTTCTTGTGCACGCCCGAGATCGGGTCGGGATGCACCGTCGTCCGCCCCGGCAGCCCTTCCTCGACAAGCCGCCAGCCCGGCCCCAGCGCCGCCGCCATCACGCCCGGCCAGCGCTCGTCCGGCGCAAAGCGCGCGCCCTGCAGGAGCGTGGCCATGGGCTTCGTGCCATAGCTGTTGCTGTCCCCATAGACCAGAACCGTCCGCGCCATCTCAGCCCCCCGCCCCCGCGGCATCCCGCGCATCCCGTGCCCGCGCCATGAAGTCCCGCGCCCGCTCGGGGTCCACCGGCCGCCAGGTGTCGCCGCCCTCCTTGAGCGCCGTGCCCACCACGCAGCCGTCCACGATCCGCAGGACCTCGGCCACCGTGCCGTGCCGCACGCCCGTGTTCGCCAAGACCGGCACCTGCGGCAACGCGGCCTTGACCGCCTCGAGATCGGCCAGTTTCGCGGACTCTCCGGTGATCTGTCCCGAGACGAGCACCGCGTCGGGAATGGACGAGACCACCGCGCTCCGCGCCCGATCGGGCAGCGGCCGCCGGTCGAGGCTGTCGGCGAATTCGGCCGAGACGATATACAGCATCAGGCAGTCCCGGCGCCCCAGCCGGTCGCGATAGCGCATCGCCGCGCCCGCGTCGGGCGTCCAGGGCCCCATGTCCGACGCATAAGTGCCGGTGAAGACCTCGCGCGCGAAGGCCGCACCCGTGGCGGCGGCAAGCGCCACCGTCGCCATCGGGTCCCAGAGCACGTCGACGCCGAACGGCACCGCGATCTCGCCCCGGAGGCGCCCGATCACATAGGCCATCGTGGCGAGCGAGGCGCGGTCGGCGTCGAATTCGTAGGGCCGGTCGTTCTCGTTGCCGAACATCACCGCGTCGAAGCCCGCCGCCTGCAGCGCGGCGAGATCGGCCCGCGCGCCCGCCACGAGCCCCTCGAGCCCCGCCGCATGGTCGTGCAGGGGCGCCCCCGGCAGCGCGCCCAGATGCACCATCGCGATCACGGGCTTCGCCGTGCCGAAGACCTGCCTGAACCTCTCCACGACTTGCCCGTTCCTCCCACGCGCCGGGCGACACTAGCGCGGATGCATCCGGCTCCCAAGGGGGTATGATCCGGACAGCGAGGACCGAGAGGAGGACCCCATGGACCTGAAGACACGGCACTGGGACAGGCGCGGCGACGGCGGCATGACCTTCACGGAACTGGGCTTCGGCGCGGCGCCGCTCGGCAATCTTTACCGCGCCATCCCCGACGCCGAGGCCGACGCGATCCTCGAGGCCGCCTGGACGGGCGGCCTGCGCTACTACGACACCGCGCCGCTCTACGGCTTCGGCCTGTCGGAAACACGCCTCAACCGCTTCCTGCGCGGCAAGCCCCGCGACGCCTATGTCCTGTCCACCAAGATCGGCCGGCTCCTGCGCCCCGTGCCGCCCGACCGGCGCGACGGGCTGGGCAAGTGGTTCGACGTGCCCTCGCGGGTCGAGGTCTACGACTATGGCTACGACGCCGTCTTCCGCTCGCTCGGGTTCTCGCTCGAGCGGCTGGGGGTGGACCGGGTCGACATCCTCTATGCCCACGACCTCGACCTCTTCAACCACAAGACCCCCGAGGCGCTCGACGCCCGGCTGAGGGAATTCCTCGACGGCGGCCACCGCGCCCTTGTCGAACTCCGCGAGCAGGGTGTGATCCGGGCCTTCGGGGCGGGCGTCAACGAATGGCAGCCCTGCCAGTGGATCGCCGAGCGGGGCGACCCCGACCTCTTCCTCCTCGCCGGCCGCTACACGCTTCTGGAACAGGAGCCGCTCGACAGCTTCCTGCCGCTCTGCGAGGCGCGCGGCATCGGCATCGTCGTGGGCGGGCCCTTCAACTCGGGCATCCTCGCCACCGGACCGCGCCCCGGCGCCTTCTACAACTACGACCCCGCCCCGCAGGACATCCTCGACCGCGTGGCCCGGATCGAGGCGCTCTGCCGGGCGCATGGCGTGCGCATGGTGGACGCCGCCCTGCAGTTCCCGCTCTGCCACCCGGCCGTTGTCTCGGTCATCCCCGGCGGGCAGGGCACGGCCGAGATGGCGGCGAACCTCGCCGCCGCCCGCGCCGAAATTCCGCCCGCGCTCTGGGCCGACCTCAAGGCGAACGGCCTCATGCGCCCCGACGCGCCGGTGGCGTGACAGCGTGCGACCCCGGATCTTCGGTCGAGGCCTACCGCCCTGCCGCGCACGAGGGTCAGTTAGGCACTGACCTCACCGTTGCGCCCCTCGCGGCGCGAAGAGCTCGGGATGGCTTGTCTCCAGCGGCTCGAGGAAGGCCACGAGCCGCCGCAGGTGCTGCTGCATCGCCACCCGCGCCGCAGGGCCGTCCCGTGCCTCGAGCGCGGCGAGGATGGCACGGTGATCCGCGAGCGTCCGGGCCACCCGCCCCGGCATCGGCAGGATCAGCTGCCGCGCCCTGTTGACCTGGACCGAGGCGGTGTCGGCCACCTGCGCGAGCCGGCGGAAGCCGGTGAACGACAGGATCAGCCCGTGCATCTCGGCGTCGAGCCGGTAGAAGCCCGCGAAGTCCCCGTCGGCCACCAGCGCCTCCTGCACCCGCAGGTTCCGCCGCAGCGCGACCATCTGGGCCTCGCTCAGTCTCGCGGCCACAGCGTCGATGGCGGCAAGCTCGATCGCCTCGCGCAGGAACGCGCCCTCGCGGATCTCGTCGAGCGAGAAGCGCGCGACATAGGTGCCGGACTGCGGCACGACCTCGACAAGCCCCTCGGCCGCCAGCCGCGCCACCGCCTCGGCGACGGGCGAGCGCGAGACGCCCAAGCCGGCGCAGATCTCGGCCTTGCGCAGCGCCTCGCCGGGGCGGAACCCGAGGTTCAGGATCGCCTCGCGCAGCGAAAGGTAGGTGCGGTGGGCGAGCGAGCCCGCGAAGGCGTCGAGCGGGCGGAGCCGCGCGCCGGTAAGTCCGGGCACTTGCGGAGGACCCTCGCCTGTCTGTAACATGCTAACATGTTAGCTGCGGGCCGCCCCCTGTCAAGCGCGCCCCCGCCCGCCCATGGGAGCCTCCGATGACCGACCTGCCGCCCCGCGTGATCCGCCTCCACCCCTCCGACACGGTGGCGGTGGCGCTCGAGGACATCGCCCCCGGCCGCCCGCTGCCCGAGTTCGGCATTACCGCCGCCACCGAGATCAAGCGCGGCCACAAGCTGGCGCTTTCCGACCTCGCCCCGGGCACCGCCGTCACCCGCTATGGCCAGATGATCGGCGTGGCGACGCAAGCCATCCCGGCCGGCGCCCATGTCCACAGCCACAACCTCGGCATGGGCGCGCACCAGCAGGACTATGCCTTCGGCGCGGACTGCCGCCCGCTCGCCGCCGCGAACGAGGAACGCTCGTTCCTGGGCTACCACCGCGCCGACGGCACGGTCGGCACGCGCAACTACCTGGGCATCCTCACCTCGGTGAACTGCTCCGGCTCCGTCGCCCGCTTCATCGCCGAGGCCGCCGAGAAGGCGCCGTGGCTCGCGGACTTTCCCAACATCGACGGCATCGTCCCCATTGTCCACGGCACCGGCTGCGGCATGTCGGGATCGGACGAAGGCTACCACACGCTGTTCCGGACGCTCGCGGGCTATGCGAGGAACCCCAACTTCGGCGGCATCCTCCTGGTGGGCCTCGGCTGCGAGGTCATGCAGATCCCCGACCTGATCGGCGCAGGCCGGATGCGCGCGGACGGCAACTTCCGCTATTTGACGATCCAGCAGACCGGCGGCACACGGCGCACGATCGAAGCCGGGCTCAAGGTGCTGAAGGAGATGGCCGAGGTCGCGAACCGCGCCACCCGCGCCCCCGCCCCCATCTCGCACATCACCGTGGGCCTGCAATGCGGCGGGTCGGACGGCTATTCCGGGATCACCGCGAACCCGGCGCTTGGGGTCGCCTCGGACCTTCTCGTCAGCCATGGCGGCACCACGATCCTGTCCGAGACGCCCGAGATCTACGGCGCCGAACACCTCCTGACCCGCCGCGCGGTGTCTGCGGAAGTGGGCGAGAAGCTCGTCGAGCGCATCCGCTGGTGGGAGGACTACACCGCCCGCAACGGCGGCGAGATGGACAACAACCCCTCGCCCGGCAACAAGCGTGGCGGGCTGACCACGATCCTGGAAAAGTCGCTGGGCGCGGTCGCCAAGGGCGGCACGGCCCCCCTCGCCGGCGTCTACAAGTTCGCCGAACCCATCACGACGCCCGGCTTCGTCTACATGGACAGCCCCGGCTACGACCCGTGCTCGGTCACCGGCCAGATCGCCTCCGGCGCGACCCTGATCACGTTCACCACCGGGCGCGGCTCGGTCTCGGGCTACAAGCCTGTTCCCTGCATCAAGCTCGCCACCAACACCGAGATGTACGACCGCATGTCCGAGGACATGGATATCAACTGCGGGGACATCGTGACCGAGGGCGTCAGCGTCGAGGCGAAGGGCCGCGAGATTTTCGAGCTTTTCCTTCGCACCGCCTCGGGCGACAAGACGAAGTCGGAGGAACTGGGCTTCGGCGGCGCGGAATTCGTGCCGTGGCAGA
>DAINOF010000195.1:0-5776 GCA_036735505.1 Paracoccaceae bacterium
GTTCATCTCGGGCTTCATCTGGAAGATGGTCCGCGACGAGCGCGAGGGGTACTGACATGTTCCCCCGTCCCGTCGCCCAGCTCTCCGCCCCCGCCCGCATCTCCTACCAGGTGGCGCTGCCCATCGCACTTTTCATCTGGCTCCTGCCGCTCCTCGGCGTGGCGCTCACCTCGCTCCGCCCCGGCATGGACCTGGCGCAGGGCAACTACTTCGGGATGCCCTCCGGGATCGCCTTCGAGAACTACGCCGCCGTGTTCCAGAACACCCCCTTCGGGCGGTACTTGCTCAATTCCTTCATCGTCACGATCCCCACGGTGATCGGCGCGGTGGCGCTGTCGACCATGACCGGCTTCGCGCTCGGCGTGTACAGGTTCCGCGCCAACCTTCTCGTGTTCTTCATGTTCGTGGCGGGCAACTTCGTGCCCTTCCAGATCCTCATGGTGCCGGTCCGCGACCTCTCGGTGAACCTCGGGCTCTTCAACACCTACACCGGGCTGATCCTGTTCCACATCGCCTTCCAGACCGGCTTCTGCACGCTCTTCATGCGCAACTTCATCCGCGCGCTCCCCTACGAGCTGATCGAGGCCGCCCGGGTCGAGGGCGTGGCCGAATGGCGCATCTTCTGGTTCATCGTCCTGCCGCTCATGCGCCCCGCCATCGCGGCGCTGTCGGTGCTGGTGTTCACCTTCATCTGGAACGATTTCTTCTGGGCCACGGTTCTCACCACGAACCCCCAGACGCAGCCCATCACCGCGGGCCTCTCCTCGCTCAACGGCCAGTGGATCGCCCAGTGGCACCTCGTCTCGGCCGGATCAATCCTCGCCGCCCTGCCGCCCGTCGTCATGTTCTTCCTCATGCAACGGCACTTCATCGCGGGCCTCACCCTCGGAGCCGTGAAATGACCAAGCTCGCCTTCATCGGCGCCGGATCGACGATCTTCATGAAGAACATCGTCGGCGACATGCTGCACTTCGAGGCGCTGCGCGACGCGCACATCGCGCTGATGGACATCGACCCGGTGCGGCTCGACGAAAGCCGGATGGTGGCCGAGAAGATGATCGCCACCATGGGCACCGGCGCCAAGGTCGAGGTCACGACCGACCGCGCCCGCGCGCTCGAGGGCGCCGACTTCGTCGTCACGGCCTTCCAGATCGGCGGCTACCGCCCCTCGACCGTGATCGACTTCGAGATCCCGAAGGCGCACGGCCTGCGCCAGACCATCGCCGACACGCTGGGCGTGGGCGGCATCATGCGCGGCCTGCGCACGGTCCCGCATCTGTGGGAGGTCGCGGCCGACATGGCCAGGCTCTGCCCCGGCGCGCTTCTCATGCAGTACGTCAACCCCATGGCGATCAACACCTGGGCCTTGGCCGAGCGGTTCCCGATGCTGAAGCAGGCCGGGCTTTGCCATTCGGTGCAGAACACCGTCCACGAACTCGCCCACGACCTGGACCTGCCGGCGGACGAGATCCGCTACCGCGTGGCCGGCGTGAACCACGTGGCCTTCTTCCTGACGCTCGAGCATCGGGGCCGCGACCTCTACCCGGCCCTGCGCGAGGGCTACCGCGCGGGCCGCCTGCCCAAGCCCCCGCTCCTGATGCCGCGCTGCTGGAACCGGGTGCGCTACGAGGTGATGGACCATCTGGGGCATTTCTGCACCGAAAGCTCGGAACACCTCGCTGAATACGTGCCGTGGTTCATCAAGTCGGGCCGCGAGGACCTGATCGAGACCTTCCGCATCCCGCTCGACGAATATCCGCTGCGCTGCGTCGAACAGGCCGAGGGCTGGGCCGAGCAGGCCCGCGCGCTGAAGGCCTCGGCCGGAATCGAGGTGGCCAAGTCGCACGAGTTCGCGGCCGAGATGATGAACGCCGTCGTCACCGACACGCCTTATGTGGCCTATGCGAACCTGCCGAACCGGGGCCAGATCCCGCAGCTTCCGCCGGGCGCCGCGGTCGAAACCCCGGCGCTCGTGGATGCGAACGGCTGCCACCCGACGACGGTCGCCGACATCCCGCCGCAGCTCGTCGCGCTGATGCGCACGCAGATCAACGTGCAGGAGCTGGTCGTCCGCGCGCTTCTCGAGGAGAACGTCGAGCACATCTACCACGCCGCCTACATGGACCCCCACACCGCCGCCGAGCTCGACCTGCGCCAGATCCGCGCGCTGGTGACGGACCTTCTCGCCGCCCATGGCGACATGCTGCCCGCCTTCGCGCGGACGAGGCGGGCGGCGTGACCGTGACGCGATGAGCGCCGAGCAGGGATACGCCGACTGGATCGCCGTCGACTGGGGCACGACCCGGCTGCGCGCCTGGGCCATGACGGGCGCCGGCGACATGCGGGCCGAAGCCGCGTCGGAGGACGGGATGGGCGGGCTCGCCCGTGACGGCTTCGAACCCGCGCTCCTCCGCCTGATCGAGCCCTGGCTCGGCGCCCGCCCGACGCCGGTGCTCGCCTGCGGCATGGTCGGCTCGCGTCAGGGCTGGGCCGAGGCGCCTTACGTCGCGGTGCCCGCGCGCCCCTCGGACCTGCCGCCGGTTCCCGTCGCCACCCGCGATGCCCGCATCCGCGTGTCGATCCTGCCCGGCCTGTCGCAGGCCCGGCCCCCGGACGTCATGCGCGGGGAAGAGACGCAGGCGGCGGGCTTTCTCGCGCTCAACCCCGGCTTCGATGGCATCCTCTGCCTGCCCGGAACCCACACGAAATGGGTGCACCTGAGCGCGGGCGAAGTCGTCAGCTTCCAGTCCTTCATGACCGGCGAACTCTTCCAGCTTTTGTCCGAGCGCTCGGTCCTGCGCCACAGCGTCGCCGCGACCGAGATCGACAGCGCGGCCTTCGGCGCCGCCGTGTCGGATGCCCTGTCCCAGCCCGAGCGGCTGGCGCAGCGGCTGTTCTCGATCCGCGCCGAGAACGTGCTGGCCGGGCTGCCGCCCGAAGCCGGGCGCGCGCGCCTGTCGGGTCTCCTGATCGGGGCCGAGCTCGCCGGCGCCCGGCCCTTCTGGCTCGGGCAGGACGTGGCCGTGGCTGGCGCCCCCGCCCTCGCCCGACTCTATGCCGACGCCCTCGGCGCGCAAGGCGTCCCCGTCCGCACGCAGGACGCCGACCCGCTGACCCGGCTCGGCCTCGCCCGAGCGTGGCAGACGCTGAGGGAGACCGCCGGATGACGCTGCGCCGCGCGCTTGGCACCTGCTACTATCCCGAACACTGGCCCGAGGAGATCTGGGCCGAGGACGCCCGCCGCATGGCTGAGGCCGGCCTCACCTGGGTGCGGATCGGCGAATTCGCCTGGTCGCGGCTCGAACCCGCACCGGGGCGCTTCGACTGGGGCTGGATGGACCGCGCCTTCGAGACGCTGGCGGCGTCGGGCCTCAGGATCGTGCTCGGCACGCCCACGGCCACGCCGCCCCGCTGGATGCTCGACCGCCATCCCGACATGCTGGCCCATGACGCCGAGGGCAGGCCGCGCCGCTTCGGGTCGCGCCGGCACTACTGCTTTTCCCATGCGGGCTACCGGGCCGAGGCCGCGCGGATCGCCGAGGAACTGGCGCTCCGCTACGGCCGCCACCCCGCGCTCGGCGCCTGGCAGACCGACAACGAATACGCCTGCCACGACACCGTGCTCAGCTACTCGCCCGCCGCCCGCGCCGCCTTCCGCGACTGGCTCGCGCAGACCTATCAGTCGCCCGACGCGCTGAACCGCGCCTGGGGCAACGTCTTCTGGTCGATGGAGTACGACGACTTCGACCAGATCGACCTGCCGAACCTCACCGTGACCGAGCCGAACCCCGCCCACGCGCTCGACTTCCGCCGCTTCTCGTCGGACCAGGTCTTGCGCTTCAACGCGGCGCAGGTCGAGGCGATCGCGCGCCACTCGGACGCGCCCGTCTCGCACAACTACATGGGCCGGACGCTCGACTTCGACCATTTCGCGCTCGGCCGGCAGATGGAGATCGCGACCTGGGACAGCTATCCGCTCGGCTTCCTCGAGGACCGGCTCGAGGACCCGCCCGAGCACAAGCGCCGCTATGCCCGCCAGGGCGATCCCGACTTCCAGGCCTTCCACCACGACCTCTACCGCGCCGTGGCGGCCCGCTTCGAGGGCCCGGAGATCCCCCGCTGGTGGGTCATGGAACAGCAGCCCGGCCCCGTGAACTGGGCGCCCCACAACCCTGCGCCGCTGCCCGGAATGGTCCGCTTCTGGACGTGGGAGGCCTTCGCGCACGGCGCCGAGGTGGTGAGCTACTTCCGCTGGCGCCAGGCGCCCTTCGCGCAAGAGCAGTATCACGCGGGCCTCCTCCGCCCCGACAGCGCCGAGGCCCCCGGACTGGCCGAGGCGCGGCAGGTCGCGCGCGAGCTCGCCGAAATGCCCGAGGTCGCGCCGACGCGGGCCGAGGTCGCGCTCGTCTTCGACTACGCCGCCGCCTGGGCCTGGGCGATCCAGCCGCAGGGCCGCGGCTGCGACTACTTCCGGCTGGTCTTCGAGGTCTACCGCGGCCTGCGCCGGCTCGGCCTCTCGGTCGACATCCTGCCCGCCGACACGGCGCGCCTCGACACCTACCGGCTCATCCTCGTCCCCGGCCTCGTCACCCTCCCGGCCCCGCTGATCGACGCCTTGCGGACCACCCGCGCCCGCGTCCTTCTCGGCCCGCGCACGGGTGCCAAGACGGCGGCGCTCGCCATCCCCGTCCCCCTTCCGCCCGCCCTGCCGGACCTCGACGTCACGGTCGCGCGGGTCGAGACGCTGCGCCCCGACATGCCGCTCGCGGTCGCGGGCGGCGGCCACGTCACGCTCTGGCGCGAAGAGATCGAGGGCGCGGCCGAGGTGCTAGACCGCCTCGCCGACGGCCAGCCCGTCTCGATGCGTGCGGGCAACCTCACGTATCTCGCGGGCTGGCCCGACCCGGCGTTCCTCCGCCGCCTGCTCCTGCGCGCCTGCGCCGAGGCGGGGGTTGCGACGCAAGACCTGCCGCCCGACATCCGCCTCCGGCAGTCCGGCGCGACGCGCTTCGTCTTCAACCACGGGCCCGAGCCGGTGGAGTTCGACGGCCGCATGATCCCGCCCGCAGGCGTCGCCTGGTAGCGGCCCGTCGGGTCGCCGCACGATGTCGGGAAAGAGAGATGGTGCGGTCGAGACGGCGTGAACGCTGATTTCAAGGGGTGTCACTGCGTCCTATCCCCTTGATTCTTCTGGAAATAGTCTCGTCCATGTGTTCCACCCGATCTTGCGATATCCCAAGATATCGCGTAAACTCTGGGGGATATTTCGGGGGATATTCTCCGCCGGTCCCGGTAGGGATTTGTTCAATGCACAAGCTCACAGCCATTGCGATCAGGGGGCTTCCGCCGGGCAAGCATGAGGATGGCGGCGGTCTGAGGCTGGTCAAGAGACCGGACGGTGGCGGGCAGTGGGTCTTCCGTTACACCTGCCACGGCCGTCGGCGTGAGATGGGCTTGGGAGGCTTGCGCGCGCTGTCGCTGAAGGAGGCTCGTGAGCGTGCAGCGCATTACCGTGGCCTCGTGGCGCAGGATATCGATCCGATCGGGGCGCGCAGGCGGCTCAGGGCCGAGGCAATCCGGAACAGGAACATACTCCGGGATGTGGCCCTCGATGCCTTCGAAAGCCGCAAGTCCAGCCTTCGGGGCGATGGTGTCTCGGGACGCTGGTTCAGCCCGCTGGAGATCCACGTCCTGCCGAAGCTCGGTCGCGTGCCCGTCGCCGAGATCACCGCTCGCGACATCCGGGACGTGCTGCAACCGATCTGGCACACCAAGG
>DAINOF010000196.1:0-5776 GCA_036735505.1 Paracoccaceae bacterium
CGAGGCCGAGAAGATCGCGAAGAAGGCGGGCGACGCCTTCGTGCCGGTCGAACGCATCCTCATGGCGCTCGCCATGGTGCGCTCGGGCGCCAAGGACGCGCTCGACGCGGGCGCGGTGACGGCGCAGAAGCTCAACGCCGCGATCAACGACCTTCGCAAGGGGCGCACGGCCGACACGGCCTCGGCCGAGGAAGGTTACGACGCGCTCAAGAAGTATGCCCGCGACCTGACCGAGGCCGCGCGGGCGGGAAAGATCGACCCGATCATCGGCCGCGACGAGGAAATCCGCCGCGCGATGCAGGTGCTGAGCCGCCGGACCAAGAACAACCCCGTCCTCATCGGCGATCCCGGCGTCGGCAAGACCGCCATCGCCGAGGGGCTGGCCATCCGGATCGTGGACGGCGACGTGCCCGAATCCCTGCGCAACAAGCGGCTCATGGCGCTCGACATGGGCGCGCTCATCGCAGGCGCGAAGTATCGCGGCGAGTTCGAGGAGCGGCTGAAGGCGGTTCTGAAGGAGATCGAGGCCGCGGCGGGCGAGATCGTGCTGTTCATCGACGAGATGCACACGCTCGTCGGCGCCGGCAAGGCTGATGGGGCGATGGATGCGGCCAACCTGATCAAGCCCGCGCTCGCGCGGGGCGAGCTGCACTGCGTCGGCGCCACCACGCTCGACGAGTACCGCAAGTATGTCGAGAAGGACGCCGCGCTCGCCCGCCGCTTCCAGCCGATCTTCGTGGACGAGCCCACCGTCGAAGACACCATCTCGATCCTGCGCGGCATCAAGGAGAAGTACGAGCTTCACCACGGCGTCCGCATCTCGGATTCGGCGCTCGTGGCGGCGGCGACGCTGTCGCACCGCTACATCACCGACCGCTTCCTGCCCGACAAGGCGATCGACCTGATGGACGAAGCGGCCTCGCGGCTCCGGATGGAGGTCGATTCGAAGCCCGAGGAACTCGACGCGGTCGACCGCCAGATCCTCCAGATGCAGATCGAGGCCGAGGCGCTGAAGAAGGAGGACGACCAGGCCTCGAGGGACCGGCTCCAGAAGCTCGAAAAGGAGCTGGCCGAACTGCAGGGGAAGTCGGCCGAGCTGACCGCCAAGTGGCAGTCCGAGCGCGACCGGCTGAACCAGTCCCGCGAGCTCAAGGAACAGCTCGACCGCGCGCGCGCCGAGCTCGAACAGACCAAGCGCGAGGGCAACCTCGCCCGCGCCGGGGAACTGTCCTACGGCGTCATCCCGCAGCTCGAGAAGAGCCTCGGCGCGGCCGAGGACACCGACCTGATGGTCGAGGAGGCCGTGCGCCCCGAGCAGATCGCGCAGGTCGTGGAACGCTGGACCGGCATCCCGACCTCGAAGATGCTCGAGGGCGAGCGCGACAAGCTCCTCAAGATGGAGGATGCGCTGGGGGCCCGCGTCATCGGCCAGAAGCAGGCGGTCACCGCGGTCGCCAACGCCGTCCGGCGCGCGCGTGCGGGTCTGAACGACGAGAACCGGCCGCTCGGCTCGTTCCTGTTCCTCGGGCCTACGGGCGTCGGCAAGACCGAGCTGACGAAGGCGCTGGCCGAATACCTCTTCGACGACGACTCGGCGATGGTCCGCATCGACATGTCCGAGTTCATGGAGAAGCACTCCGTCTCGCGCCTGATCGGCGCACCGCCGGGCTACGTGGGCTATGACGAGGGCGGCGTGCTGACCGAGGCCGTGCGGCGCAGGCCCTATCAGGTCGTCCTGTTCGACGAGGTCGAGAAGGCGCATCCCGAGGTGTTCAACGTGCTTCTGCAGGTGCTCGACGACGGGGTGCTGACCGACGGGCAGGGCCACCGCGTCGACTTCAAGCAGACGCTGATCGTGCTCACCTCGAACCTCGGGACGCAGGCGCTCAGCCACCTGCCCGAGGGCGCGGATGCGTCCGAGGCGAAGCGGTCGGTGATGGAGGCGGTGCGGGCGCATTTCCGGCCCGAGTTCCTCAACCGGCTTGACGACATGATCGTCTTCGACCGGCTGACGCGGGGCGACATGACCGGGATCGTCACGATCCAGCTCAAGCGGCTCGAAAAGCGGCTCGCCGCCCGGAAGATCGCGCTCGACCTCGACGAGGGCGCGCGAAAGTGGCTGGCCGACGAAGGCTACGACCCGGTCTACGGCGCGCGGCCGCTCAAGCGCGTGATCCAGCGCCAGCTGCAGGACCCGCTGGCCGAGATGATCCTGGCGGGCGAGGTGCAGGACGGCCAGGCGGTGCATGTGACCGCCGGTGCCGAGGGGCTGATCGTGGGCGACCGCGTGCTGTCCTCGCCGCGGCCGCCCCGGCAGGACGCGGTCCTGCACTGACCGAGACACGCCCGCCCCCTGACCGGGGCGGGCGCGTCAGATGAGGAACAGAGCCAGCCCGATCAGGGCGGCGACAGCCCAGAGGGCGCGGTTAAACTCGTAGATGCGGCGGGCGGCGAAGGCCTGGAAGGGCGGAAAAGCCATCACCGTGTCGAAGAGAAGCAGCGGCTTGCCGACAAAGAGGACGCCACCCGCGAACGCCGCGGCGGCCGTCCCGGGCAAGGCGGCCACGACCGCGAGCGCCAGCGCGACCGCTCCGGCCACGGCCCCCGCCCCGGACAGCGCGGCCAGCCCGAGCGTCGCGCGCACATCGGGCAGACGCCAGTCGGGCGCGCGGGGATAGACGCTCCCCGGAAGCGGAAACAGCGATCCGAAGAGGAGCGCGATCGCCGCCGTGATCCCGACTCCGCCCAGCCAGGCGCGATAGGTCACCGCCAGCCCCTTCGCACGCGCCACTGCCCGCATCGCGGCCTCGCGCAGCCCCAGCACGGCGGCGACGGCCAGAAGCAGGCCAAGCGCCTCCCCGGGCGAGGGCAGCGCGGCCGGGCCGGGCACAAGGACTCCGCCGAGCGCGAGCGCGACAAGGGCGAAACCCCCGTTCAGCGCATGGGCCACCAGCCGCTCGCGCGGCTCGGACGTCGCCTCGCATCCCGCGCCACGCATCCAGAGGAAATGGCCCGCGTCGAGCGCAAGATACGTCCTGACCCGCAGGATCGCCGCTCCGGCAAGCCCGAAGGCGCGGATCTCCTCGCCGAGTCCGATCCGCCCGAAGCCGAGCTTGCGGAACACCGCCATCGACGCGGTGTTGTGGCCCTCGATCTCGGCCAGGATCCCTGTGCAGCCAAGCTGTTCCAGCCGTCGGGTCCCCCGCCGGACGAGCGCGGGGGCGAGCCCGCGCCCCTGATGATCGGGATCGGTCATCACCCAGGCGACGACGCCCATGCGGGTGCCCGAGGGCAGGTCGAGAACCCGCAGCACGACGGCGGCGGCGGGGCCATGCGCGCCCTCCATCACATAGCCTTCGCTCGAGGGCGCCACAAAGACGGCCTGCGTCGGCGGGAAAGCGCGGCGGGCGAGGCGCGCGAGGGCGGCCGCATCCCCGGCCTGGATCGGCCTCGTTTCCTCGGCAAAGGGCGGCTCGGCGCCCGTCCGGCTGGCGTCGTCACGGCGTGACATGCGTTCAGGATAATCGCGCCAGACAGGAACGACAACGCCGCGCGACCCGGGGGCCGCGCGGCGCGATCTCGATGACGCTCGATCCGGCCTCAGGCCAGGTCGAACCGGTCCGCGTTCATCACCTTGACCCAGGCCGCCACGAAGTCGTTGACGAAGCGCGGCGCCGCGTCGTCCTGGGCATAGACCTCGGCATAGGCGCGCAGGATCGAGCTTGACCCGAAGACGAGGTCGGCCCGCGTCGCCGTCCACTTCACCGCGCCGGTCTTGCGGTCGGTGATCTCGTAGAGGTTCGTCCCCTTCGGCACCCATTTCCACGCCATGTCGGTGAGGGCCACGAAGAAGTCGGTCGTCAGCGCGCCCGCCCGGTCGGTGAAGACGCCATGCGCCGTTCCGCCGTGGTTGGTGCCCATCGCCCGCATCCCGCCCACGAGAACGGTCATCTCGGGGGCGGTCAGGCCCATGAGCTGCGCCCGGTCGAGCATCAGTTCCTCGGCCGAGACCACGTAGTCCTTCTTCATCCAGTTGCGGAAGCCGTCCGCCACCGGTTCCAGCACCGAGAAGCTGTCGGCGTCCGTCATCTCGGCCGTCGCATCGCCCCGGCCCGGCTTGAAGGGCACCTCGATGTCGACGCCCGCGGCCTTCGCCGCCTGCTCGACGCCAAGGTTGCCGGCCAGCACGATCACGTCGGCAAGGCTCGCGCCCGTATCGGCCGCGATGGGCCCGAGCGCCGACAGGACGCGCGCCAGACGCGCCGGCTCGTTGCCCTCCCAGTCCTTCTGGGGGGCGAGCCGGATGCGGGCGCCGTTGGCGCCGCCGCGATAGTCCGACTGGCGGAAGGTCCGCGCGCTGTCCCAGGCCGTGGCGACCATGTCGGCGACCGACAGCCCCGCGCCCGCGATCCTGGCCTTCACCGCCGCGACGTCGTAGTCCGACCGGCCGGCGGGGACCGGGTCCTGCCACAGGAGATCCTCGGACGGCACCTCGGGCCCGACCCAGCGCGCCTTCGGTCCCATGTCGCGGTGCGTCAGCTTGAACCAGGCCCGGGCGAAGGTGTCCGAGAAGTAGTCGTGGTCGGCCATGAACCGCTCGCAGATCGCGCGATAGGCCGGGTCCATCTTCATCGCCATGTCGGCGTCGGTCATGATCGGCTTGACGCGGATCGACGGGTCCTCGACGTCCACCGGCATGTCCTCTTCGCGGATGCCGATCGGCTCCCACTGCCAGGCGCCGGCGGGGGACTTCTTCAGCTCCCACTCGTAGCCGAACAGCAGCTTGAAGTAGCCGCCGTCCCAGGTCGTCGGATGCGTCGTCCAGGCGCCCTCGATCCCGCTCGTCACCGTGTCGCGGCCCACGCCGCGCGTCGTGTGGTTGTTCCAGCCGAGCCCCATCTCCTCGACGCCGGCCGCCTCGGGCTCGGGGCCGAGAAGCGCCGCGTTGCCGTTGCCGTGGGTCTTGCCGACGGTATGGCCGCCCGCGGTCAGTGCCGCGGTCTCCTCGTCGTTCATCGCCATCCGCGCGAAGGTCTCGCGCACCTGGCCCGCCGTCTTCAGCGGGTCGGGCTGGCCGTTCACGCCCTCGGGGTTCACGTAGATCAGGCCCATCTGCACCGCGGCGAGCGGGTTTTCCATCGTCGCCGGGTTCTCGAGCGCCTCATAGCGGTTGTCGGACGGCGCGAGCCATTCCTTCTCGCTGCCCCAGTAGATGTCCTTCTCGGGGTGCCAGATGTCCTCACGCCCGAAGGCGAAGCCGTAGGTCTTCAGCCCCATCGATTCATAGGCGACGTTGCCGGCGAGGATCATGAGGTCGGCCCAGCTGATCCGGTTGCCGTACGTCTTCTTGATCGGCCAGAGCAACCGCCGCGCCTTGTCGAGGTTGGCGTTGTCGGGCCAGGAGTTCAGCGGCGCGAAGCGCTGGTTGCCTGTGCCGCCGCCGCCGCGGCCGTCCTGCTGGCGGTAGGACCCCGCCGCGTGCCACGCCATGCGGATCATCAGCCCGCCGTAGTGCCCCCAGTCGGCCGGCCACCAGTCCTGGCTGTCGGTCATCAGCGCGCGCAGGTCGGCCTTGAGCGCGGCGACGTCGAGCGTCTTCAGCGCCTCGCGATAGCTGAAACCCTTCAGCGGGTTCGTCTTGGCGTCGTGCTGGTGCAGGATGTCGAGGTTGAGCGCGTTCGGCCACCAGGCCGTCACGCTGGTTCCGGTCGCGGTCAGCCCGCCGTGCATCACCGGGCACTTGCCGGTGCTCGGGGCGTCGTTTCCATCCATGGCT
>DAINOF010000197.1:0-5739 GCA_036735505.1 Paracoccaceae bacterium
GCAATGCACGGCGGGCATGGCGTGAAGATTTTCGCCCGATCGCACCGCACATGCCGTTTTTTGCGGCATCGGTTGCCGCTGGTGTGGAGGAAGGCCTTGCGGTAATCGGGTCGCATGACCGACACGCTCACGATCCGCCGCCCCGACGACTGGCACCTGCACCGGCGCGACGGCGCGGTGCTGAAGGCGGTGCTGCCCGAGACCGCGCGCCATTTCGCCCGCGCCATCGTCATGCCGAACCTCGTGCCGCCTGTCGTGACGGGCCGCGACGCGGCCGAGTACCGCGACCGGATCCTGTCGGCCAAGCCGGCAGGATCGAAGTTCCGCCCGCTGATGACGCTCTATCTCACCGAGGAGACCGAGGTGCGCGACCTGCGCGCGGCGGCCGAGATCGGGCTGATCACGGCGGTGAAGCTCTACCCTGCGGGCGCCACGACGAACTCGGCGAGCGGCGTGAAGGACTTCGGCAAGGTGCGGCGGGTGCTCGAGAACATGGCGCAGATCGGGCTGCCGCTTCTGGTGCATGGCGAGGTGACGGACCCCGCGGTCGACATCTTCGACCGGGAGGCGGTGTTCATCGACCGGGTGCTGGGTCCGATCCGGCGCGACATTCCGGGGCTTCGGGTGGTGATGGAGCACATCACGACGCAGGAGGGGGTGGCCTATGTCCGCGACGGCGGGCCCGACATCGCCGCCACGATCACGACGCACCACCTGGTGATCAACCGCAACCACATCCTCGCGGGCGGCATCCGGCCGCATTACTACTGCCTGCCGGTGGCCAAGCGCGAGGTGCACCGTCTGGCGCTGCGGGCAGCGGCGGTGTCGGGGGATCCCAGCTATTTCCTCGGAACCGACAGCGCGCCGCATGTGGACCCCTTGAAGGAGGCCGCCTGCGGCTGCGCGGGCATCTTCTCGGCCACGAACACGCTGTCGGTGCTGGCGGAGGTCTTCGAGCAGGAGGGGGCGCTGGACCGGCTGGAAGGCTTCGTGTCCCTGCATGGGCCCGGGTTCTACCGGCTTCCGGTGAACGACGACACCATCACGCTGCGCAAGGGGGGCGTTGTGCCTTACCCGGCCAGGATCGAGACGGGGGACGGGCCGGTGACGGTCTTCGACCCGGGGTTTCCGCTGCACTGGCGGGTCGAGGCGTGAGGCGCGCGGTTCGGGTGCGGTCGCGGCTGCGCCGCGGGAGTCCCTGCTTTCCGCGGCTGCGCCGCGGGGGCCTCCGGCGGGAGTATTTTTCCCAAGATGAAGCTGGAGGCCGCGCATGATCCCTATGAGTTTTCCGCCCCGCGAGGAGATCGCGCGGCTGTCGGCGGGCATGCTGCTGGAGGTGGGGGCCGTGCATTTCAACACGGCCGAGCCCTATACTCATGCGAGCGGCAAGCAGGCGCCGACCTATGTCGACTGCCGGCGGCTCATCTCGTTCCCGCGCGTGCGGGGGGCGCTCATGGACTTCATGGCGGCGACGGTGATGCGGGACGCCGGGTTCGAGGCCTTCGACACGATCGCGGGCGGCGAGACCGCGGGCATCCCCTTCGCCGCGATGGTGGCCGAGCGGCTGGCGCTGCCCATGACCTATGTGCGCAAGAAGCCCAAGGGCTATGGGCGGAACGCGCGGATCGAGGGGGTGATGGCCGAGGGCGACCGGGTGCTGCTGGTCGAGGACCTGGCGACCGACGGGGGATCGAAGCTGTCCTTCGTGGAAGCGATCCGGGAGACGGGCGCCTCCTGCGCCCACACGGCCGTCATCTTCTACTACGACATCTATCCCGGCACGGTCGAGGCGCTGGCGGCGCAGGGCGTGGCGCTGCATCACCTGTGCACCTGGTGGGACGTGCTGGCAGTGGCGCGGGCGAAGGGCGCCTTCGACGCGGGCACGCTCGACGAGGTGGAACGCTTCCTGCGGGCCCCGCGGGACTGGCAGGCGGCGCCCGCGGGCGGCTGAGGCGAATCGCGCCGGGCGGGTCGGGGCGCGGGCGGGAGGCGCGGCGCGCGTCCCGGAGCGGCGGAAATCCCTCCCCGGAACCGAGGGCGGCCCCCATATCTTGACGTGACGCGCGCTCTTGCCCCAGGATCTGGTGGGCAGAGTTACGCACAGCCTATCCACAGAAACATACAGTTTGCGCATGGGCAGCCGCCGGGGCTAAGCCCCCGTCCCACGGGTCGAGGCAGAGAATGACAACGGTACGGGCACTACAGGGGGGAGAGACCGCGCCGGCGGTCGAGACGCTCCCGCACAACATCGAGGCCGAGCAGCAGCTTCTCGGCGCCATCCTGACGAACAACGAGCTTTACGACCGCGTCGCGGGGATCGTGAAGGCCGAGCATTTCCACGAGCCGGTCCATGCCCGGATCTGGGAGAAGGCGGCGGCGCAGATCGCGCGGAACGCACTCGCCTCGCCGGTGACGCTGAAGCTGTTCCTCGAGGACGACGAGGGGCTGCGCGACCTGGGCGGTCCGGCCTATCTGGCGCGGCTCGCGGGCGCGGCGGTGTCGTCCTTCGCGGCGCGGGACTATGCGCAGATCGTCCACGACCTTGCGGTGCGGCGCGAGCTCATCCGCCTCGGGCGCGAGATCTCGGACCGGGCGGCGCGGGTCGACGTCTCGGGCGAGCCGCGCGAGCAGATCGTCGAGGCCGAGCAGCGGCTCTACGCGCTGGCCGAGCAGGGCCAGCAGACCCGCGGCTTCCAGTCCTTCCTGAAAGCGGTGACCGACGCCGTTCAGGTGGCCAATGCCGCCTACCAGCGGGAAGGGGGACTCGCGGGGCTCTCGACGGGGCTCACGGACCTCGACCGCAAGCTCGGGGGGCTGCACCGGTCGGACCTCCTGATCCTCGCCGGGCGGCCCTCGATGGGCAAGACCTCGCTTGCCACCAACATCGCCTTCAACATCGCGAAGGCCTACCGGCGCGGGCGCAGGCCCGACGGGACGGAGGGCGCGGTGAACGGCGGCGTCGTGGGCTTCTTCAGCCTCGAGATGTCGGCCGAGCAGCTCGCCGCGCGGGTGCTGTCCGAAGCCTCGGAAGTGCCGTCCGAACAGATCCGCCGCGGCGACATGACCGAAGGCGAGTTCCGCCGCTTCGTCGAGGCCGCCAAGACGCTCGAGAGCTGTCCGCTCTTCATCGACGACACGCCGGCGCTGCCGATCAGCCAGCTCGCGGCGCGCGCGCGGCGGCTGAAGCGCACCCATGGGCTCGACGCCTTGTTCGTGGACTATCTCCAGCTCGTGAAGGCGAACACGGCGAAGGACAGCCGCGTGAACGAGGTGTCGGAGATCACGCAAGGGCTCAAGGCCATCGCCAAGGAGCTCGACATTCCGGTGGTGGCGCTGTCGCAGCTGTCGCGGAACGTCGAGAACCGGGAAGACAAGCGGCCCCAGCTCGCCGACCTGCGGGAATCGGGCTCGATCGAGCAGGACGCCGACGTGGTGATGTTCGTCTACCGCGAGGAGTACTACAAGGAACGCGAGAAGCCGGGCGACCACGAGCTCGACAAGATGGCGGCCTGGCAGGAGGCGATGGACCGGGTCCATGGCCGCGCCGAAGTCGTCATCGGCAAGCAGCGCCACGGCCCGATCGGGACGGTGGAGCTGTCCTTCGAGGGCCGCTTCACGCGATTCGGCAATCTCGCGCGGCCCTGGCAGCAGGGCGGCGGCGGGACCGAGGGATTCTGACAACAGGTCGGCGGCGCGCCGCGCATCGCGCGGCGATTTCGCTCGCGCTTGCGCCGCGCTGCTTTTATGCAGGCCGCGGGAAGCGCGGAGGACTGCCATGACGAGTGCCATCATCTCGGAGGACCTGACGATCGAGGGCGACCTTCTCGCTGGGGATTCGAGCCTGTCGATCAGCGGGAAGGTGACCGGCGACGTCACCGCGCGGACGATCGACATCCGACCGGAAGGCATGGTCACGGGCTCGCTCAAGGCCGATCAGGTGACCGTCGGCGGGCGGCTTTCGGGGCGGGTCTCGTGCCGGGACCTCTCGCTCGAGGAGACGGCGCGGGTCGAGGCCGACCTGGCGGTCGAATCGCTGACCTCGCGCAAGGGCGCCGTGCTGAAGGGCAAGGTCGAGGTCAAGGGCTCCTGAGCCGGAACCGTACCGCCCGCCTGGCCGTTCGCGGCCGGACGGGAGTGGCGCGATAGCGACGGCGAAACGGACGGATCCGGACCTCTGGGCGCAGGTGAAGCGCGAGGTCACGCAGGGCGGCACGGGCGGCAAGGCGGGCCAATGGTCGGCGCGCAAGGCCCAGATGGCGGTGCAGCGCCACAAGGCGCAGGGCGGCGGCTACGACGACAAGGGCCCCGGGCAGGACGACACCGACCTCCACGACTGGACCGAGGCAGACTGGGGCACCCGCTCGGGGCAGGCCTCGGGCGAGAGCGGCGAACGCTACCTGCCGCGCGAGGTGCGCATGGTCCTGACCGAGGAGGACTACCGCCGCATGACGCGGAAGATGGCGTCGGACACGAGGGGCAAGGGCCGGCAGGTCTCGGACCAGCCCCCGGACATGCGCGACAAGGTGAGCCGGATCCGAAAGGCGGGGCCGACGAAGGCGATGCTCGACGCGCGGGCACGCGAGCTTGGCATCGAGGGGCGGTCAAGGATGTCGAAGGACGCTCTCCTCTCGGCCATCGACAGGGCGACGGACGACGAGGGCCGTGCCCCGGAGGCCGGCCGCGCCCTCGGGCGGATGACCCTGAAGGACTTGCGCGCGCGCGCCCGCGCGGCGGGCCTCGACGGTCGCTCGAAGATGTCGAAGTCCGCGCTCGTCCGGGCGCTGTCGCATGGACCGCCGGGCGTTGTGATTGGACAGGCGGGCGCGCTTGTGTCTCCATGACGCCATGCGCAAGCTGTTCGCCGCCCTCCTCCTGACGCTCGCGGCCCTTCCGGCCGCCGCGGAGACGGAGGTCGACGTGGAGCTTGTGCTCGCGGTCGACGTCTCGCGCTCGATGTCCCCGCGCGAGCTCGAGATCCAGCGCCGCGGCTATGCCGAGGCGCTCGTTTCGGACGAGGTGCTCTCGGCCATCGCCGACGGCTTCATCGGGCGCATCGCGCTCACCTACGTCGAATGGGCGGGAAGCGGCTCGACGCGGGTCGTGGTCGACTGGACCCTCGTCGCGAACCGGGCCGACGCCGAACGGGTGGCCGCGGCGCTGATGGCGCACCGCTCGACGGGGCTGCGCCGGACCTCGATCTCGGGCGGCATCGACACGGCGGCGGCGATGTTCGACGGCAACGGCTTCACTGCCTTCCGGCAGGTCATCGACGTCTCGGGCGACGGGCCGAACAACCACGGCGCGCCGGTCCTGCCCGCCCGAGATGCCGCGCTGGCGCAGGGGATCGTCATCAACGGGCTGCCCCTGATGACGACCGACGGCTACGGCAGCATGTGGCATCTCGAGGATCTCGACATCTACTACCTCAACTGCGTGATCGGCGGACCCGGCGCCTTCGTGATCCCGGTGCGCGACTGGGACGCCTTCCCGGCCGCCGTCCGCCGCAAGCTCGTGCTCGAGATCGCGGGCCTTCCGGCGGCGGCCGTGCCGCGCGCCCTGCCCGCAACCGCCGCCGCGCCCGCGGCCTACGACTGCCTGGTCGGCGAGAAGATCTGGGAACGCAGCCGCGGCTCGGGCTGGCAATAGCCTCCGCGGCCCGCCGCCTGTGCGCCGCCCCCAGCGCTTCCATCTGTCCGAAAATACCCTCGGGGGAGCGCGAGGGGGCAGACAGCCCCCTCG
>DAINOF010000198.1:0-5720 GCA_036735505.1 Paracoccaceae bacterium
CCTCGGTTGCAGGCGCCGCTCGCCGCCCCGCTCGAGCCCAACGGACCGCGCGAACACTACATGCGGGCGGTGCTCGACCACGGGCGACTCACCCCGATGGGCGACCAGGACTCCTCGCTTCTGGGCATCCTGTCGCGGTCGAACGCGCTGATCGTCCGGCCGGTTGGCGATCCGGCCCGGCGCGCGGGCGAGAATGTGGACTACATTTCCTTCTGAGTTGAGCCGGTTGACACAAAAAGGGAACAGGGGTAGAACATCCGAGAACGGTGACCCGAGCGCCGAACAGGGAGTTTCACCCATGCTGACCCGCAAGCAGTTGCAGCTTCTGGATTTCATCGCCAAGCGGGTGGAGCGCGACGGCGTTCCGCCCTCGTTCGACGAGATGAAGGATGCGCTCGACCTGCGCTCGAAATCCGGCATCCACCGGCTGATCACCGCGCTCGAGGAGCGGGGCTTCATCCGCCGCCTGCCGCACCGGGCGCGCGCGCTCGAGATCGTCAAGATGCCCGAGGCCGCGGGCAAGGCAGGCTTCACGCCGAAGGTGATCGAGGGCGACAGGGCCGCGTCGCCCGCGCCGCGCAACGCGATGCCGATCGAGGTGCACGCGGTCGAGATCCCGGTGATGGGCCGCATTGCGGCCGGCGTGCCCATCGAGGCGATCAGCACGGTCTCGCACCACGTCGCGGTTCCGATGCAGCTTCTGTCCGGCAAGGGGCATCACTATGCGCTCGAGGTGCGCGGCGATTCCATGATCGACGCCGGCATCAACGACGGCGACATCGTCGTGATCCGCGAAGGCTCGACGGCCGAAAGCGGGGACATCGTCGTGGCGCTGGTCGAGGGGCAGGAGGCGACGCTGAAGCGCTTCCGCCGGCACGGATCGTCCATCGCGCTCGAGGCCGCGAACCCCGCCTACGAGACGCGCGTCTACCGCGACGACCAGGTGATCGTGCAGGGCCGCCTCGTGGGCCTCATCCGCAGCTACTGAGGCGTCCAGGGGCGGCGGCCGATGCTGTCGCGCACCGTCAGCATGCGCAGACCTTCGGGCGAAGCGTAAAGCGCCACGGCACCGGTCTCCGCGAGCCGCCCCGCGTCGAGAAGCGTGCAGCCGGGCAAGGGCTCGGCCGCGGCGGCGAGGATCACGATCTTCGCATCGGCGCAGGCCTCGCCCACCCGATCGGCCGCGCCCCGGCCGCTCAGGTGAACGGCCTTCATGTCCCCGAGCGCGAAGTCGAGCCGCCCGCCCTGCCCCGCGAAGCCCGCGCGCGCCGCCGCGGCGTCCTGCGTCGCCGGGTCGCCGTCGTTCTCGAGCCAGCTTTCGGCGGCAAAGCCGTCGCCGCGCGCCTTCGACAGCGCCCGCCCCTCGGGCGTCAGCACGCCCACCAGCGCACCCGTGGGCGAGACGATGACGGCCGGCCGCTCGACCTGGCTCCAGAGGAGGAACGCCGCCGCCATGGGGACGACACCTGCAAACCGCGCCCGGCCCTGCCACAGGACGAGCCAGAGCGCGCCGAGGACGAGGACGGGGATCACCGCGGGTTGCGGCGCGGGGACGAAGGACAGCGCGCCCTCCATCCCCGCGACCCATTCGGCCACGATCAGGATCCACTCGATCGCGGGCCGCATGAGGGCGAGCCCGATCCAGTGCAGGCCGAGCGGCGCGAGCACGGCGGCCAGCACGGCGGCGGGCATGATGACCATCCCCATGACCGGGACGGCGAGCATGTTGGCGAGAAGGCCGTAATGCGGGACCTGGTTGAAATGCGAGGCGGCGATGGGCGCGGTGGCCAGCCCCGCCACCGCCGAGGAGACGAAGAGCGCGAAGACCGGCCGCGCCCAGCGGGCGAGGTGGCCGGTCTCGATCTCGCGCAGCTGGCCGAAGGCGGCGATAAGCGCCACGGTGGCGGCGAAGGACATCTGGAAGCCTGGCCCCAGAAGCGCCTCGGGGCGGAACGTCAGCACGATGAGCGCGGCGAGCGCCACGGCCCGCAGCGTGAGCGCGCGGCGATCGACGAGCACCGCTGTCAGCACGACCGCCACCATGACGAAGGCGCGCTCGGTCGCGACGTTCCCGCCCGACAGCGCGAGATAGACCGCCCCCGCCGCCAGCGCCACGACCGCGGCCACCTTCTTGCCCGGCACCCGCAGCGCGAGCGCCGGGACGGCGGCGATGCCCACCCGCACCGCGCCGAAGACGAAGGCGGTCAGAAGCCCCATGTGCAGCCCCGAGATCGCGAGGAGATGGGCGAGGTTCGAGGCCCTCAATGCTTCGAGCGTCCCGGCGTCGATGGCGGCGCGGTCGCCCGAGGTGATGGCGGCGGCGAAGGCGCCCGCGCGGCCGGGCACGCCCTCGAGCACGGCGGCCGTGATCGCCATGCGCGTGCGATAGATGAAGAGCCCCGCCCGGCCCTCCTCGGCCGGACGAAGCGCGAGGACCGGCGTGCGGGTGTAGCCGACGGCGCCGAGGCCCGCGAAGAAGGCCTGCCGGCGGAAATCGAAGCCGCCGGGCTCCACCGGCCCCTCGGGGGCGGAAAGATGCCCGGTCAGGACGATGGTGAGCCCCGGCTCCGGCACGAGCCAGCGCTGGTCGCCATGAAGCGACACGCGGACGCGGGCCGGCGTGCGCGCGGGCGACACGTCCCGAAGCACCACCCGGTCGAGCGTCAGGCGCGGCTTGTCGGATTGCGAGCGGTCGATGCCGACGATGCGCCCCTCCACCGGGCCGTAGTAGCGGAAGGCCAGCACCGGCTCCGCGACCGAGGCCGTGCGCAGGCCCGCGACGCCGAACCCCGCCGCGACGGCAAGCGCCGCCACCAGAAGTGCGTTGTGCCGGAGGCGCGTCAGGGCGAGGACGAGACCCGCCGCGCTCCCGAGGCCCAGTGCTGTCCAGGCGGCGGGCGACGGCTCGGACCGGAGCGCGAAGTAGATCCCGATCCCGATGCCGAAGGCCACGGGCACCCAGGGGAAGAGATGCCCGCGCTGGCGGTTGAAGGCGTCGGTCAGCCGGGAGATCGGGCGCACCCTTGTCCTGCCGGAATGGGTTGGCTACACCCGGGCACGCTAGCCCCCCATGGTTTATGCAAGGTAAACGCCTGATGTCCGAGCGTGCCAGCGACCCGCCGGTGGTGACCCGCTTCGCCCCCTCGCCGACGGGATACCTCCACATCGGCGGCGCGCGCACCGCGCTCTTCAACTGGCTCTACGCCCGGCACACGGGTGGGCGGTTCCTCCTGCGCATCGAGGACACCGACCGCGCCCGCTCCACCCCCGAGGCGACCGAGGCGATCCTGCGGGGCCTCCGCTGGCTCGGGCTCGACTGGGACGGCGAGGCGATCAGCCAGGCCGCCCGCGCCGACCGCCATGCCGAGGTCGCGCATCAGATGCTGGCCTCGGGCGCGGCCTACAGGTGCTTCTCGAGCCAGGACGAGATCGAGGCCTTCCGCGAGGCCGCGCTCGCCGAGGGCCGCTCGACCCTCTTCCGCAGCCCCTGGCGCGACGTGCCCGAGGACCGCCACCCGGACGGCCCCTTCGCCATCCGCGTGAAGGCCCCGCGCGAGGGCGTCACCGTGATCCACGACCGGGTGCAGGGCGACGTCACGATCCGCAACGAGGAACTGGACGACATGGTCGTGCTGCGCTCGGACGGCACGCCGGTCTACATGCTGGCGGTGGTGGTCGACGACCACGACATGGGCGTGACCCATGTCATCCGGGGCGACGACCACCTCAACAACGCCGCACGGCAGATGATGATCTACCATGCGATGGGCTGGGAGGTGCCGGTCTGGGCGCATATCCCGCTCATTCACGGCGAGGACGGCAAGAAGCTGTCCAAGCGCCACGGCGCGGTCGGGCTCGAGGACTGGCAGGCACGGGGCTACCCGGCCGAGGCGATGCGCAACTACCTCGCCCGGCTCGGCTGGAGCCACGGCGACGACGAGGTCTTCACCACGGCGCAGGCGATCGAGTGGTTCGATCTCGACGGGATCAAGAAGGCGCCCGCCCGGCTCGACGGCAAGAAGCTCGACCACCTGTCGGGCCAGCATATCGCGGCGATGGAGGACGAAGAGGCCCTGCGCGAGATCGCGGCCTTCCGCGCCGCGACCGGCTCGCCCCCGCTCTCGCCCGCGCAGGAGGACGGCCTCGCCCGGGCGATGTACTGCCTGAAGTACCGGGCCCGGACCTGGCCCGAGCTGCTCGAGAAGGCGCATTTCGTCCTCGCGTCGCGGCCGCTCGCGCCCGACGCAGCCTCCGAAAAGGCGCTCGATCCGGTATCCCGTGGTATACTGGCCGAATTGACGCCGCAGTTGCAAAATGCTAGCTGGACGCGCGACAGTCTGGAGGACATCGTGGCCCGTGTCGCCGAGGCGCACGGATCGAAGCTCGGGAAGCTCGCGCCGCCGCTGCGGGCCGCGCTTTCCGGTCGCGCCGTGTCCCCCAGCGTGTTCGACATGATGCTCGTCCTCGGGCGCGAGGAGACTATCTTGCGCTTCGGCGACGCGACCGCCTGACGCGGGGACCGGACCGGCCCTGCGCGTGACACCACGGTCGGAAGCCGCGGCTTCCGCGCTGCAAACGGGGAATTGGACGATGTCCGACACGAAGAAGACCGCCACGCTGACGCTCGGCGACGCGACGTTCGATCTGCCGATCCTGACGCCGACGGCGGGCCCCGACGTGATCGACATCCGCAAGCTCTACGGGCAGGCGAATGTCTTCACCTACGACCCGGGCTTCACCTCGACCGCCTCCTGCGACAGCGCGATCACCTTCATCGACGGCGACAAGGGCGAATTGCTGCACCGCGGCTACCCGATCGACCAGTTGGCCGAGAAATCGCACTTCCTCGAGGTCTGCTACCTCCTGCTCTACGGCGACCTGCCGACGGCCGAGCAGATCGAGGACTTCGAGCGGCGCGTGACGATGCACACGATGCTGCACGAGCAGATGCAGTACTTCTTCCGCGGCTTCCGGCGGGACGCGCACCCGATGGCCACGATGGTGGGCGTCGTCGGCGCGATGAGCGCCTTCTACCACGACAGCACCGACGTGGGCGACCCCTGGCAGCGCGAGGTCGCCTCGATCCGGCTCATCGCCAAGATGCCGACGATCGCGGCCTGGGCCTACAAGTACTCGATCGGCCAGCCCTTCATATACCCGCGCAACGACCTCGACTATGCGTCGAACTTCCTGCACATGTGCTTTGCCGTCCCGGCCGAACCCTACAACGTGAACCCGATCCTGAGCCGGGCGATGGACCGGATCTTCACGCTCCACGCCGACCACGAGCAGAACGCCTCGACCTCGACAGTGCGCCTCGCCTCCTCCTCGGGCGCGAACCCCTTCGCCTGCATCGCCGCCGGCATCGCCTGCCTCTGGGGCCCTGCGCATGGCGGCGCCAACCAGGCCTGCCTCGAGATGCTGCGCGAGATCGGGACGCCGAACCGCATCCCCGAATACATCGAGCGCGCCAAGGACAAGGCCGACCCGTTCCGGCTCATGGGCTTCGGGCACCGGGTCTACAAGAACTTCGACCCGCGCGCCAAGGTGATGAAGCAGTCGGCCGACGAGGTCCTGGGGCTTCTCGGCATCGACAACAACCCGACGCTGCAGGTCGCCAAGGACCTCGAGCGGATCGCGCTCGAGGACGACTACTTCGTCGAGAAGAAGCTCTACCCGAACGTCGACTTCTACTCGGGCATCATCCTCGACGCGATGGG
>DAINOF010000199.1:0-5702 GCA_036735505.1 Paracoccaceae bacterium
GCCCTCGGGTTGTCGGAATTCTCCCGTCGCGCCCGGCTTCTGGGCCTCGGACTGACCGGGCGCTGGTAGCTCAGACCATCCGCTCCCGCGGCCGCAGCGCGAGCCAGATGAGCGCGGCGCCGGCAAGCGCGAGGAAGGGGAGCATGAAGAGATTGACCGCCGTCCAGCCCGCCTCGGGCGTGCCGCCCGAGCAGTTCATCAGCCCGCCCGAGGCAAAGCTCGCCAGCGTCACGCAGCCGAAGACGATCATGTCGTTCATGCCCTGCACGCGCCCCCGCTCCTCGGGCGCATGGGCCGAGGCGAGCATCGCGGTCGCCCCGATGAAGCCGAAGTTCCAGCCGATCCCGAGCAGGATCAGCGCGATGAAGAAGTTCCCGAGCTCCACCCCGGCGATCGCCACCGCGCCGGCTGCCGCGAGGATGGCGAGGCCCGTCCCCACGATCCGCTCGGCCCCGAAGCGGGCGATCAGGTGGCCGGTGAAGAACGACGGCGCGAACATGGCCAGCACATGGGCCGAGACGATGTCGGCCGCCATGCCGGTGTCGTAGCCGCAGCCGACCACGGCGAGCGGGGTCGAGGTCATCACGAGGTTCATCAGCGCGTAGGAGACCATCGCGCAGATCACCGCCACGGCGATTCGCGGGGTCGCCAGCAGCTCGCGCCGTGTCCGCCCCCGCGGCGCGTCGGCCGCCGGGGCAGGGGGCTTCGGGATGTCGAGCCCGAGAAACAGCAGCACGCCCACCGCATTGACCGCGATCACGGCCAGATAGGTGCCGAGGAACGGCACCACCATCGCGTCCGCCGTCGCCTTGACGATCTGCGGCCCGATGATCGCCGAGACGAGGCCCCCCGCCATGACATAGCTGATCGCCTTGGGGCGGAACGCGTCCGACGCCGTGTCGGCGGCGGCGAAGCGGTAGAAGCCCTGCGCTGACATGTAGATGCCGGTCAGGAGCGAGCCCAGGAGGAACAGCGGAAAGCTCGCCGTGGCGAGCCCCCAGGCGCCGATGGCCGCGCCCGCGGCGCCGCCCGCGGCGCCCACCACGAAGCCCGCGCGCCGCCCGTGGCGCTGCATCAGCGCCGACAGCGGCGTGGCCGTCAGCATCGAGCCCAGCACGATGAGCGAGATGGGCAGCGTGGCCCAGCAGGCGTTCGGCGCCAGCGTCTGCCCCGCCAGACCGCCGATGGTGAAGATCATCGGCATCTGCGCCCCGAGCACCGCCTGCGCGGCGACAAGGACGACGACGTTCCGCGTCTCGCGGCGGCTGGGGGCGGCGATGCTCATCGCCCGAAGCCGTAGTCCCGCCTGCGCGCCTCTGCAAGCGTCACGCGCCGCAGGAAGCTCTGGAAAACGGTTTGCGATGGGCTATCGTATGCGACGGAATACGGAGGACGGGACAGAGCGGGGCCGGGGTGGAACGGCACTTGCCGGTGTGCGCCCCAAGGCGGCACGATCCGACCCTAAAGGCGCCGCCCGGCCGGCGCGCAGGACGACCGGAGGGAGGGCCGGGCGCGATGAGACTGCTGCTTCTGGCAGGGACCCACGATGCGGCCCATATCGCCGGGGCGCTGGCGCGCGAGCATCGCGTCGCCGCGCTCGCCACCGTGCCGCACGGCACGCCGGCGCCGGTCTCGCTCGGCCTGCCCACGCGAATCGGCGGTTGGGGCGGCGAGGCGGCGTTCCGCGACTGGCTTTTGCGCGAAGGGGTCCACGCCATCCTCGACGCGAGCCATCCCTTCGCGGTGGGCGTGTCGGACCGCGCCTGCCGCGCCGCCGCGGACTTCGGGCTCGACTACCTCCGCTTCCAGCGCCCGCCCTGGAGGCCCGGCGCCGAGGACCGCTGGGTCTTTCTGAACGACTGCGGCGAGGTGGCGCAGAAGCTGCCCGAGGACGCGACGGTGATGATCGACACCGACGGCTGGGGCAACGACCGGATCGGCGCGCTGCCGGGCCGCACCGTCCATTGCCGCCTGCCGCCCGGGCGCCGCACGCCGCGTGCGGGCGACGGAGACTGGCACTACATCGTCCGGCGCGGCCCGTCCGACGTCGAGGGCGAGATGGAGCTGATCGACCGGCTGAAGCTCGACTGGATCGTGCTGCCGAACCTCGGCGGGGCCGACGGCAGCGCCAAGCTCGAGGCCGCGCGGCGCAGGGGCATCAGCCTTGGCGTCGTGCGCCGTCCGCCGCAGAACGGCGGGCCGCGGGCCGAGACGGTGTCCGAGGTCATGCACTGGGTCCGGAGGCGGCTCTGAGCGTCGGGCGGATCATCGAGACGCCGGCCTGCGTGGCCGAGGGCGCGGCCTTCCTCGCCGCCTGCGAGCCGCGCTTCGCGCAGGCGCTGGCGCTGACCGGCCCGCTGCCGCTCCGCCGCCGGGCCGACGGCTTTGCAGCACTTCTCGACGCGATCGTGAGCCAGCAGGTCTCGGTCGCCGCGGCCGACGCGATCTGGGGCCGGCTGAAGTCCGCGGGACTGACGGCGCCCCGGAAGCTCCTCGCCGCGACGGACGAGGATCTGCGCGCCTGCGGCCTGTCGCGCCAGAAGATCCGCTATGCACGCGCGCTCGCGGCCGCGCGCCTGCCCTATCCTGTGCTCCGCGCCGCCCCGACCGACGAGGTCATCGCGACGCTCGTCGCGGTGCCCGGCGTCGGCCGCTGGACGGCCGAGATCTATGCCATGTTCTCGCTCGGCCGCGCCGACGTCATCTGCCCGGGCGACCTCGCGCTGCAGGAAGCGGCGCGGATGCTGTTCGGGCTCGAGGCCCGGCCGACCGAGAAGGCGCTGCGCGCCATGGCCGAGCCGTGGTCGCCGTGGCGAGGCGTTGCGGCGCGGCTTCTCTGGGCCTACTACCGGGTGGCCAAGGAACGGGAGGGCATCCGGTGAGCGACAGCCTGGTCTCGAGACGCCGCGACAGCCTGTCGGGCGAGACGGGTTCGGTCGTCGTGCTGCTGCACGGCTACGGCGCGGACGGCGGCGACCTTCTGGGCCTCGCCGAGCCGCTCGCCCCGCACATGCCCGACACGGTCTTCGTCGCCCCCGACGCGCCCGAGCGCTGCAAGAACAACCCCTTCGGCTTCCAGTGGTTTCCGATCCCCTGGCTCGACGGGTCGAGCGCCGAGGCGGCCGAGGCCTCGCAGACCGTCTCGGCCGGCAAGCTCGACCGCTTCCTCGACGACGTGCTCGAGGCCGAGGGCCTCGGGCCCGACCGGATGGTGCTTCTTGGCTTTTCGCAGGGCACGATGATGAGCCTGCACGTCGCGCCCCGGCGGTCCGCGCCGGTGGCGGGCGTCGTGGGCTTCTCGGGCCGGCTTCTCGCGCCCGACCGCCTTCAGGCCGAGACGGTGTCGAAGCCGCCGGTCATCCTGATCCATGGCGACGCCGATGACATCGTGCCGGTGACCTCGCTGCGCGAGGCGGGCGAGGCGCTGACGCAGGCGGGGTTCGAGACCTACGCCCATGTCATGAAGGGCACCGCGCACGGGATCGCGCCCGACGGGCTGTCGGTGGCGCTGGCCTTCATGCGCGAGAAGCTCGGGATCGGAACCTGACGGGGTGCGTTGTGTCTGCCGAAGGCGACGGCCGATGTGGATAACGTCACACTCCTGTTGGGAAGCCCCTGTAGCACGGGTCGCGCGGATACCGGATTTGTGGGGCTTGCCACTGGGGCGACGCCAGATATAGTCCGGGCATGGCAGGGGCGGGCGCTCCCGCCCTGGGGCCGGGAGGCGAACGGGGCAGGAACGGAGTCGCTCATGGACGGGGATTTCAGGACGAGTTTCGTGCGCGAGCCCAGTTCGCTCCGCCACAACCCGGCCCTCGTGCTCAACGCCGACTACCGGCCGCTGTCCTACTATCCGCTGTCGCTCTGGCCCTGGCAGGAGGCGATCAAGGCCGCCTGGCTCGACCGGGTCGACATCGTGGCCGAATACGACGACTGGGTCCGCAGCCCGTCGATGAAGATCCGCATCCCCTCGGTCGTGGTGCTGAAGGACTACGTCAAGCCGCAGAAGCGCGTGGCCTTCACGCGGTTCAACCTGTTCCTGCGCGACGAGTTCTGCTGCCAGTACTGCGGCGCCAAGGGCGACCTGACCTTCGACCACGTGGTGCCGCGGTCGCGCGGCGGCATCACGAGCTGGGAAAACGTGGTGGCCGCCTGTTCGCCCTGCAACCTGCGCAAGGGCTCGAAGAGCCTTTCGCAAGTGGGCATGTCGCTCCGCCGCCCGCCGCGGCAGCCGGGGACGGAGGATCTGCGCAACCAGGGCCGCAAGTTCCCGCCGAACCACCTCCACGAGACGTGGCTGGACTTCCTTTACTGGGACGCCGAGCTCGAGGCCTGAGGGCGGAGCGAGGGGGCTGTCTGCCCCCTCGCGCTCCCCCGAGGGTATTTTTGGACAGATGGAAACGGGGAGGCGGCGCGGTTGGAAAGGTGGCCGTGCCGGTGGTAGACTTGGGGCGGCTGAACCAGTATCAGGCGGCAGCGCCTGCGTTAGCGCTAACCGAGCGAAGGTGAAGGAGCCGGCGCCTTGCCGAGGGACATGGAGATGGTTTCGCGCGTCATTCCGGTCGATCCGTTCGACCTCGTGATCTTCGGCGGCACCGGCGACCTGGCCCGCCGCAAGATCCTGCCCGGCCTCTACCGCCGCTTCGCCGCTGGCCAGATGCCGCCCGAGGCCCGCGTGATCGGGGCGGCGCGCGGCGACATGACCGTCGAGGCCTACCGCGGGCTCGTGGGCGAGGCGATCGCCGAGTTCGTGCCGGCCCGGCACTGCGAGCCCTCCGCCGTCGCGGCCTTCCTCGCCCGGCTCGACTACCTGCGGATCGACGCCGCTGGGACCGAGGGCTGGGCCGACCTTTCCGGGCGGATGCAGCAGGACCGTATCCGGGCCTTCTACTTCTCGGTCGCGCCCGCGCTTTTCGGCGCCATCGCCGAGCGCCTGCACACCCATGCCATCGCCGGGCCGAACTGCCGCATCGTGGTCGAGAAGCCCTTCGGCCACGATCTCGCCTCGGCGCGCGACCTCAACCGCACGCTCGCGCGGTATTTCGACGAGGCGCAGATCTACCGGATCGACCATTACCTGGGCAAGGAGACGGTGCAGAACCTGATGGCCGTGCGTTTTGCCAACATCCTGTTCGAGCCCCTGTGGAACGCGCGCTACGTCGATCACATCCAGATCACGGTCGCGGAGCAGGTGGGCGTGGGCGGGCGCGGCGCCTATTACGACGCCTCGGGCGCGATGCGCGACATGGTGCAGAACCACATGATGCAGCTTCTGTGCCTGATCGCCATGGAGCCGCCCGCGCGCTTCGAACCCGATGCGGTGCGCGACGAGAAGCTCAAGGTGATCCGCGCGCTCCTGCCCGTCGCGCAGGGCGACATCGTGCGCGGCCAGTACGGCGCCGGGGGCGGGCAGGGGTCCTACCGCGACGACGCCGAGAACCCCGCGAGCACCACCGAGAGCTTCGTCGCGCTGAAGCTCGCGATCGCCAACTGGCGCTGGAACGGCACGCCCTTCTACCTGCGCACCGGCAAGCGGATGAAGGCGCGGGTGTCCGAGATCGCGGTGCGCTTCAAGGAGCCGCCGCATTCGATCTTCGACGCCGATGCCGGGACCAACGCCAACGAGCTGTCGATCCGGCTCCAGCCGAACGAGGGCATGGACCTGCGCGTGACGATCAAGGAGCCGGGGCCGGGCGGCATGC
>DAINOF010000200.1:0-5671 GCA_036735505.1 Paracoccaceae bacterium
GGGGTCTTGTCGCCCACCACCGCCGCGGCGATGTTGTCGTTCAGGATCTGGGTGATCCGCGGGCCTTCGAACGTCGCGAGTTCGGGCACGGCGTACTCGAGCTGGTCCCGCGCCACGAGCGCGCCGGGCACCTCCTGCGCATAGGCCACCATGGCGTCGCTTTCCCAGGTGTCGGCGCGAGGCGCGACATAGCCCGTGTCGATCGACCACTGCGCCGCCTGCGCGGGGGCGGTGGCCCAGCGGACGAAGTCGACGGCCGCCTGCAGCTGCTCCTCGTCCGAGCCCTTGAACAGGTAGAAGTTGCCGCCGCCGGTCGGCGCGCCGCGCCGCACCTTCGCGGGCAGCATCGCCACGCCGAAGTCGAAGGGCGCGTTGGTGCGGATGTTGGTGAGGTTGCCGGTCGTCGTCCAGGCGATCGCCGCCTGGCCGTCCATGAAGGCGCGCGGGGTCGCGCCCCAGTCGAGGATGCCGGGCTCCATGATCTCGTGCTCGGCCGCGAGCGCGACGAGGTAGTCGAGCGCCTCGACCACCGCAGGCGTGT
The DNA here is from genome assembly GCA_036735505.1 of Paracoccaceae bacterium. GTDB lineage: Bacteria > Pseudomonadota > Alphaproteobacteria > Rhodobacterales > Rhodobacteraceae > DAINOF01. The sequence continues at coordinate 542 of DAINOF010000200.1, forward strand.
CGAACATCACCTCGGTGCCCGCGTCGTTTGCCAGGCCGTCCTGCCCGTTGGCGGCGACGAGGCCGGTGAAGAGCCACGACGGGAAGCCCGACGAGGGGATCCGCACGCCCCACTGGGTGACGGTGCCGGAGCTGTCGCGCAGCGTCAGCGCCTTGCCCATCTCGACCATCTCGTCCCAGGTCGCAGGCGGCGCCTCGGGGTCGAGACCCGCGGCGGCGAAGGCTTCCTTGTTGTAGTACATCACCGGGGTCGAGCGCTGGAACGGGATGCCCCAGGTCTCGCCGCCGGTCTGGCTGTTGCGCATGAAGGACGGGTAGAAGCCGCCGAGGAACGCCTCGCGCTCGGCCTCGGGGATGAAGTCGTCCCAGGGCAGGATGATGTCCTCGTCGATCAGCGCGAACATGTCCACCGACAGGAGGATGGCCAGCTGCGGCGGGGTGCCGCCGCGCGCCGCGGTGATCGCGCGGGTCGTGGTGTCGGCATAGCTGCCGGTATAGACCGCGTTGATCGTGACGTCGGGGTTCTCGGCCATGTAGGCGTCGGTCATCCGCTGGATGATGCCCGCGGCATCCCCGCCCACGGCGACGGGGAAGTAGAATTCGAGGTTCGTCGCCTGCGCGGCCGAACCGAGGCCCAGGGCCAGCGCACCGGCGGAGGCGAAAAGGCGAAACATATCAGGCATGGTCGTCGGTTTCCTTCATGCGGAACTTGAGGGGGTGGATCGCTGCCCCTGGGCATCGAACAGGTGGCGGGCGTGGTCTGGCCAGCCGAGGCCGTGACCGGTCTCGGACAGCGTCAGGCGGGCGGGCAGGCGGACGAGCACCCGGGCCCGCGCGCGGTCGGGCCCGATGTCGAAGGCGGCCAGCTGGTCGGCGCCGAGGTATTCGACGCCGGCCAGCCTCGCGGGCAGTCCGCCTGGCGCCAGCACGATGTCCTCGGGGCGCAGGCCCAGCGTGGTGCCGGGCGGCAGGGCCATGTGCCCCTCGAGCGCGGCGGCCGGGATCAGGTTCATCGGCGGCGTCCCGATGAAGCGCGCGACAAAGGTGTTGGCGGGCGCGGCATAAAGGTCGCGCGGGCTGGCCACCTGCTGCATCCGGCCTGCGTTCATCACGACGATCTTGTCGGCCATGGTCATCGCCTCGACCTGGTCGTGGGTGACGTAGACCATGGTCAGGCCCAGCCGCTGCTGCAGCGCGCGGATCTCGACCCGCATCTCGGCGCGCAGCTTGGCGTCAAGGTTCGACAGCGGCTCGTCCATCAGACAGACCGGACGCTCCGAGATCACCGCCCGCGCCAGCGCGACGCGCTGCTGTTGCCCGCCCGACAATTGGGCCGGGCGACGGTTGAGCAGATCGGACAGGCCCATCATGCTGGCCACGCGGTCGAGGCGCGCCTTCTGCTCGGCCCGCGGGGTGCGGCGGACCGACAGGCCGAAGAGGATGTTCGCGGCCACGTCGAGGTGCGGGAACAGGGCGTAGGACTGGAACACCATCGACACGTCGCGTCCGGCCGGGGGCAGCGCCGTCACGTCGCGCCCGCCCAGCAGGATCCGCCCCGCGGTCGGCCGGTCGAGGCCCGCGATCATCCGCAGCAGCGTCGACTTCCCGCAGCCCGATGGCCCGAGCAGCACCGAGAATTGCCCGCCGGGCAGATGCACCGACAGGTCGTCGACCGCGCTGACCTCGTCAAACCGCCGGGCAATCCCGTCGAGCGTCAGGCCCGACGGTTCCGAAACCGCAGCGGCAGAGAGGGTCGCGATGGGCATGTGCATGTCCAAGGCCGGTTAACAACCCCGCGTGACGTCTCCGTGACAGCGCCGGACAAGCCGCCTGTCCTCCCGCATTGCCGGCGCTGCTTCACCAGGGGTGGGTGTCGCCGTTCCAGCGCTCGAAGCAGCCCGTGGTGGCGAGCGAGAGCGCGTCGAAGCGGGCGGCGAGGCCGCGGACGGATTCCTCGGGCGCCAGGTCGGCCGAGGGGCCGCCCATGTCGGTGCGGGTCCAGCCGGGGTCGTAGATGCCGACGGCGATGCCCTCGGGGCGGAGGTCGGTCGCTAGGTTGCGGCCGAGGTTCAGCGCCGCCGCCTTGGACGCGCGGTAGATGTAGGAGCCGCCCGGCGCGCGGATGTGCGAGGCCATCTGGCTCGAGATGATGGCAATCCTGGCCGAGGGCGCGGCACGGAGGTTCGGCAGGAGCGCCTGCACGGCGAGGAACACGCCCGTGACGTTCACCGCGAAGGTCTGCGCCCAGAGGTCCGGCGCGAAGCCGGTCCCGAGCCGCTGGCCCTTGTCGAGATAGACGCCGGCGTTGCAGACGAGAAGGTCGACCGGCCGCCCGGAAAGGCGGTCGGCCAGCGCGCGATGTGCGGCCGGGTCGGTGACGTCGAGCGGCAGGAGGTCGGGCGTCTCGGCCCCGCGCGTGGTGCCCAGGGCCTCGCGCCCCGCGGCGCGGTAGAGGTCGAGAAGCCCGCGGCCGATCCCGCGGTTGGCGCCGGTGACGAGGATCACCTCAGTTCGCCCGTGCCTTGGGCAGGAAGGGCAGGGGCGCCACCGGCACCCCGTCCTCGATCAGGCGCCGCGCCTCGTCGATCCGCGCCTCGCCATAGATCGCGCGCTCTGGCGCCTCGCCCGCATGGATGCGGCGCGCCTCGGCGGCGAAGTCGAGGCCCACGTAGTCCGAGTTCTCCTCGATCCGGCGGCGCAGCTCGGCCAGCGCGGCCTCGCGCGGGTCGCGGGGCGCGGCGAGCGGCGCGGGCTCACGCCGCGAGGGCGACACGCTCGGCGCCATCAGCGCCTTGCCCACGGCCGTCGTGCCGCAGTCGGGACAGGAGACATGGCCAGCGGCAAGCAGCCGGTCGAAGGCCTCGACCGAGCCGAACCAGCTTTCGAAGGCGTGATCGCCCTCGCATTTCAGCGCATAGCGGATCATGTCGGGGTCCCGTTCGCACACTCCAAGTAAATATTCGGTGACGGCCGGAATTCAACGGCCCCTCCTCGGGCGCCGTCGCGGCCGGGATCAGGGCAGCGCGCGCGGGTCGAAGGCCGCAAGCAGGCTCGCAAGCTCGCGGTTGCCGACGAGCGCCGCCGCCTCGCCGGGCGCGGCCCAGAGGCGCTGGCGCAGGCCATGCTCGGGCCAGACCGGCTCGAGCTGCTGCACCTCGAGCGGAAACAGCGCGACGACGCAGGGCAGCCGCAGGCCGCGGCCCGACTTTCGCGCGCCCGACTTCCGCTCGCATGTGTAGATGCCGAGGCACTGGGGCAGGACGGTGCCGGTGGCGCCGGCCTCTTCCCAGGCCTCGCGCGCCGCCGCCTCGGCCGGGGTCGCGCCATCCGCGGGCCAGCCCTTCGGCACGCCCCACTTGCGCGACTTGCGGCCGGTGATGAGGAGAAGCTCGAGCTGGCCTTCCTCCACCCGCCAGGGCACCACCCCGAACTGGGTGCGCACGTCGTGCTTGGCGAGCCGGCGCAGCCGGAGCGGACGATGCGTGATTTCCTCGATGGACATGTGCCTGCCTCGCCTGCCCCGCCCCTTGGGTCCTGCGTCGGGTCTTGCGCCCGCCCGCGACTCGAACGCTAGCACCCGCTGGCGCGTCATGGAAGCCGCATGGGCCGCTTGACCGCCCTCGTCCCGCGGTTACTTCCCGGGAAGGAGGAGGAACCGATGAAGCTTGCCGCAGCCACAGCCCTTGCTCTTGCCGGCGTACCTGCCGCAGCGGGCGAGGGGTTCGTCTTCCCGTCCATCGACGGGGGCACGATCGCGCTGGCCGACTGGGCGGGCCGCCCCGTCCTCGTCAGCAACACCGCCTCGCTCTGCGCCTTCACGCCCCAGTACGAGGCGCTGCAGGCGCTCTACGACCGCTACCGCGACCGCGGGCTCGTGGTGCTGGCCGTGCCGTCCGATTCGTTCCGGCAGGAGCTCGGCACCGCCGGGGAGGTGCAGGAGTTCTGCGAGCTGACCTACGGGCTCGACCTGCCGATGACCGACATCACGGCGGTCCGGGGCCGCGACGCGCATCCGTTCTACCGCTGGCTGGACGAGGCGCATGGCGTGGCGCCGGGCTGGAACTTCGCCAAGGTGCTGATCGGGCCGGACGGGGCCCATGTGGCCGACTGGGGGCCTGCCGCGCAACCGCTCGGCCCCGAGATCACGGCGGCCATCGAGGCGCTTCTGCCCGAATGAACAAGCCCCGCTTCATCGGGTCCGAGATCTACCGCGGGTCGAGCTACGGGGCGTGGCACCCCTTGCGCATCCCGCGCGTGCCCACGGTGATCGACCTTGCGCGCGCGATGGGCTGGTTCGCGCCCGGCCAGTACCTGACGAGCCCGCGGGCGAAGCCCGCGGCGCTGACCGGGTGGCACACGGCCGGTTATGTGGCGGCGCTTCAGGCGGCCGAGGCGGCGGGAGAGGTGAGCGAGGAGGTGCGCGCGCGCCACGCGCTCGGGACGGTGTCGAACCCGGTCTTCCCCGAGATGTACCGGCGGCCTGCGACCTCGGCCGGGGCCTCGATCCTGGCGGGCGAGCTTCTGCGCGACGGCGGCATCGTGCATTCGCCGGCGGGGGGCACGCATCACGCCTTTCCCGACCGGGCGGGGGGCTTCTGCTATCTCAACGACCCGGTCCTCGCGATCCTGTCGCTTCGGGCGCATGGGGCGCGCCGCGTCGCCTATGTCGACGTCGACGCGCATCATCCCGATGGGGTCGAGCATGCCTTCGCGGGGGATACCGACGTCCTGATGGTGTCGGTCCACGAAGAGCGGCGCTGGCCCTTCACCGGGGCGCTCGAGGATCGCGGCGCGGGAGAGGTCTGGAACCTGCCGGTGCCAAAGGGCTTCAACGACAGCGAGATGCGCGCGGTTCTTCATGCGCTGATCCTGCCCCGGCTTGTGGCCTTCCGACCCGATGCGCTGGTGCTGCAATGCGGGGCGGACGCGGTCGAGGAGGACCCGCTGTCGCGGTTGGCACTGTCCAACAACGCCCATTGGGAAGCGCTGGCGGCGATGAAGGGCGCGGCGCCCCGGCTTCTCGTGCTTGGCGGCGGCGGCTACAACCCGTGGAGCGTCGGGCGGCTCTGGACCGGAAACTGGGCGGTGCTGAACGGCCACGAGATCCCGGACCGCCTGCCGCCCGAGGCCG
>DAINOF010000201.1:0-5634 GCA_036735505.1 Paracoccaceae bacterium
TGGCGTCCTCGCCCACGGCGAGCACCTGCTTCTTGCCGTCCTTGACGTGGTAGGCCACGACGGACGGCTCGTTCAGGATGATGCCACGGCCCTTGACGTAGACGAGCGTGTTCGCCGTCCCGAGGTCGATCGCCATGTCGGAAGAAAACAAGCCGCCGAGGCCGAACATCCTTGCCCTATCCCGTCCTGCCGAACCTGCCCGGGCCCGAGTCTGGCGCCGAGCTTGTCGCCTTATAGGCCCCGTCGCATGCGCGCGAAAGGTGCGCCGGCAAAAAAGCAACGGAAGCGTGGCGCGGGAACTGCACGGCGGGAGATACAGGGAACGCGCGGGCCGGCGGGTGCGTTCCGGACGGGCGGACGAAGGGGAACCGAAGGTGCGGATCGCTGGCCTGACGGTGGGAAGGTTCCTGCGGCGGCTCTTTGCTGCGGCGAACGAGGACGACGTCTTCACCGGTGCGGCGGCGCTTGCCTTCTACCTCACCTTCTCGCTGTTCCCGGCGCTTGTCGCGCTGATGAGCGTGCTGCCCTACCTGCCCGTCGAGGACGTGGACGAGGCGATCCTCGACGTCCTTGGGCAGGCCCTGCCCGACGAGGCGGCGGTACTTGTCGAGGGCATCGTCGCGGACGTCACCTCGCGGGAGCGGGGCGGTCTTCTTTCGATCGGGCTCGTCGCGGCGCTCTGGGTCGCCTCCTCGGGGATGTACGCCATCATGCAGCAGCTCAACATCACCTACGGCGTACGCGAGGCGCGGAGCTTCCTGCAGGCCCGCGCGACGGCGATCGTGCTGAGCGTCCTCTTCGGGCTGCTTCTCATGGGGTCGTTCACGCTCGTGGTGCTCGGCGGCGTGATCGAGGAGTGGCTCGGCGGGCGGCTGGGATACTCGGACGCGCTGGTGACAGGCTTCGCGGTCCTGCGCTGGGTGCTCGTCATCGCCGCTACGGTGGCGGGGATCGCCTTCGTCTACCGCTACGCGCCGAACGTGCGAAAGCCCTTGCGCTTCATCTGGCCGGGCAGCGTCTTCGCCACCGCCGTCCTGATCGCGGCGTCCTGGGGCTTTTCGCTCTACATCGCCAACTTCACCGACTACAGCGCCACCTACGGCAGCATCGGCGCGGTGATCGTGCTGATGTTCTGGCTCTACATGGCGGGGCTCGTGGTGCTTGTGGGCTCCGAGATCAACGCCATCCTCGAGGTGCAGAGCCGCGCGGGCGACGTGCCCGTGCGGCCGTCCGGATGATCACTCGGGCGCCGCCGCGCGCACCGCGGCGACCTCGATCTCGACGAGCCAGTCGGGGTGGGCGAGCCCCGCGACCTCGACCACCGTGCGGACGGGCAGGTTCGGCTGGCTCTGGGTGCCGAAGAACTGCGTGTAGCCGCCCATGAAGCCCTCGAAGTCCATCGCCTCGCCCTCGGGCGCGACGAGGAAGACCTGCATCTTCACGACATCGCCCATCGAGAGGCCGAGGTCGGCCAGCGTGGCCTCGATCGATTGCAGGACCGACACGGTCTGGACCTGCGTGGTGCCGTAGCTGCCGGTCGGGACGTCTGCTCCCGTGCCGGCGGGGAGCGACGGCACCGCGCCGCTGAGATAGACCAGGGACGCGCCGCCCGGCACCTCGACCGCCCGCGAGATCGGGAAGTCCGAGCCCGGGATCGGGTGGCGGACCACCTCCTGCGCCGCGGCCGTGCCACCCCAGAGCGCGAGGACGAGGACGGCGGCCCTCATTCCCGTGTCTCCGCAACGTCTTGGGCTGTCGCCTCGCCGAAGTCCCCGTCGACGAAGTCGTTGCCGAAATGCGAGCGGATGTAGTTCACCACATCGGCGATCTGCCGGTCGTCGAGGAGGCTGCCGAGCGGCGGCATGGCGCCCTGCCCGTGGATCACGAGGGTGATCGGATAGGACGGCGCCTCGAGAAGCGCGTTGTTGGCGAGCGACGGGTACTTCCCGGCCCCCGTGGCGCCCTCTCCCTCCGGCATGTGGCAGCCCGCGCAGAGGGCGTTGTAGACGGCCTCGCCGCCCTGGTGGGGGATGTTGCCCGCGCCGCTGAAGTTCTCCCACTCCGCTTCGGTCGGGTCGAAGGTGCGGAAGTCGGAGGCGGGTTCGCCCTCGGACGTCTCGACGGGCGGCAGCGCCTCCTGCGCGAAGGCCGCGCCCGCCGCCGCGAGGGCGAGGGCGAGAAGGATGGGCGTGTGGTTCATCGTATGTCTCCTCAGCCTTGGGTGGCCTGGGCATGCAGTTGCCGGATGGCGTCGAGCGAGGACAGGACCGCGCCCTCGAGCCACGCCGGAAGGTAGGACAGGTGCTCGCCCGCCAGCACGATGCGGTCGCCCGGCTCCATGCGGACGGTCTCGGCGTAGTCGCGGTCCTTGTCCTCCCAGATGCCGTAGCAGCCGAGCACCCAGGGCACCTTGTGCCATGGGACGCTGACGCCGCTCTTGAAGGTCTCGGTGTACTGGGGATGGATGCGCGACCCGTATTCCACGACCCAGCGCGTGCGGTCCTCGGGCTGCATGGCGTTGAACTGGTAGGCGGACGCGCCCCAGCAGTAGGCCCCCAGAAGCACGCCGCCGCCTTGCGAAAGGTAGTCGGCCGACGGGTAGCTGATGAGCGCGATGGGCAGGTTCGTGTAGGTGATCCCGCCGTAGATGTGCTCGTCCTCCTCCCAGAAGCGGCGGGTGAACTCGAGCCCCGCCTTGAAGCCGCCGGCGTAGTACATGGTGGCGATCGCCTGCGCCTTGGTGCCGGTCAGGTTGTGCTCGATCTGGCCGAGGATCGAGAAGGGGATGGTGCAGACGCACCAGTCGGCCGTGACCTCGGTCTCTTCGCCCGGCGCCGCGGCGTCGACGTAGCGCACGGTCACGCCGCCCTCGTCCTGCAGCATCGCCACCACCCTGGCGTTGTAGGTGATGAGGTCGCCCACCTCGCGCTCGAAGGCCTGGGCGATCCGGTCCATGCCGCCCACCGGCTGGAAGATCGCCTGCTGGTGGCTGGTCGTCTCGGCGTCGCTGAGCCAGCGCCAGAGCTCGGACCGCAGGAGCGTGTCGCGGTCGATGGGTTCGGACGGCACGCCCTCGGCCTCGCGGCCGCCGCCCGGCCAGCGCGCGTAGCCGCGGTAGTCGCTGGTCTGCTCGCCCTGCACATAGGCGTTGTCGTCGTTCAGCGCGCCGTAGTCGCGCAGCGCCTCGAGGAGGAGCGCGCGGTCGGCCTCGGTCACCGCGTCGTCGAGCGCGCCCTGGTTCGAGGCCTTGGCCAGAAGCTCGGCCACATGGCCGCGGAAGTCGGTGGCCACCTCGCGGTAGCGCTGCGGCCTGCCGTCGAAGGCGTCGTCGCGGTGGAGATAGGCGTTGTGGTTCTCCTGGATGAAGGGCTGCAACTCGACGCCGAGCCTGCGGCAGTAGTCGAGGATGGCGTAGTGGTTGTAGGGGATGCGCCAGGGGCCGGGGTTGAAGTAGAGCCCCTCCGCGAACTCGACCTCCTGCGTCGCGCCGCCAAGCTCGGTGTAGCTGTCGCCGCCGCGGAGCGTCCAGCAGCGCCCGCCGGCCTTGTCGCGGTACTCGAGCACCTGCACCTCGTAGCCCGCGTCGCGCAGCTCCATCGCCGCCGTCATGCCGGCGAGCCCCGCGCCGAGGATCAGGACACGCGCCCCCTCGGGCGCGCCGGACAGGTCCGGGCGCCCCTGGTAGGTCGAGTCCTGCGCGTGGCCGAGCCGGGTCATGGCGGCGTACATCACCGCTGATCCGGCCGTCAGGCCGATGGTGGCGAGAAGCTCGCGGCGTGTCATGGTCATGGTGGTCCTCCCCTCGGCGGCGCCCGCACACCACGGCGCACGGGTCGCCTGGGCAACCCGCGCGGACGGAGGCTGTTCCCGGAAAGAGGACGGGGAGGTCAGGCGCCGAGCAGGATCGACCGCACCTCGGCCATGCTGCGCACGACCCGCGCGCCGGTGGCGGCGAGCGCCGCGCCGTCGCCCTCGGCCGCGAAGCCTAGACAGGCGATCCCCGCGGCGCGGGCCGATCCGCAGCCCGCCGCGCTGTCGTCGATCATCACCGTGTCGGCGGCCGCCACGCCCGCGCCCGCCATCGCGGCCAGCACCATGTCGGGCGCGGGCTTGGGCCGCCGCCCCTCGCGCGACAGGATGCGGCCGTCGAACATCTCCCACAGGCCCGAGGGGGTGAGCGTGATTCGCATCTTCTCCATCGTGCCGTTCGACGCGACCCAGCGGGCGACCCCGGCGCGGTCGAGGTCCGCGATCAGGTCGAGCACGCCGGGGATGGGCGGGACGCCCTCGCGCAGGCGGGCGTAGATCTCGGTGTAGGTGTCCGAGACCCAGGCCTCGGGCAGCCGCGCGCCGAGCGCCCGGGCGCGGTCGCCCACGCTGTCGAGCGTGCCGCCCACGAACAGGCGGTGCACGTCGGCGGGCAGCAGAGGCAGCCCGTGCCGCGTGAGGTTGGCGGCCAGCACCTCGGCCATCGGGCCTTCGCTGTCCACCAGCACGCCGTCGCAGTCGAAGATCACGAGCTTCGGTATCATGGGGCCCTCAGGAAGGTGACGTGGGTACTGCCGTAACGGCGCGTCTCGACCGGCTGGAAACCCTCGGGTGCCGGCATGGGCGCGCCGTCCTCCCAGACCACAAGCGCCGCCGGCGCGATCCAGCCGACCGCGCTGGCCGCGGCCAGCGCCGTCTGCCCGAGGCCCGTGCCGTAGGGCGGATCGAGGAAGACGAGGTCGTGCGGCGTGCCCGGCCCGGGCGCGGTGGCGTCGCGCGCGACGATCGCGGTTTCTGCCTCGGTCCCTGTCTTCGCGATGTTGCGCCGCAGGCGCGCCAGCGCGGCCGGGCCGTTGTCCACGAAGGTCGCCCGCGCCGCGCCCCGCGACAGCGCCTCGAGCCCGAGCGCGCCGGTTCCCGCGAAGAGGTCGAGCACCCGCGCGCCGGTCACCGGATCGCCGTGGCGGCCGCCCGCGAGGACGTTGAAGAGGCTCTCGCGCACCCGGTCCGAGGTCGGGCGCAGATGCGCCGCCGGGTCGCCCCGGCCCACATCGGCGAGCGCGAGGCCCCGGAACCGCCCGGCCACGATCCTCACGGCCGGAGCAACGCCTTGAGGTCGGTCGCAGGGTCGGCGATGCGGGCGCGGTCGGGCGAGCGGCCGGCCTCCAGCAGCCGCTTGCCCACCATGTAGGCGCGGGCGTCGTTCATCGCGTCCACCGCCAGCAGGCGGTCGCCCGCATAGTACCAGTGGCTGCGGCTCTCGCCCTCGCCGGGGCGGACGACGACCGCGTCGTAGCCCATGTTGAGTCCCGCGATCTGGAGATGGACGTCGTACTGGTCCGACCAGAACCACGGCTGCGGGACATAGGGCGCATCCGCGCCCAGCATGTTGCGCGCCACCGCCTCGGCCTGGTCGATGGCGTTCTGCACCGATTCGAGCCGGATCCGCCCGCCCCGGAAGGGCAGCCGCGCGCAGTCGCCGGCCGCCCAGACACCGGGGGCCGAGGTCTGCCCGCGGTCGTCGACGAGGATGCCGTCCTCGCAGGCGATCCCCGCCGCCTCGGCCAGCGCGGTGGCCGGCGCGATGCCGATGCCCGCCACGACGAAGTCGAGCGCCAGTTCCGTCCCGTCCGACAGCCGCGCGCC
>DAINOF010000202.1:0-5598 GCA_036735505.1 Paracoccaceae bacterium
AGGAAGAGCTTGGGGCGAGTTGCGGCCTTTTCCGGCGCGGCCGCCCCGTGCTCGGTCGACAATCCGCCCCTTCGGCAGGGTTTTCGCCGGCCCGGCCCGTCCTGGCCGCGGCATGTGGCCCGCATGCTGCGGCTTGCATCCGTCTTTCCGCCGCAATCCCGTTTGGCGCCGACTCAGCCGTCGAACAGCCCGTCCTGCGCGTCGTCCTCCTCGGGATCCTCGGTCCCGGGCGGCGGGCGGTTGTCGAGCAGCCCGGCTGCGCGCAGCTCCTTCAGCCCCGGCAGGTCGCGCGCCGATTCGAGCCCGAAGTGGTCGAGGAATGCTTCCGTCACCACGAAGGTCACCGGCCGCCCCGGCGTCATCTTGCGCCGCCCGAAGCGGATCCATTCGAGCTCGAGCAGCTGGTCGATGGTCCCGCGGCTGACGGAGACGCCCCGGATCTCCTCGATCTCGGCCCGCGTCACCGGCTGGTGGTAGGCCACGATGGCCAGTGTCTCGATCGCGGCGCGGCTGAGCTTGCGCGTCTCGACCGTCTCCTTCTGCATGAGGAACCCGAGGTCGGGCGCCGTGCGCATCGCCCAGGCCTCGCCCACCTTCACAATGCGCACCCCGCGCCCCTCGTAGCGGCGGCGCAACGCCTCGACCGCCACGGCGGCGTCGGCGCCATGCGGCATCCGCGCGTTCATGTCGGCCACGGTCACGGGATCGCTCGACGCGAAGAGGATCGCCTCGACCATCCGCTCCTGTTCGGGCAGCGGCGGCGCCTCGAAGAGGCTCTTGCGCTCAAGCCGTTCCATCGGGCCCCTCGCGGCGGCGGATCTCGATCGGTGCGAACATGTCCCCCTGTCTCAACTCGATCCGGCCCTCCTTGGCAAGTTCGAGCGAGGCCGCGAAGGTCGCCGCGGTGGCCGACCGCCGCCGCACCGGGTCCGTCCCCCACCCCTCGGGCAGGTAGGCGGCAAGGTCCGTCCAGTCGCCGGCGAAGCCGATCAGATGCCGCATCCGGTCGAGCGCCTGCTCCATCGTCAGCACGTCGTGACGGTCCATCACGAAGGGGCGGAAGTCGTCGCGCGTGCGGATCCGCGCATAGGCCTGCATGAGGTCGAGAAGCGTGGCGGTGAAGCGCACCTTGCGCACCCGCTCGACCCCCTCGGGCAGGCCCCGCGCGAAGAAGTCCCGCCCCTTCTGGTCGCGCCCCATGAGCTGCGCCGCCGCCTCGCGCATCGCCTGCAGCCGTTCGAGCTGAAACGCCAGATGCGCCGCCAGATCCTCGCCGGACGGCCCCTCGTCGGCCGGATCGGGCGGCAACAGCAACCGCGACTTGAGGAAGGCGAGCCAGGCCGCCATCACGAGGTAATCGGCCGCGAGCTCGATCCGAAGGTCGCGGGCCGTCTCGATGAAGCGCAGGTACTGCTCGGCGAGCTTCAGGACGCTGATGCGCCGCAGGTCCACCTTCTGCGTGCGCGACAGGGTCAAGAGGAGGTCGAGCGGCCCCTCGAACCCGTCCACGTCGACGATCAGCGCCTCGGCCTCGAGCCGCGCCTCGACGCTCACCACGTTGTCAGGGTCGCCCATCCGCCTGCCCGCGCAACAAGGCCTCAAGTTCGGCCTCGGCGGCGGGGATGTCAATCGGCTGGGCCGCCCGGCGAAGCCGCAGCGCCCGCTCGGCGCGTGTCCGCGCAGCGCCGGTCATGTCTCCGACAGCAGCCGCGACCGCCTCCATCTCGGGCAGCGCGCCGTTGCAGTGAAGCACCACATCGCAGCCCGCGGCGATCGCCGCCCGCCCGCGCGCCGCGACCGTGCCGCCGAGCGCGCCCATCGAGAGGTCGTCGGTCAGGAGAAGCCCGTCGAAGCCGATCTCGTCCCGGATCAGCCGCACGATCCGGGGCGACACCGTCGCAGGCGCCGCGTCGAAGGCCTCGTAGACCACATGCGCGGTCATGCCCAAGGGCAGGTCCGACAGCGCCCGGAACACCGCAAAGTCCGCGGCCCCGAGCTCGCCCGGCGAGGCCTCCGTCCGCGGCAGGCCCTCGTGGCTGTCGACCGCCGCGCGCCCGTGGCCGGGCATGTGCTTCATCACCGGCAGGACGCCCCCCGCCATCAACCCCGTGGCGACCGCCCGCGCGATCTCCGCCACGCGGCCGGGCTCGGCGCCGTAGCAGCGGTTCCTCAGGAAGGGGTGCGTGGCCGGTCCCGCGAGGTCCCCGCAGGGGGCGCAATCGACGTCGATCCCGAGCGCGCGAAGCTCTTCCGCGATGATCCGGTAGCGCAGGTACATCGACCGCGCGGCCTCCCGCCCCGCCGCCTCGCACTGGTCGAGCGGCGGCAGCCACTCGCGCCAGTGCGGCGCACGCAGCCGCTGGACCCGGCCGCCCTCCTGGTCGATCAGCACGGGCGCCTCGCGGCCCACCGCCTCGCGCAGGTCGGCCACCAGACGCCGCACCTGGTCGGGCGCCTCGACGTTCCGGGCGAAAAGGATGAAACCCCAGGGGTCGGCCGCCCGGAAGAAGTCGGCCTCATGCGGCCCGAGCCGCAGGCCCTCGCAGCCGAAGATGGCGGCCGCGCCGGCCATCGCCTAGCGCGCCGAGACGGGAATGCAGCTTGCCTCGCCCGCCACGAGCACCGCGCAGAACCGGCGCGAATCCGCCAGATCCTCGAACCCCGAGACGCGAAGGCGGTAGAACACCCGCCCGCCCGCCTCGGCCTCCTCGATCACCCGGCCCTTACCGGCCATGAAGTCCGTGAACCGCGCGGCCACCGCGTCCCATTCCTCGCGCGCGACGGCCTCGGTCGGATAGGCGCCGAGCTGCACGAGCCGCGCGCCGGGCGCGAGCGTTGCCGGGTCGACGTCAAGCGCGGCCGGCAGCGCAGCAAACCCCGCGGCCGGGTCGAGCGAGGCGACCTGCGTGCCCGCGACGCGATCCGGCCGGGCGCGCGGCCGGGGCGAGGCCGCGATCGCCCCGCCGTCCGGGGCAGGACCGGCCCCTTCGGCTTCGGGCGCGGGCCCGGTCACGAAGGCTATGGCCGGCTGCGCCACCGGCAGCTCATCCACGTAAAGCGCTGCCTGCGTCGCGTCCGGCGGCGCCTCGCCCAGCGCCGCGGCGATGGCGAGTTCAATGGCCGAAACGGGCCGCGCCGCGACCTCGGCGATCGGCGCCTCGGGCGCGTCGGGCAGAAGCGCCGACATCGCCCGGTCCTCGTCGGTCAGGTTGACCTCGGCCGGCGCCAGCACGACCCTGTCGGGCGGCGCCTCGGCCGTGCCATCGGCGGCGATGGCGTTGACAGCCAGACCCTGGTGCGCGGCGGTCGCCCCGCCCGGGTCCTCGGGCGCGATCCGCATCGGCCCTTCAAGCGCGCGGACGACCGGCACGCCGGTCACGTCGCGCACGATCAGCTGGTAGGCCCAGTAGGCCAGCCCCGCGATCAGCGCGACCGAGACCGCCGCGCCCACCCAGTTCAGGAAGGAGCTCACCGTCGAGCGCACGCCCCCGGACGCTCCGCGAAAGTCGGAGTGGTCAAAGTCAGCCATACTGCCTCACTGCTCCGCCGGTTTTCCGGCGTTGTCTTGCCTGCTCGTTCGACCGGCGGGGCGCAGTTCGTCAGCGCATTTCCTCGACCGGCGTCACGCCAAGAATAGCAAGACCGGCAGAAATGACAACGCCGACGGCCCGGGGCAGCGCGATTTTCTCCGCTGTGGCATCGGGGTCGCCCTCGTGGACGAACCTGAGCTCGGGCCGGTCGTTGCCCCGGTTCCAGAGCGCATGGAACTCCGAGGCGAGTTCGTAGAGGTAGAAGGCCACCCGGTGCGGCTCGTGGCTCCGCGCCGCGATCTCGACGAGCCGCGGCCATTCGGCGATCTTCTTAGCCACGGCAAGCTCGGCCTCGTCGGTCATCACGGGATGGTCCGAAAAGGGCAGTCCCAGCGCCTCGACCTTGCGCATCACCGACCGGACGCGGGCATGGGCGTACTGGACGTAGAAGACCGGGTTGTCCTTCGACTGCTCGGTCACCTTCGCGAAGTCGAAGTCGAGCGGCGCGTCGTTCTTCCGCGTCAGCATCACGAAGCGGGTGACGTCGGGCCCCACCTGCTCGACCACGTCGCGCAGCGTCACGAAGTTGCCCGCGCGCTTGGACATCTTGAAAGGCTCGCCGTCCTTGAAGAGCCGCACGAGTTGCGTGAGCTTGATGTCGACCGGCACCGCCCCGTCCGACAGCGCGCTCACCGCCGCCTTCATCCGCTTGACATAGCCCGAGTGGTCGGCCCCGAAGACGTCGATCAGCTCGTCGAAGCCGCGCTCGATCTTGTCGAAATGGTACGCGATGTCGGGCGCGAAATAGGTCCAGGCCCCGTCCGACTTCCTGACCGGTCGGTCCACGTCGTCGCCATGCGCGGTCGAGCGGAACAGCGTCTGCTCCCTCGGCTCCCAGTCCTCGGGCACCTTGCCCTTCGGCGGCTCGAGCACGCCCTCGTAGATCAGCCCCCGCGCCTTCAGCCGCGCGAGCGCCCCCTCGATCCGCCCCGAGCCGTAAAGCGCCCGCTCCGAGAAGAAGACGTCCATCTTCACGCCGAGCGCGGCAAGGTCCGCGCGGATCAGCTCCATCATCGCGGCGGTCGCGACCTCGCGCACGGGGTCGAGCCACTCGGCCTCGGGCCGCCCGAGCAGGCTCTCGCCATGCCTCTCCTTCAGCGCCTCGCCCACCGGCACGAGGTAGTCGCCGGGATAAAGCCCCTCGGCGATCTCGGGGGCCTCTCCGCAGGCCTCGCGGTAGCGCTCATAGGCCGACCGCGCCAGCACCTCGACCTGCGCGCCGCCGTCGTTGATGTAGTACTCCCGCGTGACCGCGTAGCCCGCCGCCTCGAGAAGGCTGGCCAGCGCGTCGCCGAAGACGGCGCCCCGGGTATGGCCCACGTGCAGCGGCCCTGTCGGATTCGCGCTCACGTATTCCACGTTCACCTTCACGCCCGCGCCCATCCCCGAATGGCCGAAGGCGGCGCCTGCGTCGATCGCCTCGGTCACCACGTCGTGCCAGACCTGCGGCGCGAGGCGCAGGTTCAGGAACCCCGGCCCCGCGACCTCGGCGCCCTCGACGCGCGGGTCGGTCACCAGCCGCCCGGCCAGCTCCTGCGCGATCTCGCGCGGCTGCAGCCCTGCGGGCTTCGCAAGCACCATCGCGGCGTTCGTCGCCATGTCGCCGTGACCCGCGTCGCGCGGCGGCTCCACCGTCACCGGCCCCCAGGACAGGCCATTCGGCAGCCGCCCCTCGGCCACCATGGCGTCGAGCGTCTCGGTCACGAGCGTACGGATGTCGGAGAATATGTTCATCGGTCCGGGCCTTCCTGACCCGGGGGGTTTAGCATCTGCATTGGCGAGGTCAACGCGCCCCCGGCGCGCAGCCGACCTGCGCCCGGACCGCGCGGCGCTTCCCCCCGCTTCATCTTGGCCGAAATACTCCGGGGGGCCGCGCAGCGGCGGGGGCAGAGCCCCCTCCGCCCTCAGCCGTGGGTCAGCGCCTGCCCCCGGAACGCCGTGCCGGTGAACCGCTCCCAGCTCTGGATCGCGAAGCGGTCGGTCATGCCCGCGATGTAGTCCGACACGA
>DAINOF010000203.1:0-5494 GCA_036735505.1 Paracoccaceae bacterium
CGGCCAGTGCCAGGACCCCGGCAAGGTGTTCAAGGGCAAGAAGATGGCCGGCCACCTGGGCTCGGTCCGCGTGACCACGCAGAACCTGCAGGTCGTCCGCACGGACGCCGGCCGGGGCCTCATCATGGTCAAGGGCGCGGTGCCGGGCAACAAGGGCGGCTGGGTGACGATCAAGGACGCGGTCAAGAAGGCCCTGCCCGAGAACGTGATCCTGCCGGCCGCGCTCCGCTCGGCTGCCGAGGAAGCCGCCCGTGTCGCGGCCGAGGCCGCCGCTGCCGAGGCCGAAGCCGCGGCGAAGGCCGCCGCCGAAGCCGAGGAGGCCGCGCTGAAGGCCGCCGAGGCCGAGGCCGCGCAACAAGCCGAAGCGGGCGAAGACGCCGCGACCGACAAGAAGGAAGGCGAGGAATGAAACTCGACGTGATCAAGCTCGACGCCGGCAAGGCGGGCTCGGTCGATCTCGACGACGAGATCTTCGGGCTCGAGCCGCGCGCCGACATCCTGCACCGCGTCGTCCGTTGGCAACGTGCGCGCCAGCAACAAGGCACGCACAAGGTCAAGGGCCGCTCCGAGGTCAGCTATTCGACCAAGAAGATCTACCGCCAGAAGGGCACCGGCGGCGCCCGCCACGGCGACCGCGGCGCGCCGATCTTCCGCAAGGGCGGTGTCTACAAGGGCCCGACGCCCCGCAGCCACGCGCACGACCTGCCCAAGAAGTTCCGGGCGCTCGGGCTCAAGCACGCGCTGTCGTCGAAGGCGGCCAGCGGCAACCTCGTGATCATCGACGAGGCGTCTCTGCCCGAGGCGCGGACCGCGCTTCTCGCCAAGGCGCTGAAGTCGCTCGGCTGGAAGCGCGCGCTCGTGATCGACGGCGCCGCGGTGAACGAGAACTTCGCCCGCGCGGCGGCCAACATCCAGGACCTGGATGTGCTGCCGTCGATGGGCGCCAACGTCTATGACATCCTGCGCCGCGACACGCTCGTGCTCACGAAGGCGGGTGTCGAAGCCCTGGAGGCTCGACTGAAATGAGCGCGAAGCCCGAACATTACGACGTGATCCGGCGCCCCGTGATCACCGAGAAGGCGACGATGGCGTCCGAGAACGGCGCAGTCGTCTTCGAGGTCGACATCTCGTCGAACAAGCCCGCGATCAAGGAAGCGGTCGAACAGCTCTTCGGGGTCAAGGTGAAGGCCGTCAACACGGTCGTCACCAAGGGCAAGCAGAAGCGGTTCAAGGGCATCAAGGGCCGTCGGGCCGATGTCAAGAAAGCCTACGTGACGCTCGAAGAGGGCAACACGATTGACGTGACAACCGGCCTCTAATAGAGAGCGCCATCCTCGGCCCCGGGCATCCGGGGCCGAGAGTTTTTGAGAACCGGGCCTATCGGCCCAAAGCAGACGGAAGACAGGAAGCATGGCACTCAAGTCGTACAATCCGACGACGCCTGGCCAGCGCGGGCTGGTTCTGATCGACCGTTCGGAGCTTTGGAAAGGCCGCCCCGTGAAGTCCCTCACCGAGGGTCTCATGAAGAAGGGCGGACGGAACAACACCGGACGGATCACGATGCGCCGCCAGGGCGGCGGGGCGAAGCGGCTCTACCGCATCGTTGACTTCAAGCGCACGAAGTTCGACATCCCCGCGACCGTGGAGCGGATCGAGTACGATCCCAACCGGACGGCCTTCATCGCCCTGATCAGGTATCAGGACGGCGAGCAGACCTACATCCTCGCGCCCCAGCGGCTCGCCGTGGGCGATGCGGTCATCGCCTCGGCCAAGGCCGACGTGAAGCCCGGCAACGCGATGCCCTTCTCGGGCATGCCCATCGGCACGATCGTCCACAACGTCGAACTGAAGGCGGGCAAGGGCGGCCAGATCGCCCGGGCGGCGGGCACCTATGCCCAGTTCGTCGGCCGCGACGGCGGCTACGCGCAGCTGCGCCTGTCCTCGGGCGAGCTTCGGCTCGTGCGGCAGGAGTGCATGGCGACGGTTGGCGCGGTGTCGAACCCCGACAACTCGAACCAGAACCTCGGCAAGGCCGGGCGCAACCGCCACTACGGCATCCGCCCCTCGGTCCGCGGCGTCGCGATGAACCCGATCGACCACCCCCACGGCGGCGGCGAAGGCCGGACCTCGGGCGGCCGTCACCCGGTCACGCCCTGGGGCAAGGGCACCAAGGGCAACCGGACCCGCAACCGCAGGAAGTTGTCCTCGAACCTGATCATCCGCTCGCGGCACGCGAAGAAGAAGGGGCGCTGACATGGGTCGTTCTGTCTGGAAAGGTCCGTTCGTCGACGCCTACGTCCTCAAGAAGGCCGAGAAGTCGCGCGAGTCGGGCCGCAGCGAAGTCATCAAGATCTGGTCGCGCCGCTCGACCATCCTGCCGCAGTTCGTGGGCCTGACCTTCGGCGTCTACAACGGCCAGAAGCACATCCCGGTCAACGTGACCGAGGACATGATCGGCCAGAAGTTCGGGGAATATTCGCCCACGCGCACCTACTACGGGCACGCGGCCGACAAGAAAGCGAAGAGGAAGTAAGCCATGGGTCAGGACAAGAATCCGCGCCGCGTGGCGGAGAACGAGGCGATGGCCAAGGTGCGCATGCTCCGGACCTCGCCGCAGAAGCTCAACCTCGTCGCGGCGATGATCCGGGGCAAGAAGGTCGAGAAGGCGCTGGCCGAGCTCACCTTCTCGAAGAAGCGGATCTCCGACGAGGTGCGCAAGTGCCTTCAGTCGGCCATCGCCAACGCCGAGAACAACCACAACCTGGACGTCGACGAGCTCATCGTCGCCGAGGCCTGGGTCGGCAAGAACCTCGTGATGAAGCGCGGCCGTCCGCGGGCGCGGGGCCGCTACGGCAAGATCATGAAGCCGTTCTCCGAGCTCACCATCAAGGTCCGTCAGGTCGAGGAGCAAGCGTAATGGGTCAGAAGGTCAATCCGATCGGCATGCGCCTCCAGGTCAACCGGACCTGGGACAGCCGCTGGTTCGCCAACACCAAGGACTACGGCAACCTCCTCCTCGAGGACCTCAGGATCCGGGACTTCATCCGGGAAGAGGCCAAGCAGGCGGGCGTGTCGCGGATCATCATCGAGCGGCCGCACCGCAAGTGCCGCGTGACGATCCACACCGCGCGCCCCGGCGTCATCATCGGCAAGAAGGGCGCCGACATCGAGACGCTGCGCAAGAAGCTCGCCAACATGACGGCGTCCGAGCTGCACCTCAACATCGTCGAGGTCCGCAAGCCCGAGCTCGACGCGCAGCTGGTGGCGGAATCGATCACCCAGCAGCTCGAGCGCCGGGTGTCCTTCCGCCGCGCGATGAAGCGGGCGGTGCAGAACGCCATGCGGATGGGCGCGCTCGGCATCCGGGTCAACGTCGCGGGCCGCCTCGGCGGCGCCGAGATCGCGCGGACCGAGTGGTACCGCGAAGGCCGCGTGCCGCTCCACACGCTGCGCGCCGACATCGACTATGCGCTGCACGAGGCGAAGACGCCCTACGGCATCATCGGGGTCAAGGTCTGGATCTTCAAGGGCGAGATCCTCGAGCACGATCCCTCGGCGCGCGACCGTCGCCAGCAGGAACTGCAGGAAGGCCCTGCGCCCCGTGGTGCCGGCGGCGGCGGACGCCGCGACCGTGACCGCGACCGGTAAGGAGGAAAGAAGATGCTGCAGCCAAAGCGCACCCGGTTCCGCAAACAGCACAAAGGCCGCATCCACGGCCTGGCCAAGGGCGGATCTGATCTCAACTTCGGCCAGTTCGGCCTGAAGGCGACCGAGCCCGAGCGAGTCACCGCGCGCCAGATCGAAGCGGCCCGCCGCGCGATCACCCGCGCCATGAAGCGCCAGGGCCGGGTCTGGATCCGCGTCTTCCCCGACGTCCCCGTGACGTCGAAGCCCACCGAGGTCCGGATGGGCAAGGGCAAGGGCTCGGTCGACTTCTGGGCCTGCAAGGTCAAGCCCGGCCGGATCATGTTCGAGGTCGACGGCGTGGCCGAGGACGTGGCGCGCGAAGCGCTCCGCCTTGCCGCCATGAAGCTGCCGATCAAGACGCGCACCGTGGTCCGCGAGGACTGGTAAGCCACGGCCGCCTCAGGGCATGCCTCGCCCCCGTCGCGCAAGCGGCGGGGGTTTCGCATTTCAGCCGAGCGGGATGTCGTTGCCGGCCTTGCCCGCCTGATACCGCTCCGACAGCGCGGCATAGGTGGCGAGGATGCGCTGCCACTGCCCGGTCATCCGTGCCCGCTCGGCCTCGGGCGCGGCGGCGACCATCGCGGCCAGCGCATGGGCCTGCCAGAAGGCGTTGCGCCGCCGGTAGCCGCCGGGCTCGAGCCCGAAGAGCTCGCGCAGGATCTTCAGGTCGTGCGGGATCGCGAAGGCATCGCGCGAGTCCTCGTGGCTGAAGAAATAGTAGTAGTTGTCGAACCCGGCCCAGGTGATCGCCGACATGCACATGGTGCAGGGCTCGTGCGTGGACAGGAAGATCAGGTCCCGCGTGGCGGGGCGGCCCGGCATCTCGTAGAAGCGCTTCAGCGCATGCACCTCGCCATGCCAGAGCGGGTTCTCGGTCTCGTTGTTCGTCTCGGCCAGCACCAGCGACAGGTCGGCCTTGCGCAGGATCGCCGCGCCGAAGACCTTGTTGCCCTGGTCCACGCCGCGCGCGGTCAGCGGCAGGATGTCCCGCTCGATCACGTCGAGCAGCCTTGCGGCGAGCAGAGCCTCGGTCATCCGGCGATCCTTTCCTGCCCGCAACCCGGCACAGGCTGACACCGCGGGCGCCCGCTGCGCAAGGCCGGCCGCGACCGGCGGGCAGGGCTCTGCCATCTCCCGAGAAAGCTGTTGCCAACCGGGCGCAGCCGGCCTATACGCGCCCTTCATTCACGGACTCCACGGGAATCAGCGTGACCCGTTCTGCGGGGCGCTCTCGTGATTGTTGAAGGGAAGATGGCGATGGACGCCAAGGAACTGCGTGACAAGACGCCCGACCAGCTTCGGGACGAACTCGTCAAGCTCAAGAAGGAATCGTTCAACCTGCGCTTCCAGCAGGCGACGAACCAGCTCGAGAACACCGCCCGCATGCGGCAGGTGCGCCGCAACACGGCGCGCGTGAAGACCATCCTGAACGAAAAGGCGGCCCGCGCCGCCGCGGAGGCGTAGGACCATGCCCAAGCGTATCCTCTCGGGCGTCGTCTCAAGCGACAAGAACGAGCAGACCGTCACGGTCCTGGTCGAGCGTCGCTATGCCCACCCCGTTCTCAAGAAGACGATCCGCTCGTCCAAGAAGTACCGGGCCCACGACCCGCTGAACCAGTTCAAGACCGGCGACACCGTCCGCATCCAGGAATGTGCGCCGATTTCGAAGACGAAACGCTGGGAGGTGGTGACGGCCTGAGGCCATCCCCACAATCCGGTTTGAACGAAACCCTGGGGACATGGGCGACACGCCCCCCCAAAGGTCGGGAGAAACCACATGATCCAGATGCAGACCAATCTGGATGTC
>DAINOF010000204.1:0-5470 GCA_036735505.1 Paracoccaceae bacterium
TTCCTGATCACGCCGCTCCTGTTCTTCGTCGGCATCCCGCCCGCCGTGGCGGTCGCGACCTCGGCCAACCATGTCGTCGCCTCTTCGGTCTCGGGCGTGCTCGCCCATCTCAAGCGCCGCACGGTCGACATCCGGATGGGGGTCGTGCTTCTGGCAGGCGGCCTCGCCGGGTCGGCGGCGGGCGTGCAGGTCTTCACGCTTCTGCGCCAGGCGGGGCAGGTCGATCTGCTGGTGCAGCTCTGCTACGTCCTGTTCCTCGGCACCGTCGGCGCGCTGATGTTCGTCGAAAGCGTGAACGCGCTGCGCAAGTCGCGCGCGGGCGCGCCGCCGGTCCGGCGCAGGCACAACTGGATCCACGCCCTGCCGCTCAAGGTCAAGTTCCGGACCTCGGGCCTCTACATCTCGGTCCTCCCGCCGTTGCTCGTGGGCGCGCTCGTGGGACTTCTCGCGGCGGTGATGGGCGTCGGCGGCGGCTTCATCATGGTGCCCGCGATGATCTACCTGCTCGGCATGCCGACCAAGGTCGTGATCGGCACCTCGCTTTTCCAGATCATCTTCGTCACCGCCTTCACCACGCTGCTGCATGCGACGACGAACTACTCGGTCGACATGATCCTCGCCGTCCTCCTCCTTCTCGGCGGGGTGGTGGGCGCGCAGATCGGCACCTCGATGGGCGCGCGGCTCAAGGCCGAACAGCTCCGCATCCTGCTCGCGCTCCTCGTCCTCGCGGTGTCGGGCAAGATCGCGCTCGACCTTCTCCTTGAACCGTCCGAGCTTTATTCGCTCGCCCCGGTGGTGCCGTGATGCTGCGGGCGGCGCTTCTCCTTCTTCTCCTCGCGCTGCCCGCGACGGCCGAAGAAGTGGTGGCCGCGCTGTCGCAGAACCGCGTGTCGATCGACACGAACTTCGACGGCTCCGAGATCCTCATCTTCGGCGCCGTGCGGCGCGAAAGTCCCGCGCCCGACGGCGACCTCCACGTGATCGTCACCGTCGCCGGTCCCTCGGACCAGATCGTCGTGCGCCGCAAGGCGCGCGTGCTCGGCATCTGGGTCAACACCGAACAGGTCGTCATCGACCGCGCGCCCACCTTCTACGCGGTCGCGACCTCGGCGCCCTGGGCCGAGGCGATCAGCGATACAGAGGACCTGCGCCACCGCATCTCGATCGGCCGCGCGATCCGGTCGATCGGGTTTGACGTCATGGATGCGCCGAACTTCACCGAGGCGCTGATCCGCCTCCGGGTTAGGGACGACCTCTACCAGACGCGCATCGACACCGTGGAGGTGGCCGAGGCCACGCTTTTCAGGACCTCGGTCGCGCTGCCCGCGAACCTCACCGAGGGCGACTACACGGTGCGCTTCTTCCTCACCCGCGACCGCGCGGTGATCGACCGCCGCGAGACGGTGATCTACGTCCAGAAGGTCGGGCTCGAGCGGTTCCTCTACGCGCTGGCGCACGAGCGGCCGCTGATCTACGGCCTCCTGTCGATCGCCATCGCCATCGCCGCGGGCTGGGGCGCCTCGGCCGTCTTCCGCTACCTCAAGAGCTGAACGGCGGGCCCTCGGCGCGTCACTCTTCTTCCTCCGCCGTCAGCGCCAGCGGCCCCGCCTCGGCGCGCAGGTCGCCCGTGTCGAGCGCCTGCGCGGGCCGCCCGAGCCGGTAGCGCGTGACCCAGAGAAGCCGCTCTTCCGCCCGGGTGATCGCGACATAGGCGAGCCGCTTCCAGAGCGGCAGCCCGGCCTCGACCCGCCCCGCCCGCGCCGCGGCGTAGAGGTCGGGCGCGAAGACCTGCACCGTGTCCCACTGCGACCCCTGCGCCTTGTGGATCGTCACCGCCGAGCCGTGCAGGAAGACCGCGCCCATGTTGGCGAAGTAGGGGATGAAGGGTTCCTCCTCGCCCGGCGCCTCGATCTTCACGATCGAGGCGACCGAGATCCGCGGATCCTCGGCGCCCACGAGATGCAGCCGCGAGAAGCCGGGCTTCTTCCCGGGGCCGAGGTAGATCGCCTGCGCCCCCTTCACGAGGCCCTTGGCCTCGAGCTCGATCCGCCGCTTGCGGTGCTTGAGCGGCAGCTCGATCCCGTCGCAGATCAGCGGCTCGCCGGGGATCAGCGCGTCGGGCGGCGCGCCGAAGGCCGCACGGAAGGCGTGGATCAGCCGGATGCGTGTCGCGTTGCGCCAGACGAGCACGGGCGAGCGCGCCATCAGGTCCGCATCGACCCGCTCGGCCACCACCACGCGCGGATCGGCGCGGGCCGCCTCCTCGACCAGCCGCTCGAAGGCCTCGAAGCTCAGCCCCTCGTCGGCCAGCGCATGGGCGAGCCCGAGGATCGGGTTGTCCGCCGCCTGCCGATGCACGCGCTCGAGCCGCAGCCTGCGCCCCTCGGGCAGCGCGTCGAAGACCATGGACCCGGACTGGTTCACGGGGGCGAGCTGCGCGGGGTCGCCGAACAGCACCAGCACCGGGAAGATCTCCTTGAGATCCTCGAACTGCCGCTCGTCGAGCATCGAGGACTCGTCCACGAACCCCACGTCGAGCGGGTCTTCCCGCCGCTTCCAGCCCTTGATGAAGTCCGAGCCCCTAAGGCCCGCCGCCGCGAGCGCGCCGGGGATCGAGCGGTGGGCGCGGAAGAACGCCTCGGCCCGTTCGAGCGCCACCTCGGTCAGCCCCTCGATCACCGGCCGGTCGCCGCCCTCGGCCAGCCATTCGGCCAGCTTCTCGTACTGGGGGTCGTAGACCGGCGTGTAGAGGATGCGGTGGATCGTCGTCGCGGGCACGCCCCGGTTGCGCAGCACGCTCGCCGCCTTGTTCGTCGGCGCGAGGATGGCGAGCGTGCGGCGGTCCTTGCGCCGGCGGTAGTCGTAGTCGCCGGTGATGATCTCGACGCCCGCATCCGCCAGCCCCTCGGCGAGCTTGGCCAGCAGCATCGTCTTGCCCGTTCCCGCCTTGCCGAGGATGGCGAGCACGCCGCCCGGCCCCTCGGCCCGCGGCGAGGTCGTGGCCTCCTCCACATCCACGCCCGCGCCCCGCAGCACCTCGGCCGCGGTGTCCCAGGCTTCGGCCTGATCGTCGGAGAACCAGATCGCGGGCACGCTCATGCCCGCGACACTATCCCTGTCCCCGGGGCCCCGCCAGACGCGATCAGCCGGTCATGGGCAGCGCGGTGCCGAAGGCCCGCCGCACCCACCAGTCCGACACCTCCGCGGACACGCCCGCCCTGCGGCAGAGCCCGCTGCGGAGCCTCGGCTCGAAGGCCCAGAGCCCTGCGCTCACGCCCCCCGCGGTGCCGAGCACGGCTGGCGACCAGCCGAGCGCACGGTAGACCCGCAGCATCGGCGCGTCGAAGACGCCCACCGCATGGCTGAGGCCGAAGCGCAGCCCAAGCTCGAGCCCGCCCAGCATCAGCCCTGCCGCCACGTTGCCCTCGGCTCCGGGCGCGAGACAGAAACGCGTGCATTCCCAGATCTCCGGGCGCGCGATCCGGACCCCGTCGGTCAGGTGGAGGAAGTGGTCGTTCACCATCGTCGCCCCGGTTGTCGGCAGGAAGCGCATCGACCCGCCATGCCGCCCGTCCGTGCCTTCCCAGATGACATAGAGCGCCGCCCTCGTGTCGTACTGGTCGCGCTCGTGCCCCGCGGCGTCCACGGTGACGTCCCACTTCAGCCGGTCGCGGAACTGCGCGGTGCGGTCGCGGAACATGCCGTCGGCCAACCCCGGGAAAAGGGAAAGTTCTTGCGCCTGAAGATACCGGATCATCTCCGCCTCCATCTGGTCCGATGACCGGGCCAGATGGGGCGAGAATGGTTAATGCGCCGAAATCAGGGCGTTCGGTGGTGGTTAAACCTTTACTAAACCACGATATGTCCGCCGAGCAGCGCCTTCGCCACCGCGTGCGTCGTGTTCATCGCGCCAAGCTTGTAGCGGGCGCTTTCGATGTAGACCCGCAGCGTGTGTTCCGAGATCGACAGGCTCTCGGCCGCCTGCGCGCGGCTCAGGCCCATGGCGAGCATGGTGAGCGCATCGATCTCGCGCGGGGAAAGCTGCTGGGTCGCAACGATGTCGGTGCCGCGTTCAAGCTCCAGCGCCTTCTGGTTCACGAAATGCGACAGCACGATGAGATCGGGCACCCTTTCCTTGGTGAAAAGCTCCCATTCCCCGTCGGTGCAGCGGTGCGAGACGGTGAACAGCGCGAACTGCCCCGCCGGTCCGCGGATCGGGATCGAGAAGCCCTGGTTGCCGACGCCGGCCTCTAGCGCCTCGCCGAGGAAATCCCGCGCGCCCCGGCCCGACCAGTCGAGCCGCTTCCAGTCCACCGGATTGAAGCGGCGGTAACAGCCCTGCACCACCGGGTCGACGCGCGCATAGTCTCGGTCGAGGTACCGCTGCACCCAGTCGTCGGTGTAGGTCAGCGCCGCGTATTGCTTGCCCGTGCTGTTGACAGAATGGTAGACGACGTGCTCGACGCCCAACTGCTCGCGCAGCGCGACGATCTCGCTCTTGAGATCGTCAAGAACGTGGACGTTCCGGATGGTCTCCAGAACGGGCTCCCACAGAGCCTGCACCTTGATCGCCTCCCCAGCCGAAGACATGACCCCTCAGGGACAACTCGACCTCGGCGATCTCCCGCGTCCGATGCAACTCCTCGGCCAATCGTTCGAGATCGTTGGCGCGGGCGAAGTCTTCAAGATCGGTCAGGACGTCGATGATCCAGTCGTTCCGCATGTCACTCTCACTAGGATAGGTTAACGAGGTGTTAACTCAACCTTAGCATGTGATGCGGAATGGCGGAAATTCGCAGGATTCTACTCCCCGGAAACGGCGAGGCGACCGCAACCAACTCCCTGAAACGGAACGGAGTGCCCGACCCGAAGTCCGGGATCGCGGTCGGGCGCCCCGCGTCACGCCGAAGGGCCGGCTTCCAGCACGTCCTCGAGCGTTCGCAGCCCCGTGCGGGGCGCCTGCACCAGCACCGACATGTTGCCGGGCTTGTGCTCGTTCTTCAGCATCTTCATGTGCGCCTGCGGCAGGTCGCGCCACTCGAAGACCTCGGACATGCAGGGGTCGAGCCGCCGCTCGAGCATCAGCCGGTTGGCCGCGCTCGCCTGCTTGAGATGGGCGAAATGGCTGCCCTGAAGCCGCTTCTGGTGGCTCCACATGTGGCGCACGTCGAAGGTGCAGTTGTAGCCCGAGGTCCCGGCGCAGATCACCACCATGCCGCCGCGCTTCACCACGAAGGTGGACACCGGGAAGGTCGACTCGCCCGGATGCTCGAACACCATGTCGACGTTCACGCCCTTGCCGGTGATGTCCCAGATCGCCTTGCCGAAGCGGCGCACCTCGGCGAACCAGGTGGCGTACTCCTCGGTCCCGACCTCGGGCAGCCGGCCCCAGCAGTCGAACTCCTTGCGGTTGATGACGCCCTTGGCGCCCAGGCTCATGACGAAGTCGCGCTTGGTCTCGTCCGAGATC
>DAINOF010000205.1:0-5455 GCA_036735505.1 Paracoccaceae bacterium
AGCGCGATGCGGGCGATGGCGAAGAGGCCGGTCGCGGCCGCAGCATAGCTCACGCAGATCATCGCGATGATCAGGATCTTCCGTGTCAAGCCTGAGACATAGTCCTCGATCAGCACTTGGACACCGCCCTTGAAGTGCATGAAGCCGGTGACCAGCGTCAGGGCCGCCACGAGCGCCGGGAAGGGCCGCGAGAAATAGGCCACGACCTCGGCATGCGGTTCGCCCAGCATCGGCCCGAAGGTGAAGACGAAGAGCGGTACGAGGATCAGAAGCGCGGCCGAGCTCTTGGTCATGCTCCAGAAATGCTCGGTCCCGGTCTTGGCCGAGCCGAGCCCCACGGCGCGCTTGCGGTCGGTGACGAAGGCCATCGCGTTCTCCTCAGATCACCAGAAGGGTCAGGACAGTCAGAAGCGCCGATCCGCCGAAGGCTGCCCAGCCCATCTTCTCGGCCGTGTCGACGTCGAGCCCGCGGCCCGTGTCCCAGATCAGGTGCCTGAGACCGGCGAGCGTGTGGTACCAGAGCGCCCAGAGCGACAGGGTCATCACCAGAACGCCGAACCACGAGGTCATCACGCCGTCGGCGCGGGCGAAGGCCTCGGGCGAGGTCGAGGCGGCCAGGAACCACCAGACGATGAGAAGCGCTGCGACGAGCAGCGCGTTGCCGGTGATCCGCGTGAAGATCGACGAGATCGACGTCATCTGCGGCCGGTAGATCTGCAAGTGCGGCGAAAGGGGCCGGTTGCCCCGGTTCACATCGGCCATGCTCGGCTCCCTTCCTGTCGCGCCTCGGCGCCATGGTTGCAATGCATAGAGGTTTTTCCTTCCATGTCACGGGAGGCGGAGGTCGCAGCTTGCGGTTTTTTGGGCAAGAGAGTGCTTTTCCCGGCATTGTGATCACAGGATTTGCCGCTGTGATCACGCCGTCAAAGGTACCAGGCGACTCACTGGCAGAAGCTCTCACATCGGCATCAGTGCCCAGTAGTCGAGGTCGAGCAGCACATGGGGCAGGTACTTGCCCGCTTCGTCCCGTGCCTCGAAGGCCGGATGGCCCGCGCGCTGCGCCACGAGCCTCAGCCGGATCGCGCCCACGCCCGGCGCCGTCGTCTCGGCCTTGCCCAGCACTTCCGACCAGGCCGTCACGGTGTCGCCCGAATAGCAGGGGTTCACATGCGCGCCGCCGTTCAGCCCTACGATCATCTGCGCATTGGCGAGCCCGTTGAACGACAGCGCGTGGGCGAGCGAGATCACATGGCCGCCGTAGATCAGCCGCCGCCCGTCCTCGCGCGCGGTGGCGTCGAAATGGACCCGGGCCGTGTTCTGCCAGAGCCGCGTCGCCATCATGTGCTCGGCCTCCTCGACCGTCGCCGCATCGACGTGGTCGATCGTCTCGCCCGGCGCGTAGTCGCCCCAGCGATGCCGCTCGCCCGCCGCCGCGAAGTCGTAGCCGGTGAAGTCGAGCCCCCCGGGGATCACCAGCCGCTCGGGCGGCACCGCCAGCGCCAGATCCGGCACCACCGCCTCGGGCGCGGGGTGACCGGCGTCGCGCTTTCTCACCATCACCCAGCGGACGTATTCGAGCACCGTCTCGCCGCGCTGGTTCCGGCCTGCCGTCCGCACCCAGACGACACCCGTCCGCCCGTTCGAGTTCTCCTTGAGCCCGATCACCTCGGACAGGGCGCTCAGCGTATCCCCCGGCCAGACGGGCTTCAGGAACCGCCCCTCGGCATAGCCGAGGTTCGCCACCGCGTTCAGCGAGATGTCGGGCACCGTCTTGCCGAAGACCGTATGGAAGGCGACCAGATCGTGCAGGGGCGCGGCCGGCAGCCCGCAGGCCCGGGCGAATTCGTCCGACGACTGCAGCGCGTGCCGCGCGGGGTAGAGCGCATGGTACAACGCCCGCTCTCCCGCGCCCACCGTCCGCGGTACGGCATGGGCGATGACCTCGCCCAGGCGATAGTCCTCGAAGAACCGGCCCGCGCTCGTCTTGGTCATTGCTCGCCCAGCTTCATGTCGGGGTGGTAGGCGGTGTCGATCTCCTTCGTCACCGCCTGCCCGCAGCGCATGACGCCCCGCACCGGGTCGAAGGCCATCGTCGGCGAGCCGTGCAGCTCCCACCCCTTGGACAGCGCAAGGGACACCTTGTGGCAGAAGGCCGAGGTATCGTCCTCGGTGAGAAGCCGGTAGATCCGCATCGCGCTCACCCGAAGGGCCAGGGGCCGACCCAGCCGTGGATCAGCGCGACCACGACGAAGACCACCGCCGCGATGCCGCCCACCCGGACCTCGGACTTGACCCCGCCCCATTCCGGCGGCTGCCAGGCCGGCTCCTGCCGGTTGATGAGCACGATCTCGGCAAGCGCCCAGGCGAGAAGCCCGCCGAACAGGACAAAGGACGCCAGATCCCCGTTGACCAGCAGATGCGCCACGCAGAAGACAGAGAATCCGATGAGCTGCGGATGCCGGATCATGGTCCCGAGCCTGTTCCTCGGCCGTCCGGGCGGCGCCGCGCCGCTCGCATAGATGTAGAAGGCCGCGACCATCAGGAGGTTGTTGATGCCGACGAGAGCGCCCGAGCGTCCCC
Organism: Paracoccaceae bacterium; assembly: GCA_036735505.1. GTDB lineage: Bacteria > Pseudomonadota > Alphaproteobacteria > Rhodobacterales > Rhodobacteraceae > DAINOF01. The sequence continues at coordinate 2,581 of DAINOF010000205.1, forward strand.
ACCAGACCGGCCCGAAGTAGGTCCGATAGCCCCACCACATCAGCACCAGCGACGCGACGATCGCGATGGCCACCGCGCCCTTGCCGCGGTCGCCCAGGCGGCCGCGCGCGTCCGGCGCGAGCCGCTTGAACAGATGCGCCGCCCACCACAGCGCCACCCCGAGGATCAGCCAGACCATTCGTCCCTCCTGTCAGCCACCCGTGGCGCCCAGTTCGCGGATCGCCGCCGCGCGGGCGAGCGTGGCGCGCGCCGTGGCGACATGCAGGTTCTCCACGATCCTGCCGTCCACCACCGCGACCCCCTGCCCGGCCGCCGCGGCCTCTTCATACGCCGCGATCTGCCGCTCCGCGAGCGCGATCTCCCCGGCGGACGGAGCGAAGACCTCGTTGGCGACGGCAATCTGCCCGGGGTGGATCAGCGTCTTGCCGTCCATCCCCAGGTCGCGCCCCTGCTCGCATTCGGCGCGCAGGCCGTCTTCATCCCTGAAGGCGTTGTAGACCCCGTCGACGCAAGGAATGCCCGCCGCGCGGGCCGCCATCAGGCAGGTCTGAAGTGCCGCCATCATCGGCAGGCGGTCGGTGCGGAACCGCGCGCCCAGGTCCTTGGCGAGGTCGTTCGTCCCCATGACGAAGCCCGCCATCCCCGGCGCCTCGGCGATGGCCAGGGCGTTCAGGCAGCCGCGCGGCGTCTCCATCATCGCCCACACGGGCTTGTCCCCGACGATCGCCCGCACCTCCGCCACCATCCCGGCGCTCTCGACCTTGGGCACGAGCACCGCGTCGCAGGCCATCCCGGCCGCAGCTTCGGCATCTGCCCGGCCCCAGTCGCCAGCCAGCCCGTTGATGCGCACGAGCCGCAGCCGCGGGCCATGGCCCCCCGCGGACAGCGTGGCGGCGAGCGTGGCCCGCGCGAGCGCCTTCTCGTCGGGCGCCACAGCATCCTCGAGGTCGAAGATGATCGCGTCCGCCGGCAGCTCCCGCGCCTTGTCGAGCGCCCGCTCGTTCGACGCAGGGATATACAACACCGACCTCAGCGGCCTCGTCGCCGACTCCATGACGCAACCCTCCGCAACTTTGTTGCGCGAAAGAACACGGGCGCGCACCCAACCGCAAGCGAATTTCTGCAGCGCGGCGTCAGCCGGCTTCCAGCGCCCGCGGCGTTAACCGATTCTCCGCCTTCGTGCGGCAGGCTTCCCCAATTCGATACTCACCGGGCGGTCCCGGACATCGGTCCGCCGCCCTTCGCAGGGAAATTCCGCATGACACGCGACTTACTTGCCGCCTCCCTCGGCCTCGGCGCTCTCCTGATGAGTGCCTCACCCGCCGCGGCGCAAACCTCCGGCAGCTGCGCGCTTCGCCAGCACGTCGTCGCCCGGCTCGCTTCGGCCTACGGCGAGACCCGCCAGTCGATCGGCCTCGGCGCCGACAACCAGGTGGTCGAGGTCTTCGCCTCGCTCGAGACGGGAACCTGGACGATCACGGTCACCACGCCCAGCGGCCTGACCTGCCTCGTCGCCTCCGGCCAGGCCTACGAACCGGTCGAAGAGAAGGTGGCGGCGGGCGATCCCGCCTAGCTCAGCGCGTCCCAGATCAGCTTGGACCCCGTCACCGTCAAGAGCACGTAGGTGATGGCGAAGAACAGCCGCTCGGGCACCATCCGGTGCGCCTTGACTCCGGCCCAGGCGCCGAGAAGCGCCGCCGGGGCGAGCAGCAGGTTCGCCCAGAGCGTCTCGGTCGTGAAGATGCCGAGCGCAGCGTAGGGCGGGATCTTCGCGATGTTGACGACGAAGAAGACGATCACCGTCGTGGCCTGGAACGCCGTCTTGGTCACCTTCCGCGACAGAAGGTAGATCGCCACCGGCGGCCCGCCCGCGTGGCTCACGAAGCTCGTGAAGCCCGCCACAATTCCCGCTACGAGCCCGCCGGCGGTCCCCATCGGCCGCGCCGCCTCACGGATCCAGCCGCGCGCCCGGCCGAGCTGGAACGCCACGAATCCCACCGCCATCCCCCCGATCAGAAGCCGGAACAGGTCGGCATCGGCCACGGCATAAAGCGCCACGCCCAGCGCCGTCCCCGGCAGCGCGCCGAGGATCAGGAGCCGCGCGTCGGGCCAGATCCACGCCCGCCAGTAGGGGCGCAGCGTCGCGACGTCGATCAGTATCAGGAGCGGCAGCATGAAGCCGAGCGCGAGCCGCGGGTCGATGACCAGCGCCAGAAGCGGCGTCGCTGCGAAGGCGGCGCCCGATCCGAAGCCGCCTTTCGAGATCCCGGCGAAGATCACCGCGGGAACCGCCAGGAGAAAGAAGGTCGTGTCGAGAACCATGCGCGCCCCGCCCTGCCGTTCCGCCCTCATAGCGGCCCCGGAGCGGGCGCGAAAGGCGGCGCCGCCGCGCCCTCCCGCAGCGCCCTCCCGCAGCGCCGCCCTTGCACGACGGACCCTCACGGACTAGGCATCGCGAAACCCAACGGACCGGAGTCACTTTCCATGGCCAGACCGAAAATCGCCCTGATCGGCGCGGGACAGATCGGCGGCACGCTCGCCCACCTCGCCGCGCTGAAGGAGCTCGGCGACGTCGTGCTCTTCGACATCGCCGAGGGCACCCCCCAGGGCAAGGCGCTCGACATCGCGGAATCCGGTCCGTCCGAGCGCTTCGACGCCGCGCTCACCGGCACCAATTCCTATGCCGACATTGCCGGCGCGGACGTCTGCATCGTCACCGCGGGCGTCCCCCGCAAGCCCGGCATGAGCCGCGACGACCTGCTCGGCATCAACCTCAAGGTGATGAAGGCGGTGGGCGAGGGCATCAAGGCCCACGCGCCCGGCGCCTTCGTCATCTGCATCACCAACCCGCTCGACGCGATGGTCTGGGCGCTGC
>DAINOF010000206.1:0-5437 GCA_036735505.1 Paracoccaceae bacterium
GCGGTCGCGCAGTCGGGCATCTTCAACAACGCCTCCCAGCATTGGAACCATGCCCAGTTCTGGGAGATGATGGGCCCGGGCGAGGCCAAGGCGATGCCCGGCGAGGTCGAGCGGGCGCTGACCGAGGCCTTCGGGTCGGTCGACAAGTTCAAGGAGGCGTTCTCGGCCGCGGGCGCCGGCCAGTTCGGTTCGGGCTGGGCTTGGCTGGTGAAGGACAGCGACGGCAGCCTGAAGGTCACGAAGACCGAGAACGGGGTGAACCCGCTCTGCTTCGGGCAGACGGCGCTTCTGGGCTGCGACGTCTGGGAGCATTCCTACTACATCGACTTCCGCAACAAGCGCCCCGCCTACCTCACGAACTTCCTCGACAAGCTCGTGAACTGGGAAAACGTCGCCTCCCGGATGTGACCGGAGCGGGGGCTCTGCCCCCGGCCCGGCCGCTGGCCGGGCCTCCCCCGGAGTAGTTTTGCCAAGATGAAGCCTTGGGGGTGCGCGGGAACTGCCGCGCGCCCCTGCCGTTCTCCGTTAGGTGACGAAGGAGGGCGACATGGCGGAGCGCAAGCGATCGGGCGACGGCAGGCGGGAGACCGGCCGCTTCACCGAGGGGCCGGATACGCCCGGCCACCAGGGCCATGGCGGTGCGGGCGATCTGCCGCGCGAGATCGGCACCCGTGACGACGGGCGCCGCGCCGAGGAAGGCGAAGCGGGCGTGACCCGGGTCCGCAAGGCGGACGGGCGCCCGGGGACGCGCCCCGATACGGGGAAGAAGCGATGACCGGGATGACGCAAGGCACCTGGGTGCTCATCGCGGATGGCGAGAAGGCGCTGTTTCTCGAGAACCTCACCGACGACGCCGATCCGAACCTGCATGTCTGGCGGGAAGACCGGCACGTCAATCCGCCGAATCGCGACCAGGCGGCGAATCGGCCCGGGCGGATGAAGGACGCAGGTCTTTCGGCACAGGCCGCGCAGCCGGGGGCGGGCGGGTCCACCGCGAGCCGGTCGGCCTTCGAGGAGACCGACTGGCACCGGCTCGAGAAGGCGCGCTTCGCGCAGGAACTGGCCGACCGGCTGTACAGATATGCGCATGGCGGGAGGTTCCAGCGGCTCGTCGTCGTCGCGCCGCCGAAGGTGCTGGGCGACCTTCGGAGCAAGCTGCACAAGGAGGTGGCGGACCGGGTGGTGGCCGAGATTCCAAAGACGCTGACGAACCATCCCGTCGACCAGATCGAGGCGCTGGTGGCCGCGGCCCTGCACGCGGACAGCGAGGGAGCCTAGGACGCGCGGGCGAGGGCGGCCTCGATGAGGGCGATGGCCGCGTCGGGGGTGGCTGCGACGCGGAAGAGGCCGCGCAGGGTCGGCTCGGCGAAGCCTTCGGCGATCACGTGGTCGAGAAGCGCGACAAGCGGCTGCCAGTAGCCCTCGGTGTCGAGGAGCACGATGGTCTTGGCGTGGAGGCCCAGCTGCGCCCAGGTCAGGACCTCGAAGAACTCGTCGAGCGACCCCGCCCCGCCGGGCAGCACGATTGCCGCATGGGCGTTCATGAACATGACCTTCTTGCGCTCGTGCATGGTCTCGGTGACGACGAAGCGGGTGAGCTCGCGCCGGCCGACCTCGCGAGCGAGAAGGTGTTGGGGGATGACGCCGAGCGTCTCGCCCCCGCCCGCCTGCGCCGCCCCCGCGACGACGCCCATGAGCCCGACGTCCCCCGCGCCGTAGACGAGTTGCCAGCCCTTCCGGGCGAGGCGCGTGCCGACCTCTTCGGCGGCCGCGCGATAGCTGGCGCGCGCGCCCATGCGCGAGCCGCAGTAGACGCAGACGGCGGGTCTTGTGTCGGTCATGCTCAAGCGCCTCGCGGAAAAGCCGTTTTGACCGGTGATAGCTGTGTTGCTATGGTCGCTCAAGCGCCGCCCGGGACAGCGGCCGCCTGACGGACGGAAACGGCGAAGGGGGATGAACTTGGACGGTAGGTCGCTTGCGGCGGCCGGCGCGGTCGTGGTGGCGCTGGTGGCCGGGCTGTACTTCCTGAGGCCTGAGCGCGAGGTGCCGGAGGAGGTCGCCGCCCTGGCGCCGCCCGAGGCGGTGGAGAGCGGCCGGGAGGCGGCGGCCGCGCCTGTTCCCGAGACGGAGCCTGAGCCGGAGCCGGAGCCGGTCGTGCAGCCGCAGCCCGAGCCGCAGCCGGAACCGGCGCCCGAGCCAGAACCGCAGCCGGAACCGGCGCCCGATGCCGCCGCGTCCGGGGCCGATGCGCCCGAGGCCGCCGAGGCGCAGGCGGACGAGCCCGGCGCGGAGGCGGACACCTCGGGCGATGCGTCGGTCGCGCCGGCGGAGGAGGCGCCGCCCGGGATCGCTCCGAGCTTCGACATCGTCCGGGTAGAGCCCGATGGCAGCACGCTCGTCGCGGGTCGCGGGGCGCCGGGGTCCTCGGTCACCATCGAAGTGGACGGCGAGGCCGTGGGCGCGTTCGAGACCGATGCGGGCGGAAGCTTCGTGGCCATGCTCGACCTCGGCGCGGCCGAGGCGCCCCGCGCGATGCGGCTCGTCTCGTCCGCCGTGGGATCCGCCGAGACGGTCATCCTCGGCCCCAGTCCGCAGGTCGCCGCGGCCGAGCCGGCCGCTGCGGCACCCGAGCCCGCGGCACCCGCGCCCGTTGCGCCCGAGCCGGCGGTGGAAGCGGCCTCGGCCGAGGACGGGACGGCGGCCGAGGAGGAGATGCCCGCGGTCGCCGAGGTGGCCTCGCCCGAGCCTCCCCAGGCCGGGCCGGTCGTTGACGCCGCGGGGGTGGCGCAACCGCCCGAGGCGACCGCTTCGGCGGGGCCGGATGTGCCCGGCACGCCAATTGCCACGGCGCCGGCCACGGCTCCGGCCCCGCTCGCGGCGCCCGTGGCCCCGCAGGCGCCCGCCGTTCTGCTCGCCGATGCCGAGGGGGTCCGGGTGCTCCAGTCCGGGGCGCCCGAGGTCGCCGACACCGTGGCGGTCGACGCCATCACCTACGACGCCGAGGGCGAGGTCTTCCTGTCGGGCCGGGCGACGGGGGCGGGGTCTGTCCGCGTCTACCTCGACAACGCGCCGGTGATGACGACCGAGATCGACGCGCGCGGCCAGTGGCGCACGCGCCTGCCGGACATCGACACCGGGGTCTACACGCTGCGGGTGGACGAACTGGCCGAGGACGGCACCGTGACCTCGCGGGTCGAGACGCCGTTCCAGCGCGAGCCGGTGCAGATGATCCTGGCGCTCGCCGAGGTCGAGGAAGACCTCTCGACGCCGGTGCGGCTCGTCACCGTGCAGCCGGGCAACACGCTCTGGGGCATCTCGCGGCGAAGCTATGGCGAGGGGACGCTCTACGTCCGGGTGTTCGAGGCCAACCGCGCCCGCATCCGCGACCCCGACCTGATCTATCCGGGGCAGGTCTTTACCGTGCCCGACTGACGAGGGTCCTGCGAGGCGCGGCGCCGCCGGCCCGGCACTGGCACATCCCGCGTGGCGCAGCTACATAGTCGGCCTCGCGGGACACGAGGCCGAGATGAGCGAGACGCAGGATTTCGAGGCGAAGGCGCGCCGGTCGGGCTGGCGCACGGTGCGCAAGGTGGTGCCCTATCTCTGGCCCGAGGGCGAGCCCTGGGTGAAGCGGCGCGTCGTGCTCGCCCTTCTCGTGCTCGTCCTGGCCAAGATCGTCGCGGTGTCGAACCCGTTCTTCTTCAAGGCGGCGGTCGATGCCCTGGCCGACGGCACGCCGACGCCCGCCTGGGCGCTGGGGGCGGGCGCGGTGGGGCTGACCGTGGCCTACGGGGTCGCGCGGCTGATGAACGTGGGGTTCCAGCAACTGCGCGACGTGGTCTTCACGAGGGTGGGCCAGCGGGCGCTGCGCCAGCTCGCGCTCGAAACCTTCACGCATATCCACGAGCTGTCGCTGCGCTATCACATCACGCGCAAGACCGGCGGGCTGTCGCGCATCATCGAGCGGGGGGTGAAGGGCGTCGACTTCCTCCTGCGGTTCCTCCTGTTCTCGATCGGGCCGCTCGTGCTCGAGCTTCTGCTGATCGCGGTCATCCTCGCGGTGGTCTTCGACCTGTGGTACCTCGCGGTCGTCTTCGTCACCATCGGGCTTTACGTGTGGTTCACCTTCAAGGTGACCGAGTGGCGCGTGAAGATCCGCAAGGAGATGAACGACCAGGACACCGACGCCAACCAGAAGGCGGTCGACAGCCTGCTGAACTTCGAGACCGTGAAGTATTTCGGCGCCGAGCGGTGGGAGGCCGACCGCTACGACCGCGCGATGGAGCAGTACGAGACCGCGGCGATCAGGACCAACTACTCGCTCGCCTTCCTCAACTTCGGGCAGTCGCTGCTGATCACGGCGGGGCTCGTCATCGTCATGGTGATGGCGGCGGTGGGGGTGGCCGACGGGTCGCTGACGGCGGGCGACTTCGTCATGGTCAACGCCTACATGATCCAGATCACGCTGCCGTTGAACTTTCTCGGCACGGTCTACCGCGAGATCCGGCAGGCGCTGATCGACATGGGCGAAATGTTCGATCTGCTCGAGCAGCCGCGCGAAGTGGCGGACAAGCCGGGCGCGAAAGGTCTGGAAATCGCAGGCGGCAAGGTCGAGTTCGACGGCATCTTCTTCGGCTACGAGGCGGCACGGCCGATCCTGAAGGGCGTGTCGCTGACCGTCGAGACCGGCCAGACGGTGGCCATCGTCGGGCCCTCGGGGTCGGGGAAGTCCACCATCGGCCGGCTTCTCTTCCGGTTCTACGACGTGTCGGGCGGCGCGCTGCGCATCGACGGGCAGGACGTGCGGGACGTGACGCAGGAAAGCCTGCACCGCGCGATCGGCGTGGTGCCCCAGGACACGGTGCTGTTCAACGACACGATCCGCTACAACATCGCCTATGGCCGGGCGGGCGCGAGTTTTGCCGAGATCGAGGCGGCGGCGCGGGCGGCGAAGATCCACGATTTCATCGAAAGCCTGCCGGACGGCTACGAGACGACCGTGGGCGAGCGCGGGCTGAAGCTGTCGGGCGGCGAGAAGCAGCGCGTGGGCATCGCGCGCACGCTGTTGAAGAACCCGCCGATCCTGCTTCTGGACGAGGCGACCTCTGCGCTCGACACCGAGACCGAGCGCGAGATCCAGGCGGAACTGCGGGCCATGGGACAGGGGCGGACGGTGCTGACCATCGCGCACCGGCTGTCCACCATCGCGGATGCCGACCGGATCGTGGTGCTCGAGGCGGGCGAGATCGTCGAGGAGGGCACGCACGAGGTGCTGCTCGCCCGGCAGGGCCGCTACGCGAGCCTCTGGCAGCGGCAGGCGGCGGAGACCGAGGAGGCGGCCTGACGGGCGGGACGACGTCTCAGGAGAGGGCGCGTTCCGCGAGCCGGGCGCGCGCAAGGCAAAGGTCTTCCTCTCTCGGCGCCCATTCGTGCCCGC
>DAINOF010000207.1:0-5357 GCA_036735505.1 Paracoccaceae bacterium
ATCGTCCGCGACGGCGAGGTGGTGCTGATCGACGAGTTCACCGGCCGGATGATGGTGGGTCGGCGCCTGTCGGACGGCCTGCACCAGGCCATCGAGGCGAAGGAGGGCGCGCGGATCCAGCCCGAGAACGTCACGCTCGCCAGCGTGACCTTCCAGAACTACTTCCGGCTTTACGACAAGCTTGCCGGCATGACCGGGACGGCGGTGACCGAGGCCGAGGAGTTCATGGACATCTACGGGCTCGGCGTGCTCGAGATCCCGACGAACCGGCCCGTTGCCCGGGTGGACGAGCACGATCAGGTCTATCGCACCGCGCGCGAGAAGTACGAGGCCATCGTCCAGGAGATCAAGGCGGCGCACGAGCGGGGCCAGCCGGTGCTCGTGGGCACGACATCGATCGAGAAGTCCGAGTTCCTGTCGGGCCTCCTCAAGAAGGAAGGCGTGCCGCACAACGTGCTGAACGCCCGCCAGCACGAGAAGGAAGCCCAGATCGTGGCCGAGGCCGGCGTGCCCGGTGCGGTGACCATCGCCACCAACATGGCCGGTCGTGGCACCGACATCCAGCTGGGCGGGAACGTCGAGCTGAAGGTGCTCGACGCGCTCGCGGCCGACCCGGAGGCGCACCCCGACGAGTTGCGCACGAGGATCGAGGCGGAACACGCCGAGGCCAAGAGACAGGTGCTCGGCGCCGGCGGGCTCTTCGTGCTCGCTACCGAGCGGCACGAGAGCCGCCGCATCGACAACCAGCTGCGCGGCCGGTCGGGCCGGCAGGGCGACCCCGGCCTGTCGCGCTTCTACCTCAGCCTCGAGGACGACCTGATGCGCATCTTCGGGTCCGAGCGGCTCGACAAGGTGCTGTCGACGCTCGGGATGAAGGAGGGCGAGGCGATCATCCATCCCTGGGTGAACAAGTCGCTCGAGAAGGCGCAGTCGAAGGTCGAGGCGCGCAACTTCGACATCCGCAAGCAGCTTCTCAAGTTCGACGACGTGATGAACGACCAGCGCAAGGTGATCTTCGGCCAGCGCCGCGAGATCATGGAGGCGCAGGACCTGTCGGAAACCGTGCAGGACATGCGCCACCAGGTCATCGACGAGCTTGTCGACACCTACCTCCCGCCCAAGTCCTATGCCGACCAGTGGGAGGCCGAGGAGCTTCAGGGCGTGCTGGTCGACAAGGCCGGGATCGAGGTTCCGGTCACGGCCTGGGCCGAGGAAGAAGGCGTCGACCAGGACGCGGTGCGCGAGAGGCTCTACAAGGCCTCCGACGAGTTCATGGCCGCCAAGGCCGCGCAGTTCGGCCCCGAGACGATGCGCCAGATCGAGAAGCAGGTCCTGCTCCAGGCGATCGACTCGAAATGGCGCGAGCATCTCCTGCGGCTCGAGCACCTGCGCTCGGTCGTGGGCTTCCGAGGCTATGCACAGCGCGATCCGCTGAACGAGTACAAGAACGAGGCGTTCCAGCTGTTCGAGAGCCTGCTCGAGAACCTGCGCGAGGACGTGACGCAGAAACTCGCCCAGATCCGGCCGATCACGCAGGAGGAACAGGACGCGATGATGCGCCAGATCCTCGAGGGCCAGGCGCGGATGCGCCAGCCGGCGCTGGCCGAGGCCGGACCTGCCGGGGGCGGGGCGGCCGAGCCCGAGGCGGCGGGCGTGCCGCTTGCCGGCTTTGACGAGGCCGATCCCGCGACCTGGGGCACGCCGGGGCGCAACGACGCCTGCCCCTGCGGCTCGGGCAAGAAGTTCAAGCACTGCCACGGGCGACTGGCCTGACCGGCGTCGGCCTTCCGTTAGGCTTCCGTTAAGCATGACGCGCTAGCCCTCGGGCGAGGGGCAGCCTTGCCCCGATCCCGGCAGAGCGGTCATGCGTCCCATCATCCCCGTCATGCTCTTTCCCGACCTCCGCACGCGCCGGCCGTTCCGGCGCCTTTTCGGGCACGACGTCGCACGGGTGCGCGACCCCCGGCGCCTTCCGCGCCGGATCTTCCTCTACTGGGACCGGGGCCTTGCCGCGGCGCCCGAGATCGTGCGCCTGTGCGTCGCATCCTGGGGGCAGGTGAACCCCGGGTGGGAGGTGGTGGTGCTCGACGGCGAGGCGGCCGAGGGCATCCTGCCGCGGTCCCGGCTCAGGCCCGGGATCAGCGTGAACCACTATTCCGACATCCTTCGAACCGAGCTTCTGATGCGCGAGGGCGGCGTCTGGGCCGACGCGACCTGTCTTTGCGCGGCGCCCCTCGACCCCTGGATCGGCATGGTGTTCCAGCAGGCGGACGTCTTCGCCTTCGACCGTCCCGGGCGCGATCGGGCGATCTCGACGTGGTTTCTGGCCGCTGTCCCTGGTGCGCCCCTCCTGCGCCGCTGGAACGAGGTGCAGCATGCCTTCTGGGCGCCTTCGGGTCGCCATGCGCAGCCCTACTTCGCGAGCCACGCGCTTTTCGAGCATCTCGTCCGGTTCGACGCGCGCATGCGGCGGTCCTGGGCCGAGGTGCCGAAGCTGTCGGGCGAACCGCCGCACCGGCTGCAGCGCGTGCTTGCAGCCGGGGGAGCGGCGACCCCCGAGGACCTCGGCGTGATCGCTGCCGCGCCCGTGCACAAGCTGTCGTGGAAGGTGGACCTCTCTGTTGCCGAGGTGCGCGGGCTGCTCGAGGCCGCGCGGCACTCGGCGCCGATGGGGCCGCTCCGCGTCGCGGCAGAGTAGCTTTCGGGCGGACAGGAAGAATGTGGCCGAAATGTGGCACAGGCGCCGTTCCTGCGCCCGGCGCCCTGCAAGCCGTTGATCCTGAAGCCGGTTTCGCGGACAGTTCGCCCCGGGAAGAATAGGCCCGCGCGGGACAACCGCGGGGTGGGGCAGGGTATGCGGGACAAGGGACTGGCGACCGCGGCGGCGGCCGTGCTGGCGGCGTTCGCGGTGGCGCATCTGATGCAGTTCGGCCTGTCGGCCGGGCGTGCGCTGTCGCTCGACGCGCGCGCCGCGCCGGTCGGGCCCGCCACGTGGCTTGCCGCCGGTCCCGGCCCGTCGCTGCCGCCTACCCCGGCCGCGCCGGGAGAGCCGGCCGGACCCGCGATGCCGGCGGTCCCCGCCGCCCTGCGGGTGCCGGGCGATGCGCCGGTCCCTGCGCCACCCGACCTCCCGAGCCGCTTCGGCCTTCGCTGTGACCGCGCGCTGTCGGTCGAGGCCGCGCCCGGCGGGCTCCTGCGGCTCCGTCTCGCGGCGACCTGCGATCCGGGTGTGCGGGTCGAGATCGGGCATGCGGGGCTCCGCTTCGCGCTGTCGACCGGGACCGGCCTGCGCGAGGTCGTCCTGCCCGCACTTGCGGCACAGGCCGAGGTGACCGCCGTCTTCGCCGACGGATCGACGCTCGTGGCCCGCGCCGCCCGTCCCGCGGCAGTGGAAGGGGACTGGCTCGCGGTGGTCGTGGCGGGCGGAAGCGGCGTCGCGCTTCGCACCGGGGCGGCCGAGGTGCACCGATTGGGCGATGCAGACGCGCCTGCGCCGGTCACGGCCGAGGTTCACCGGCTGGTCGCCGGCCGCTTCGGGACGATCGGCGCGCCGCTGCTCGAGGTGGAGGTGACCGAGCGGACCTGTGGCCGCGACGTGGTGGCCGAGGTCCTTTGGGCAGGGCCGGGGGCGGCGCGGGATAAGGCGCGCCTGCGGCTCGCCATGCCCGACTGCGGCGCGACGGGCGAGGTCGTGGCGCTTCCCCTGCCGGCGCCCGGGCTGCGGATCGCCGGCAACTGAGCCGGTCAGAGAAGCCCGGCCGACCGGAACGACATCTCACGCGACCGGCCCACCACGATGTGGTCGTGCAGCGTGAGGCCGAGCGCCTCGGCCCCGGCGCGGACCTGTTCGGTCATCGCGATGTCGGACTGCGACGGGGTCGGATCGCCCGAGGGGTGGTTGTGCACGAGGATCAGCGCCGAAGCGTTGAGCTCGAGCGCGCGCTTGACGACCTCGCGCGGGTAGACGGGCACATGGTCGACGGTGCCGCGGGCCTGTTCCTCGTCCGCGATCAGGGTGTTCTTGCGGTCGAGGAACAGGACCCGGAAATGTTCCGTCTCGCGGTGGGACATCACGGTATGGCAATAGTCGATGAGGCTGTCCCAGCTCGAGATCACGTGGCGGTCGAGGATGCGCGCGCGGGACAGGCGGTGCGCGGCGGCCTCGATCACCTTGAGATAGGTCACGGCGCTGTCGCCGACCCCCCGCACCTCGCGCAGCCGTTCGGGCGCGGCGGAAACGACGCCGTTGAAGTCCCCGAAGGCTTCGATGAGCGACCGTGCCAGAGGCTTGACGTCCTGGCGCGGCAGGGCGCCGAACAGGACGAGTTCCAGAAGCTCATAGTCTGGGAAGGCCGTGGCGCCGGCCAGCAGGAACCTGTCCCGCAGGCGCTGTCGGTGATCGGCGATGTAGGACGGGATCTTTGCCGGCAGTCCGGCCGGGGCGGGCGCCTGATCGCCGAACAGCGGAAGCGGGACTTCGCAGAAGATGTTTTCGTTCTGTTCCATTCCTGCACATTAGAATCGCTTGGTTTACGCCCGGTGAAGGGTTGGCATCAGCCGATCTCGCGGCGGAACGCGAACGCCCTTGTCGCGTTGTCGCCAAGGCAAGGGGGAGTTTCCAAGGTGTTCAAGGGGTTCGTCCTCGGCATTGTCCTGACGGCCCTGTTGGGGGCGGCGGCCTGGTTCGCCGTGGCCCAGGGCGGCCTCTACAACGTCGCGGCGAGCGCGCCGCATGCGGATGCCGTGCGCTGGACGCTCGACACGACGACGAGGCGCTCGGTCGCGCGTCGGGCGGGCGCGGCGCGGGTGCCGGTCTCGGTCCCCGAGGGCGTGCTGGAGGAGGGTGCGCGGCTTTATGCCGGGGCCTGCGACCAGTGCCACGGCGGGCCGGGGTCCGAACCCGCGGCCTGGACGCGGGGCATGCGGCCCGAGCCGCCGCATCTGGTGGAGGCGGCGGCGGACTGGACGCCGGAGGAGGTCCACTGGATCGTCGAGAACGGCCTCAAGATGTCGGGGATGCCGGCCTTCGGCGCCGAGCACACGCCGGAAGAGCTGATCGCCATCTCGGTCTTCGTGCGCGAGCTACCTGGCCTTTCCGCACAGGACTATGCCGCCATGGCCGGCACCGGAAGATAAGCGGGAGGCCGCCATGTCCTATGTCCGCTTCGGGATGATGATCGCCACCTCGACGGTGGTGATGCTCGTCCTGATGTATCTCAACACCTACGCCTGGGAGCATGTCTTCTTTTCGGAGACGCGGACCTACATGGCGATCATGATGGGCGCGAGCATGGCGGTCATCATGCTGGCTTACATGCTGGGCATGTATGGCGTCATCGTCCCGCTCGACCGGACGG
>DAINOF010000208.1:0-5338 GCA_036735505.1 Paracoccaceae bacterium
GTGTGCTGAAGTACGTCGCCCATTTCTGCACGCAGGCGATCCTGCTGCGGGCGGCGCTGAAGACGCTGACCCTGATCTCGAAGGACTCCGCGCAGCACGGCGGCGCGATCTGAGCTTTGCCATTCGCCCGGCCCGCCGCTGGGCCGAAGACCGCGCACGGCGGCTCGGTTCGCGACCCGAGCCGCCACGCCGGGCGTTGCGACAGGACCTAGCCCTGAAGGAGATCCCCATGACCCGCACCACGGCCCTTGCCGCCGCCCTCGCCCTTCTCGCCGCACCGGCCGCAGCACAGGAGCAGGCCGCCGACCGCGCCCTCGATGCCGCGCGCGGCTATGTGCAGAGCGTTGCGATGCAGACGGCGCTCGACGAGCTTCTGTCCACGGACACCTTCATCGCCCAGCTCGACGCCTCGGGCCTCAGGCTCGATCCCGACCAGACCGAAACGCTCGCCGGGATCGTCGAGGAGGAATTCGCCGTCATCCGCCCGGATCTCGAAGAGGCGATGACCGCCGCGGCGGCCGATGCCTTCACGCTCGAGGAACTCGAGGCGCTTGCCGCCTTCTACCGCAGCGACGAGGGCGTCTCGATCGCCGCCAAGATGACGCCCTTCATGCAGAGCTTCTACGATCAGATCGGCCCGACCCTTCTTGAGACCCAGACCGAGATCGCCGCCCGGGCCGAGGAAGAACTGCCGCTCGGTCCGGCGCGAACCGACTAGGCCCGGACACCCCGCGTGACTCCGGCGTCTGTCCGCGCGATCCTGCGCCCGGTCAGCCCGGAGGCACGCCATGGACCACCTCGACCTCAGGACCGGCCCGGTCGAAGACTGGGCCGCGCTCCACGCCCATCTTGTCCTCTGCTTCTCGGGCATGGAGGGGCGGATCGACCCGCCCTCTTCGCTCGCCGCCATGACGCCCGAGACGCTTCGCGCGATGGCCGGGACGGCGACGCTCGTCACCCTCTGGCAGGGCGGCGTGCTTGTCGCCTGCGGCTACCTGTCCGACACCGGCCGGTCCGTCCACCTGGGCAAGCTCGCGGTGCGTCCCGACAGGCAGGGGCAGGGCCTTGCCGCCCGGATCGTGGCCGAGGCCGAGACGATGGCCCGCCGCCTCGGCCGCCCGGTCCTTGACCTCGGCACCCGGGTGGAACTGACCGAGAACCACGCGATCTTCGCCCGGCTGGGCTTCGTCGAGACCGCCCGCACCGCCCATCCGGGCTACGACCGCCCGACCTCGGTCACGATGGAGCGGGCGGTGCGTGGCGGCCGGGCATAGAGGGCCACGCGGCATGCAGCGAAGTCCTTGATGACAAGGCCTCACCTGTCCCTCCACGTCTAGCATGCCGAGATCATGGCCCTCGGTGGTCGTCGGGGATGCGCTGGTCGTCGGGCGAGCGCCACCTCGCCGATGCGGCCTGCCAAGCACGGAGACAGCGGGATCGGGCACGACTACCCTGTTCAGCGATGTTCCAGAAGGGGGTACCAGAAGATGTTCCCCTTCAGGCCGTCCTCGTTCAGCGCTTCGTGGATCTCGTCACCGAAGATCACGATGTCATGCCACAGATCCCCACCCCCGAACTGCTGTCCGACACGCACGATCTCCGTCAGGCCCATCCGCTTCTGGCCCGGCATCGTCGTCGCCTTGAACGGGATACCGAGGAAGGCTGTCACGCGCCCGCACATCGTGCAGCGGTCCTTCACGTGCTGCAATGCTTCCGTCACGTCGAGGAACAGGACCCGCCGCGGCCGAAAGACGTAGGAGCCATTGGACAACGGGAAGAAGTCGACATCCTTCACGGCCTTGTCTTCGACGATCGACTTGAACTTCTCCGACACGATCTTGAATCCGTCGTTGGTTGTGCTCCAGTCCTTCGTGATCTTCTTCTTGAGATCGCCGCGATCCTCCCACGGATGGGTATACATGCCGCAGGCAGGGCAGGCGCGCGCCGTGTCGCGGGAGAGCAGCGTTTCCCCGTTGAGGCTCGGCGAGGAAATGAAAAACGGCATGAAATCTCTCTAGAGGAATGCGCGCCCTGTCTCCCGCGACGATAGCCGCCGGGTTGCCGCCTGATCAAGGTTGCGCGCCTTCAAACCCGGCGCCCTGCCATACGCTTTCCATACGGCATCCATACGCTTTCCATACGCCCGTTTTCGGGCCTCAGCCCCGGATCGCGTCGATCATGGCCTGCACGTTCGCGGGGTCCGCGTCGGGGGTGATCCCGTGCCCGAGGTTGAAGATATGGGGTCCCTTCGAGAAGGCGCGCACGATGGCCCGGGTCTCGTCCACCAGGGCCTGGCCGCCTGTAACCATATGTTTCGGAGCGAGATTCCCCTGCACGCAGCCGTCCTTCTGGACGAACTCCGCCGCCCACTCCGCCGAGACCGAGTTGTCGAGCGCCACGCAATCGGCCCCGGTGGCCCTGGCGAAGCCCACATAGCCCTCGCCCGCCTCGCGCGGGAAGGCGATGACCGGGACGCCGGGGTGCAACCGCTTGATCTCGCTGATGATCCGCCGCGCCGGCGCCACCGCGAAGTCCTGAAAATCCTGCCCCTTGAGCGACCCCGCCCAGCTGTCGAAGATCTTCACCACCTCCGCCCCCGCGTCGATCTGGGCCGAGAGATAGAGCACCGTCGCCTCCGTCAGAAGGTCGACAAGCCCCTGAAACAGCGCACGATTTTCCGCCTTCAGCGCATGCGCCGGCCCCTGGTCGCGGGTCCCGCGCCCCGCGATCATGTAGGTCGCCACCGTCCAGGGCGCCCCCGCGAAGCCGATCAGCGCAGTCTCCCCCGGCAACTCCCGCGCCAGGATCCGCACCGTCTCGTAGACCGGCGCGAGGTGGTCATGAATGTCCTCCGCCCCCTTGAGCCTGTCGAAGTCTTCCTGCGAGATGATGGTCGACAGCCGCGGCCCCTCGCCCTCCACGAACCACAGATCGGCCCCAAGGGATTGTGGCAGAAGGAGAATGTCGGCGAACAGGATCGCCGCGTCGAAGCCGTAGCGCCGGATCGGCTGGAGCGTGACCTCGGCCGCGAGGTCGGGCGTGTAGCAGAGCGACAGGAAATCCCCCGCCTTCGCCCGCGTCGCGCGATACTCCGGCAGATACCGCCCCGCCTGCCGCATCATCCAGACCGGAGGAACCGCCTGCACCTCGCCCGCGAGCGCGCGCATCAGCTTCTTCGTCTCGGCCATGGTTTCCCCCCTCTTTTCGTGCCGCCCCGGTCGTCCCGCGCCGCTGTCCGATTGTCAATACAACGGCCGTTGTCAGCGCGGCGTGACGCGGCTAATGCTCGGCCATGGCTCTCGACCTCCCGACCCCCGCCCGCCCTCTCCGCATCGGCACCCGCGGCTCGCCACTCGCGCTCGCGCAGGCGCACGAGACGCGCCGCAGGCTCGCGCAGGCCTTCGACATGCCCGAGGACGCCTTCGAGATCGTGGTCATCAAGACCACAGGCGACAAGGTGCTCGACCGCCCGCTGAAAGAGATCGGCGGCAAGGGCCTCTTCACCCGCGAGATCGAGGACGACATGCTCGCAGGGCGCATCGACATCGCGGTCCATTCGATGAAGGACATGCCCGTCCTGCAGCCCGAGGGCCTCGTCCTCGACTGCTATCTCCCGCGCGAGGACGTGCGCGACGCCTTCGTCTCGCCCACCGCGCCCAGCCTCGCCGCGCTCGACCCCGGCACGAAGGTCGGCACGTCGAGCCTTCGCCGCAAGGCGCAGCTTCTCAACCGCAGGCCGGACCTCCAGGTGGTCGAGTTCCGCGGCAACGTCCAGACCCGGCTCCGCAAGCTCGAGGACGGCGTCGCCGCCTGCACCTTCCTCGCCATGGCGGGGCTGAACCGGCTGGGCATGACCCATGTCGCCACCGCCGCCATCGAGACCGCGGACATGCTGCCCGCCATCGCGCAGGGCGCCATCGGGATCGAGCGGCGCGCGGACGATGCCCGCGCGGCCGCCCTGCTCGAGGCGATCCATGATGCGCCCACCGGCCACAGGCTTGGCACCGAACGGGCCTTTCTCGCCGCGCTCGACGGCTCCTGCGAGACGCCCATCGCGGGGCTTGCCGAGCTCGACGGCGGGTCGCTCCGCTTCCGGGGCGAGATCCTGAAGGTGGACGGCTCGGACGCCCATGCCGACGACCAGCGGGGCGCGGTGGAGGACGGCCCCGAGATGGGCCGCGCCATGGCGGCGGGGCTGCTCGCGCGCGCGGGCACGGGCTTCTTCGACTGGCGCTAGAGGCTCAGATCGCGGCCGAATGGCCGCCGTCGTTCACCGCATAGGTGTCGAGGAACCGCGCGATCATCCGCGCGAGCGGGCGCGCGCCGGCCCGGATCTCGATCGCGTCGCGCTCGTGGGCGAGCATGCCTGGAAAGGCGTCGTCGATCCCGTCGAGCCGCTGCGCGACTTCGGCGGGCGACAGTCCGAACTGGGCCCCGATCCGGGCGAAGTCGATCCGGAAGTCGCACATGAGCGCTCCGATCATCGCCTCGCGCAGCCGGTCCTCTTCGCTGAACGCATGGCCCCGCGCGGTGGCGAAGCGCCCCTCGCGCACGGCGGCCTGATAGGCCGAGGTCGAGGCATCGTTCTGCGCGAACCCCTGCGGAAAGCGCGAGATCGACGAGGCGCCAAGCCCGATAAGCGCCGCCGCCGTGTCGTCGGTGTAGCCCTGAAAGTTCCGTCGAAGCCGTCCCTCGCGCTCGGCCACCTCGAGCCCGTCGCCTGGCCGCGCGAAGTGGTCGATGCCGATCTCGCGGAACCCGTCCCAGACGAAGAGCCGCCGCGCGGTTTCATACAGCCCGAGCCGCGCCTCGGGCGAGGGCAGGGCGTCAGTCGGGATCATCTGCTGGCGCCGCGCCATCCATGGCACATGCGCATAGCCGTAAAGCGCGACGCGATCGGGGGCGAGCGACAGGACCTGCTGGACGCTCTCGCTGATCCGCGTCTCGGTCTGGTGCGGCAGGCCGAAAAGGATGTCGACGTTGAGGCTGCGGATGCCACGGGCGCGCAGCCCGTCGGCGGCGGCCTTGGTGACCGCGAAGGTCTGCGGCCGGCCGATCGTCTCCTGGATGGTCGGGTCGAAGTCCTGCACCCCGATGCTCGCGCGGTTGAGCCCCGCGCGGGCGAGCGCCTCGAGCCGGTCCTCGTCGATCTCGTTGGGGTCGATCTCGACCGAGAACTCGTAGCCCTTGGCGAAGGGCAGCCGCGCCGCGATCGCTTCCCCGAGCTCGGCGATCATCTCGGCCGTCATCAGCGTGGGCGTTCCGCCGCCCCAGTGCAGCCGCTCGAGCGTGACGCCCTCGGGCAGCGAGTCGGCGACAAGTCCGATTTCGGCCTTGA
>DAINOF010000209.1:0-5291 GCA_036735505.1 Paracoccaceae bacterium
GTCGAGCAGATGGGCGGCGTCGCCGTCTTCCTCTGCTCGGACGCGGCGGCGCAGATCACGGGCACCGCGATCAGCGTGGACGGCGGATGGACCGCGCTGTGAGGCCGGTCCAGGGAATGGGCCAGGGGATAGGCCGCGGGAGGGACCGGTGACGCGCCGCATCACGCTCGCCCTGCAGGGCGGGGGCGCGCATGGCGCCTTCACCTGGGGCGTGCTCGACCGGCTGCTCGAGGAGGAAGAGCTCGAGATCGCCGCCATCTCGGGCGCCTCGGCCGGCGCGCTCAACGGCGCGGCGCTGAAGGCGGGGATGATCTCGGGCGGGCGGCAGGGCGCGCGCGAGAACCTCGACTGGCTCTGGAGCCAGGTCGGCGCGGTCCAGGACCTGCGCCTGACCCACTGGATGCAGGCGCTTCTGCCCGCGCCCGGGATGGTCTCGAACGCGATCCAGCGCTCGGTCCCCTTCGCGCTGGCCGAGACCTTTTCGCGCGTCTTCTCCCCCTACAGCTACGGCCCCTTCTACCGCAACCCGCTCGAGCGGATCGTGGCGCGCTTCGACTTCGACCGGGTCTGCGCCCATGCCGATCCGGCGCTCTACATCTCGGCCACCAACGTCCGGACCGGCAAGATCCGGGTGTTCCAGTACGAGGAGATCTCGACCGAGGTCATCCTTGCGAGCGCCTGCCTTCCGACGATCTTCCAGGCGGTCGAGATCCACGACGCCCGCACGGGCGCGGTCGAGGCGTTCTGGGACGGCGGCTATACCGGCAATCCGGCGCTGTTCCCGCTGTTCAAGCCCGCGCTGCCCGACGACATCGTCATCGTGAACATCAACCCGCTCTACCGGCCGGACGTGCCCGTTTCGGCGCACGACATCCAGAACCGGATCAACGAGATCAGCTTCAACTCGTCGCTCCTGCGCGAACTACGCGCGATCCGCTTCGTGAAGGAGCTGATCGGCGAAGGGCGGATCCCGGCCGGCGCCATGAAGGACGTGAACGTCCACATGATTGCCGACGACGCGCTGATGCGCGAGCTTTCGGTGGCGACCAAGCTCGTGCCGACGCCCCTGGTGCTCGACCGGCTGAAGTCGGCCGGGCGCGCCGCGGCCGACCGGTTCCTTGCCGAGAACCGCACGAAGATCGGATCGGCGAGCACCGTCAATTTCGAGGCAATGTTCGGCTGAGGCCCGTCAGGGCCCGGCCGGCCTCAGGCCGGGCAGCAGGCGATCGGCGGCACGACACCGCCACCGCCGCCGCCGCTGCTGGCGAGCGCGGCGATGAGGGCGAGAAGGATCAGCGGCACCCAGATCCCGCCGGCCGAGGTCGCCGCCGTCTCGGCGACGATGACCTCGGGCTCCATCAGCGGCTCGGCGAAGCCTCCGGCCTGGGCCGGGGCGGCCGCAAGGGCAAGCGCCGCTGCCGCGGACGCGATCATGCGTGGTCTGGACATCTTCGTTCCCCCAAAAGGATTTCACGGCGTCCCGTGCCGCGATCAACTGCAGGTTATCGCTGGTTCACGCGGCTGTCACGAACCATGTCGGCGCGATCGAGCACGACGGGCTTGAGATCGGCGGCCTCCTGCCCCGGGGGGTAGACGAGACCGGCCGAGATCACGAGCTTCGCCGCCTCCTCGATCGAAAGGTCGAGCTCGATGATGTCCTTGCGCGCAACGAACATCAGAAAGCCCGAGGTCGGGTTCGGCGTCGTCGGCATGAAGACGGCGACGGCCTCTTCCGACATCGGCAGCTTGCGCGCGATCTCGCCCTTCGCCCGCGTCGACACGAAGGCGATCGCCCAGACGCCCGGCCGGGGATACTGGATCAGGCAGGCCTTGTCGAAGGTCGATTCTGTCTGGGCGAAGACGGTCTCGGCGATCTGCTTGACGCCGCCGTAGACCGAGCGGACGAGCGGCAGGCGGTCGACCAGGCTTTCGCCCCAGCGGATCAGCGACCGGCCGATGAAGCCCTTGGCGACCCAGCCGATGACGACGGTGAAGGCGAGGAAGAAGATCACGCCGACGCCGCGCAGGTTGATGCCGATGTACTGCTCGGGCAGGAACCGGGCGGGGACGAGCGGCAGGACCCAGCCGTCGATCCAGCCGACGACCGTCCAGATCAGCCAGACCGTGAGGCCGATGGGCGCGATGACGACAAGGCCGGTCAGGAAACTCGCGCGGAGCGGCCCGAGGATCTTTCCGCGGCGCTTCGGTTCCTTCTGGTTGGATGGACGTGGCTTCCTGGACATCTCGGCACTCGTTCGGACTCGGTCAGATGTATGCGACCTGTCGCGGCGCAACAATATCCGTCGTCGGCACGTCAGGTCGCGGGAGGAAGTTCCGCCAGTTCCCGGGCAATCGCGGCCGCGAGGCGCGCGTTGTTCAGGACGAGCGCGATGTTGGCGTCGAGCGAGCGGCCGGCGGTCAGAGCGAAGATCCGCGCGAGGAGGAAGGGCGTGACCGCCTTGGCCGCGACCCGGGCGGCTTCGGCGTCCGCGATGGCGCGCTCGATGATCGGCGCGAGTGCGGCGCGGGGGATCTCGGCCTCGGGCGGGATCGGGTTGGCGATCAGCTGGCCGCCCTCGAGCCCCAGCGCGGCGCGCATCCGGTGGGCGCGGGCGATCGCGGCGGGGGCGTCGATCCGGAGGGGCGCAGGCAGGCCCGAGCCGCGCGACCAGAAGGCGGGGAAGTCGTCCTGCCCCACGGCGATCACCGGCACGCCGAGCGTTTCCAGCACCTCGAGCGTCTTCGGCAGGTCGAGGATCGCCTTGGCGCCGGCCGCGACCACGGTGACCGGGGTGCGGGCAAGCTCGTGGAGGTCGGCCGAGATGTCGAGGCTCGTCTCGGCCCCGCGGTGAACGCCGCCGATGCCGCCGGTGGCGAAGACCTCGATCCCGGCCAGACGGGCCGCGATCATGGTCGCGGCGACGGTGGTGGCGCCGGTGCCGCCGGTTGCGAGGCAGGCGGCGATGTCGGCGCGCGACAGCTTGGCCACGCCCGTCGCCCGCGCCAGCGCCTCGAGCGCCGGGCCGTCGAGCCCTGCGTGAAGCCGGCCGTCGATCACCGCGATGGTGGCCGGCACCGCGCCCGCGGCGCGCACCGCGTCCTCGACCGCGCGCGCCGTCTCGAGGTTGCGCGGCCAGGGCATGCCATGGGTAATGATCGTCGATTCGAGCGCCACAAGGGCCCGCCCCGCGGCGCGCGCCGCCGCGACCTCGGCGGACAGGACCGGCGACAGGGTCATGCGTCGACCTCTCCGGACACGTGATCTGCCGCCGCACGCAGCGCCGCGTCAAGGGCGGCGGCGCCCGCGAGGCCGCGCCGCTCGGCCGCGATATGGGCGGCGAGGAAGGTGTCGCCCGCGCCGGTCACGCGCGTCACGAGCACTTCGGGGGGCAGGGCGGTGCGGAGCCCGTCCGGCCCCGCCTCGGCCGCCTCCCGCCCCCCGTCGGTGACAAGGACCCGCGCCGCCCCGCGCGCGACGAGCGCGAGCGCCGCTTCTGCCGCGGAGGCAAAGCGCGTCCTCGCGAGAAGCCCCGCCTCCTCGAGGTTCACGTAGAGCGTGGCTCTCGGGCAGGTGAGGAGCGGCGACAGGCGTTCGGCCTTGCCGGGCGAGGCCGGCGCCACCCGCAGGTCGGCGCGCGCGAAGAGCGGGCTCATGGCGATCCCGGCCAGGAGCGCCTCGGTCAGGTTGCCGTCGAGCGCGACGGTACCGCGATAGGGCGCCGCGGCCGACCCGAGCCGGCCGTCGGCCAGCGGGCGCAGGATCTTGTCGCCCGCGGCTTCCAGCGAATGGGCGTCGGCCACCGCGGCGATCAGGCCGTTCGCCCCCTCGACCGCCATGTAGCGGTCGGTGGGCAGGTCGTCGGAGACATAGACATGGTCGGTGACAAGCCCCATGCGGCGGCAGGCGGCCAGAAGCTCGGTCCCTTCCTCGTCCCGCCCGATCGCGGTCAGCAGGGCCGGGGTCAGCCCGAACCGGCGCAGCGTCATGGCGATGTTCATCGCGACCCCGCCCGGCGCCCGCGTGATCCGCCCGGGCACGTCCGAGCCCACCCGCATCACCGAGGGCGCGCGGCCGATCACGTCCCACAGGACCGAGCCGATGCAGAGGATGTCGGGCGCGGGCGTCATGCCCGGCTTGTTGCCCCGCGCCGCAGGCGCTGGCAAGGGGCCGCGAGGGCTCAGGCGGCCTTCAGGAGATCGGCCACCTCGCCCGGAAGCTGCGCCTGAAGATGGCGGCATGCGCCGTCGTCGATATGCTGCTTCAGCACGCCGAAGAGAGCCCCTGCCGCGTCGCCGGGCGGCACGGCGTCGGCGTTCGCAGCCAGGAGATGCCCCTCGAGCGTCGCGAGCCAGGCGTCGAGCGAGCGGTCGAGCACCGGCGTCGCGGCCGGGCGCCAGTTCTCGAAGTAGATGCCGCGGATGAGCGTCGGCAGCTGCTGGCCGAGATGCACCGCCTCGTCCGCCGTCAGCCGGTCGCGCAGCGCATGGAGGCCCGCGCGCAGGACGTGAAAGGCGTCGCGGTGGCCGGTTCCGGTGCGCCGGGCGATCTCGTTCAGCCAGGCGTTGGTCGTGCTCACCGTCTCGTCGATGATCGGCAGTCCGGGGTTCGGCATGGACCTGTTCCTTTCCGGCGTCGGCGGTCAACCGGGGCAGGGCGCCTCTGTTCCCCTTGCCAAGGCCCGACCCATGCTGTAAGCGCGCGTTCACTTCACAGGCAGGGCTTGGGCCGTGCGGGGAGACATCCCGCCCGGTCCTCCGGTTGAGGGCAACCTCTACGCCCTGCCGAGGCGCAAACCGGAAAGGAAAATGGACATGGCGCTCCCCGAATTCTCCATGCGTCAGCTGCTCGAGGCTGGCGTTCACTTCGGCCACCAGACCCAGCGCTGGAACCCGCGGATGGCCCCGTACATCTACGGCGACCGCAACGGCATCCACATCATCGACCTCACGCAGACCGTGCCGCTGCTCGACGCGGCGCTCAAGGTCGTGCGCGACACCGTGGCCAAGAACGGCCGCATCCTGTTTGTCGGCACCAAGCGGCAGGCGCAGAAGCCGGTCGCGGACGCGGCCGAGAAATGCGCGCAGTACTACATGAACCACCGCTGGCTCGGCGGCACGCTCACGAACTGGAAGACCGTCTCGCAATCGATCGCCCGGCTGAAGGAGATCGACGAGCTTATGGCGCAGGGCGCCGAGGGGCTGACCAAGAAGGAACGCCTCGGGATGGAGCGCGACCAGCAGAAGCTGCAGGCCTCGCTCGGCGGCATCCGCGAGATGGGCGGCGTGCCGGA
>DAINOF010000210.1:0-5219 GCA_036735505.1 Paracoccaceae bacterium
CGCGTACCTTCTGCATGCGCTCGGTCCACCACCGCGGCACGGCCGAGGCGCCCGGCCTCGTGCTCGCGCTCGATCCGCATTCCGCCGCGGTGTGCCACGGCGTCGCCTACCGCGTGCCCGAGGGCGAAGAGGGCGGGACGCTGCAGTACCTCCGCGAACGGGAACTGATCTCCTCGGCCTATCTGGAGCAGACGCACGACGTCTTCCTCGACGACGGCCGGCAGGTCCCGGCGCTGGCCTATGTGGTGGATACCGGCCACGTCCAGTACTGCGGCGGGCTCGACCTCGAGACGCAGGCGCGGATCATCGCGACCGCCGTCGGCGGACGGGGGCCGAATACCGAATACCTCTGGAACACGGTCGCGCATCTGACCGAGCTTGGCATCCACGATCCCGAACTTGTGTGGCTTTCTAGGCGCGTCCGGGCCCTGACTTCCTGAAAGGCCTGTTGGCACGCCGCACGGCAGCGCCTATCGTGCCGCGCAACCACAACTGCGTCAGGACAGGTCCCGGATGGGCATCTCCGATCGCGAGGCCGAGCCGCAATTTTCGCAGCCGGTGCGCCAGATCGTCTCCATGCTGATCGTGCTCGGCCTCGTCGGCGCAGGCGCCTACCTCGCCTTTCCGCAGGTGGCGCCGGTCTTCCTCGCCAACCTATGGCTCAATGGCTTCATCGCCTTCGTGTTCGTCCTGGGGGTCCTCGCCACCTTCTGGCAGGTCTTCCAGATGATGAGCTCGGTCAGCTGGATCGAGGGCTTCGCGACAGACCGC
This sequence comes from Paracoccaceae bacterium, assembly GCA_036735505.1. Taxonomy (GTDB): domain Bacteria; phylum Pseudomonadota; class Alphaproteobacteria; order Rhodobacterales; family Rhodobacteraceae; genus DAINOF01. Next base: position 772 of record DAINOF010000210.1, read on the forward strand.
CCCGGCCACAAGATCACCCGCGCGCCGCGCCTCCTCGCGCCGCTCGCCTCGCTCCTGCGCAGCCGCGGCAAGCGGATGCAGATCAGCGCGGGCTCCTCCCGTTCGATCCTCGACAGCGTCGCGACCCGGATCGACGAAGAGCGCGACATCACGCGCTACATCACCAACCTTCTGATCTTCCTCGGTCTTCTGGGAACCTTCTACGGCCTCGCCACGACCGTCCCCGCTGTCGTCGACACGATCCGCAGCCTTGCCCCGCAGGGAGACGAAGAAGGGATGGCGGTCTTCCAGCGGCTCATGACCGGGCTCGAGGCGCAGCTGGGCGGCATGGGCGTCGCGTTTTCCTCCTCGCTCCTCGGCCTCGCCGGATCGCTTGTCGTGGGGCTTCTGGAGCTTTTCGCGAGCCACGGGCAGAACCGCTTCTACCGCGAGCTCGAGGAATGGCTGTCGACCATCACGCGGCTCGGCTATGCCTCGGACGGCGACGGCGGCTCGGACCAGATCGCGATGAGCGGCATCGACCACATGGCCGAGCAGATGACCGGCCTGCGCGAGCTCTTCGAGGCGTCGGAGGCGAGCCGCGCGATGATGGACGACCGCATCGGCCGGCTGACCGGCGCGGTCGAGGCGCTGGTCGTCCGCATGGCCGATGACGACGACACGGGCACCATGCTGACCCGCATCGCCGAGACGCAGGCGCGGATCGCCGAGCTTCTGGAACAGCAGCGGGGCAGCGACGGCGGCATTTCGGGCACCGACGCCGAAAGCCGGATGCGCCTGCGGTCGATGGACGTGCAGCTACTGCGCATTCTCGAGGAGATGTCGGCGGGACGGCAGGAGTCCATCGCCGACCTTCGGTCGGACCTCGCCCAGCTGACCCGCGCCGTGCGCCAGATCGGCAAGGACGCGCCGCCGGCGACCGCGCGCCGGAGCGGCTAGATGGCGCTCTCGCGGCGCGGCGCCAACCGGGTCTCCGCCTCGATCTGGCCCGGCTTCGTCGATGCGATGACGGCGCTTCTTCTGGTGCTGATGTTCGTTCTCACGATCTTCATGATCGTCCAGTTCGTCCTGCGCGAGACCATCACCGGACAGGAGACCGAGCTTGACGCGCTGGCGGCCGAGGTGAACAGCCTCGCGCTCGCCCTCGGGCTCGAACAGCAGAGCGTCGCACGGCTCGAGGACGAGACGGCGGCACTGTCGGCGACGCTCGACGACGCGCGCAGCACGGCCGAGCAGCAGTCCGCCCTCATCGCCGCGCTGCAGGGGCAGGTGGCCAGCCAGGAGACGGAACTGGCCGAACGGGATGCCCGCATCACGTCCTTCGAGGCGCAGGTGGCGACGCTGTTGTCCGAGCGTGACGATGCGCGGGCCGAGGTCGGCGCGCTCGAGGGCGAGCGCGACCGGCTGGTGTCGGAGCAGGAGGCGCTTCAGCTGGCCGTCGCGCAGGCCCGCGACGAGATCGACGCACAGGCCGAGGCCGCGCGGCTCGACGCGGCCCGCCGCGACGCGCTTCAGGCGCTGATCGCCGACCTGCGCACGCGGGTGTCCGACCGCGAGACCTCGCTTGCCGAGGCGCTGGGTGCGCTCCAGGCGGCCGAGGACGATGCGGCCCAGGCGACCGAAAGGGCGAGCGCCGCCGACGCGGCGCGGCTGGCCGAGATCGCCGCCGCCGAGGAGCTTCGCCGCCGGCTCGTCGATACCGAGGCGACGCTGAGCGCGGGAGAGGCGGCGCGCCTTGCCGAGGCTGCCGCGGCCGAGGCGCTGCGCGCGCGGCTCCAGAACGCCGATGCCGAGCTGACCGCGATGACGCTGGCGCTCGAGGAACAGCGGCGCTGGGCCGAAGAGACCCTGACCATGCTCGCCGCCGCCCGCACCGCCGAGGCGGACCTGACCGAGCGGCTCGCCGCAGCGCTCGCGGCGGGCGAGGAAGGTGCGGCCGCGCTCGAGGCCGTACGTGCGGAGGTGGCCGACCTGCGCGAGGCCGTCGGAGACGAGGCCGAGCTTCGCCGGCGCCTCGCCGATGCGCTGGCCGCGCGGGAAGCGGCCGAGGCCGAGGCCACGCAGGTGCTCACCGAGGCCGAGCGCCGCGCGGCGCTGCTTGCGACCGCGAACGCGGAACTGGCCGACGAGCGCGCGCTGTCGGACGAAAGTCAGCGCCGCCTGCAGGCGCTCAATGAGCAGGTGGCGGCATTGCGCGCGCAACTCGGCTCGCTCGAATCGCTTCTTGACGAGGCCAGCGAGCGGGACTCGGCGTCGCAGATCCAGCTCGAGGCGCTCGGCTCGCGGCTGAACGCGGCGCTGGCCCGTGCCGCGGCCGAACAGCGCCGCCGCGCCGATCTGGAGGCGGCCGAGAGGGCGCGGCTCGAGGCCGAGACGCAGACGCTCGAAGGCGCCCGGTCCGAATTCTTCGGGGCGCTGCGCGCGGTGCTGGGCGACATCGAGGGGGTCCAGGTCGTCGGCGACCGGTTCCTGTTCTCGTCCGAGGTCCTGTTCCCCAGCGGATCGGCCGATCTTCTGCCCGAGGGGCGCGCGCAGATCGGACAGGTGGCGCAGATCCTCACGGACGTGTCGGGCCGGATCCCCGAAGGTATCGACTGGATCCTTCGCGTCGACGGCCACACCGATAGCATCCCGATCTCGGGCGGCATCTATGCCGACAACTGGGAACTGAGCCAGGCGCGCGCCCTGTCGGTCGTGCGATTCATGGTGAACCAGCTGGGCTTCCCGCCCGAGCGGCTCGCGGCCACGGGCTTTGGCGAATACCGCCCGGTGAACCCCGCGGACACGGCCGAGGCCCGCGCGCAGAACCGGCGGATCGAGCTCAAGCTCACCGAGCGCTGAGGTGGGGTTTCCGTTCGACCCCGACGCCCTTCTCGGCCTGCCTCTCATGGCCAATCTCGCGACCGTTTCGGACGACGGCCCTCGCAACGCGCCGGTGTGGTTCCTGTGGGAGGACGGGGCGCTCTGGATGCTGGGCGACGCGGCGTCGAATTCGGTCCGGCGGCTCGCCCGAGATCCGCGCTGCGCCGTCGAGATCGTGCATTACGACAATGGGCGCGGCATCCTCGCCCATCTGGGCCTGCGCGGGCGGGCGACGGTCGAACCCATGGCCGCGCCGCGGTTCCGGCGGCTTCTCGCGAAGTATCTCGGGCCCGACGAGGCGCGTTGGAACGCGTGGTTCCTCGCCCGGGTCGCGCGGATCGACGACCCCGAGGGGCGGCTCATCCGGCTTGACCCCGACAGCGTGTTCACGAACAACGTGTCCTACTTCCGCACCGGCCCCGACCTCGCCTGGCCGGAATAGGAAACGCCCGCCGGAGGGGCGGGCGTTTGGGGGGATGGCCGGATCGGTCAGTCCGCGGTCAGGAGAGGCGGCTTCTTCGACTGGAGCCGCCGCGTCTCGGGCGGCTGGATGTCGAGGTCGAGCTTGCCGTCCTTGACGCCCACCTTGACGACGCCGCCCTTGGCGAGCCTGCCGAACAGCAGCTCTTCCGCCAGCGGTTTCTTGATCTCTTCCTGGATCACGCGGGCCAGCGGACGCGCGCCCATCTTGTCGTCATAGCCCTTCTCGCCCAGCCAGGCGGCCGCCGCCTCTGACAGTTCGATGGTCACGTTGCGATCCAGAAGCTGCGCCTCGAGCTGGAGCACGAACTTCTCGACCACCTGGACGATGATCTCGCGCCCGAGCGGCGCGAAGGAGATGACGGCGTCCAGACGGTTGCGGAACTCGGGCGTGAAGGTCCGCTCGATCGCGGCCGTATCCTCGCCCTCGCGCCGCTCGCGCCCGAAGCCGATCGCCGCCTTGGCCATGTCGGCCGCGCCCGCGTTCGACGTCATGATCAGGATGACGTTCCGGAAGTCGACCTGCCGGCCGTTGTGGTCGGTCAGCTTCCCATGGTCCATGACCTGGAGAAGGATGTTGTAGACATCCGGATGCGCCTTCTCGATCTCGTCGAGCAGCAGCACCGAGTGCGGGTGCTGGTCGACGCCGTCGGTCAGGAGCCCGCCCTGATCGAAGCCCACGTAGCCCGGAGGCGCGCCGATGAGGCGCGAGACCGCGTGCTTCTCCATGTATTCCGACATGTCGAAGCGCAGGAGCTCCACGCCGAGGATGGAGGCCAGCTGCTTGGCCACCTCTGTCTTGCCGACGCCGGTGGGGCCGGCGAAGAGGTAGTTGCCGATGGGCTTCTCGGGCTCGCGCAGGCCGGCGCGGGCGAGCTTGATCGAGGCCGCGAGCGCCTCGATGGCCGCGTTCTGGCCGAAGACGACACGCTTCAGCGTGCCCTCGAGGTCCTTGAGCACCGCGGCATCGTCCTTCGACACGGCCTTCGGCGGGATGCGGGCGATCTTGGCGACGACCGCCTCGATCTCCTTGGCGCCGATGGTCTTCCGCCGCTTCGATTCCGCCACGAGATGCTGCGCCGCGCCGGCCTCGTCGATGACGTCGA
>DAINOF010000211.1:0-5119 GCA_036735505.1 Paracoccaceae bacterium
CCTTGTAGATGGCCTCGCCCAGCTTCATCGCGGCCTCGGTCACGTTCTGGATGCCCGAGCGGATCTTGCCTGCGTCCTCGCCCTCGAGCTGGTCCTTGAGCGCGGCGATGGCCAGCTCGATCGCCTCGACCGTGGTCGGGTCGACCTTGTCGCCATGCTCCTCGACGGATTTCTCGGTCGAGTGGATGAGGCTCTCGGCCTGGTTCTTCGCCTCGACGAGCTCGCGGCGCTTCTTGTCGGACTCGGCGTTCTCCTCGGCGTCGCGCACCATCCGCTCGATGTCCTCGTCGGTAAGCCCGCCCGAGGCCTGGATGGTGATCTTCTGCTCCTTGTTCGTGCCCTTGTCCTTCGCGCTGACGGACACGATGCCGTTCGCGTCGATGTCGAAGGTCACCTCGATCTGCGGCACGCCGCGCGGGGCCGGGGGGATCTGCTCGAGGTTGAACTGGCCGAGCAGCTTGTTGTCCGCCGCCATCTCGCGCTCGCCCTGGAAGACCCGGATCGTCACGGCGTTCTGGTTGTCCTCGGCCGTCGAGAAGATCTGGCTCTTCTTGGTCGGGATCGTGGTGTTGCGGTCGATGAGCCGGGTAAACACGCCCCCCAGCGTCTCGATGCCAAGGCTCAGCGGCGTCACGTCGAGCAGCACAACGTCCTTCACGTCGCCCTGCAGCACGCCCGCCTGGATCGCCGCGCCAAGCGCCACGACCTCGTCGGGGTTGACGCCCTTGTGCGGTTCCTTGCCGAAGAACTTGGTCACTTCCTCGACGACCTTGGGCATCCGCGTCATGCCGCCGACAAGGACGACCTCGTCGATGTCGCCGACCGACAGGCCCGCATCCTTGAGCGCGGCCTGGCACGGCTTGATCGACTTCTTGATCAGGTCGCCGACAAGGCTTTCTAGCTTCGCCCGGGTCAGCTTCATCACCATGTGAAGCGGCTGGCCGGTGTTGCGGTCCATCGAGATGAACGGCTGGTTGATCTCGGTCTGGCTGGACGAAGACAGCTCGATCTTGGCCTTTTCCGCCGCTTCCTTGAGCCGCTGGAGCGCCATCTTGTCGAGCGTCAGGTCGACCCCGTGCTCCTTCTTGAACTCGTCGGCCAGGTAGGTGACGATCCGCATGTCAAAGTCTTCGCCGCCGAGGAACGTGTCCCCGTTGGTGGACTTCACCTCGAAGAGCCCGTCGTCGATCTCGAGGATGGTAATGTCGAAGGTGCCGCCGCCAAGGTCATAGACGGCGATGGTCTTCGAATCCTTCTTGTCGAGCCCGTAGGCCAGCGCGGCCGCCGTCGGTTCGTTGATGATCCGCAGCACCTCGAGACCGGCGATCTTGCCGGCGTCCTTCGTCGCCTGACGCTGGGCGTCGTTGAAGTAGGCGGGGACCGTGATGACGGCCTGGTCCACCTTCTCGCCGAGATAGCTTTCCGCCGTCTCCTTCATCTTCTGGAGGATGAAGGCCGACACCTGGCTGGGCGAGTACTTCTCGCCGCGCACCTCGACCCAGGCGTCGCCGTTGCCGCCATCGGTGATGTTGTAGGGGACAAGCTTCTTGTCCTTCTCGACCTCGGCATCGCCGAGCCGGCGGCCGATCAGCCGCTTGACGGCGAAGACCGTGTTCTCGGGGTTCGTGACCGCCTGCCGCTTGGCCGGCTGGCCCACGAGCCGTTCGCTTTCGGTGAACGCGACGATCGAGGGCGTCGTGCGCGCCCCTTCCGAGTTCTCGATCACGCGCGGCTGCGATCCATCCATGATGGCGATGCAGCTGTTGGTGGTTCCAAGGTCGATCCCGATGACTTTGGCCATGTTCGTCCTCTCTTTGGCGATGTGCTGGACAAGGACCCGTGGAGGCGCCCCCGTCCGATCCCGGAGTTCGCCGACCTGCGGTTCCGGACGGCGGTTCGGGCGGTATATAGGGGTGGGGTTTTGGCCCTGCAAGCGCGGCAGGAAGCGTGTGATCCGGAAAAGCCGATCAAGATCAGAAGGGAGCGTCGCATGGACGAGGCAGGGCGCGAGACGCTTGTCGTGAAGGGAGTGCGCCTTCATCCGGCGCTCATGTCCCGGGCCGATCAGGAGGCGCTCGCCGCCGATCTGCGCGCGGTCGCGGCTGCAGCGCCGTTCTTCCGCCCGGTGACCCGCCGCGGCAAGGAGATGAGCGTCCGGATGACCTCGGCCGGCCGGTGCGGCTGGGTCTCGGACCGCCGCGGCTACCGCTACGAGGCCCGCCATCCGTCCGGGGTTCCCTGGCCGCCGATCCCCGCCCGTGTGCTGGCGCTCTGGCGCGAGGTGACGGGGCTCGACCGCGACCCCGACTGCTGCCTCGTCAACTTCTACCACCCCGGCGCGCGCATGGGGCTGCACCAGGACCGGGACGAGGCGGATTTCGCTTGGCCCGTCGTCTCGGTCTCGCTCGGCGACGATGCCCTCTTCCGGATCGGCGGGCCCGAGCGCGGCGACCCGACGGCGAGCGTCTGGCTCAGGTCCGGCGACGTGGCGGTGCTCGAAGGCCCCGCGCGCCTCGCGTTCCACGGGATCGACCGGGTGCGCGCGGGCAGCTCGACGCTTCTCGGCGCGCCCGGACGCCTCAACCTGACGCTACGGGTCGTCTACTGAGCGGCAAGCGTGCAGCAGCCCGAGAGATGCCGCGTCCCGGGTCCGGTGCCGAGCAGAAGCTCGATGCCGATCCCGTATTCCCGGTCGGACATGCCGTCCGAACAGGCCCGGGTCTGGAAGATCGCGACGGCGGGTTCGTCGGGACCCTCGGCCATCAGGTGGAAGCTGTCGCGCCGGTTGGCCGAACCGGACCGGACCGTGATCGCGTGGTCGCGCGGGGCGGCGTCAGGCGTTTCGAAGACAAGCGCGTCGCCATCGCGCCGCAGGCTCCAGAACGGCTCGGTCCCGAAGCAGGCGGCGATCTCGGGGAAGGCGCCGTCCCACTGGCCGGGCCGCCGCTCGAGGAAGCGCAGCGACACCCAGCCGGTGCCCTCGCCCGTGTTCACGAGCCCCCAGCCGAGGTCCCCGGTGGGGCGGATCACCTCGATCCCCGTCGCGTCGGGGGCGAGCCGGCCGATGACGGGTGCCGAAGCGTCGGGCGCGGCGCGCAGGTTCAGCACGTCGTCCGCCGCGACCCCGGTCACGTCGTGAAGCGCGGGCCAGCCATCCTGCGTCGCGGCCGCGGGCAGCGCGAAAAGCGCCCAGAGGACAGCGGCGGCGCGGATCATCGCCGCGCGCTCCAGCTCGCCGAAGCGTGCTTGCGGGTGTAGAACTCTCCCATCAGCCCCACCATCAGGATGCCGAGCGAGGCGTAGATCGGATACTCGACCGAGGTGTGGTGCGGGTTGTAGTTGATGAAGATGAAGCCGCGCGCCTGGTCGATGATGTGGAACAGCGGGTTCCACATGAACAGCGCCAGCATGTAGCCCGGCATCGCGTTGGCGACGAACATCTTGCCCGAGGCGATCATGTTGGCCCGGGTGAAGAGCATCTGGAGGATGTTCGCGAGGGCCGGCGACCAGGGCTTCAGCCCGAGGAACAGCATCCCGATGGCGACGCCCGAGAACCACGCCAGAAGCAGCATGCCGACCGCGCCCGCGGGATCATGGATCGTCACGTTGCCCCAGCCGAGGTGGTAGACCGACAGGATCACCACAACGGTGAGCACCTGCACGTAAAGCGCCGAAAGCGCCGCCGAGGCGATGGCGATCGCCGTCGTCATGGGCAGGTGCTGCATGATGGGCGATGCCGGCCCCTCCGACCCGTAGACGGCGCCGATCGCCTTCACATGCGTGAAGAACATGAACACGCCCGACATGATGTAGAGCAGGAAGTCGCCCCGGATCGCGGTGCCGCGCAGGCCGAGGATCGAGAACATCACGTAGAAGACGGCGACCGTCGCGACCGACTGGAGAATCGACGTCAGGATCGCGATCACGGCGTTCTGGTGCTGCTTGCGGACATGGTGCGCCGCGCAGTGGAAGACGAGTTCGAAAAGGGCGAGCGTCGCCGATACCGGCCCGGTCGATGCTTTCCTTTCGAACATGTCGCCTGCGCCCTGCCAAGATGAGCGGACTTCTGCCGCGGTTTCCTTGCCGTCCGGTTTCCGCCGCATCATAAGGGATGCGCGTCTCTTATCAATCGGCGGCGACGGAGCAGGCGAAGAATGGATTACCACCGGTTCGTTGAGGTCGCGCGGCACCTCGCCCTCGAGGCCGGCGCGCGCATCCTCGAGTTCTACGGCAGCGACGACCTCGCCGCCCGGAGCAAGGCCGACGCAAGCCCGGTGACGGCGGCGGACGAAGCGGCCGATGCGCTGATCTCCGCCGGGCTGCGGCAGGCCTTCCCCGAGGTCGCGCTCGTCACCGAGGAACAGGCTGCGACGCATGGCGACAAGGGGGCGACCTTCCTCATCGTCGATCCGCTCGACGGGACCAAGGAGTTCATCCAGCGCCGCGGCGACTTCACCGTGAACATCGCCCTTGTCGAGGACGGGGTGCCCGTGCGCGGCGTGGTCTACGCGCCCGCCAAGGCGCGGCTGTTCTTCACCGACGCCGAGGGCCGCTCGGTCGAAGAGACGGGCCCCTTCGATCCCGACGTCCCGGGCCCGCTCCGCCCGATAGGCGTCGCGATCCCCGACAACCGGGCGCTCAGGATCGTCGCCTCGAAGTCGCACCGCGACGCGGAAACCGACGCCTACATTTCGGGCTATGCGGCCTCTGACATCAAGAGCGCGGGCTCCTCGCTCAAGTTCTGCCTCGTGGCGACCGGCGAGGCCGACCTTTATCCCCGCCTCGGGCGGACCATGGAATGGGACACGGCGGCGGGACATGCGGTGCTCGCGGGCGCGGGCGGCGAAGTGGTGCGCTTCGACGACCACCAGCCGCTCCGCTACGGCAAGCCCGGTTTCGAGAACCCCTTCTTCATCGCCTACGCGCCCGGCGTTCGGCTCGTTCCCGCGGCGGGTTGACGCCGGCCCGCCGCGGGACCGAGTTGCAGATCCGGGGCGGATCGGAGACACTTGCCCCGGGAAGGGGCGTCGCGGGCTTCGGTCCGCACCGCAGGAGGCGGGACAAAGATGCAGCGCAAGGTGACGAAGGCGGTGTTTCCGGTGGCGGGTCTCGGGACCCG
>DAINOF010000212.1:0-5064 GCA_036735505.1 Paracoccaceae bacterium
CGGTCTCGGCGGCGCTCGGTCCCGTGGCCGAGCGGAGCATGCTCGGCTTCATGATGCGCTACCACCCGGCCCTGCGCGCGCTGGCCGAGGCCGACTGGTCCGACGCCTACCGCTTCCGCTTCGAGATCGGCCACGACGTGCGGCAGTGGCGCGCGGACTGGCGCTTTGCCGACAGCTATGCGGCGCGGGCCGAGGGCGGCGGCGTGCTTCTGGACCTCTGCCATGAGATCGACATGGCGGCGCTTCTGTTCCCGGGCCTTGCGGTGCTCGGGGTTGAAAGCCTCGGCCATGCGGATTTCCCCGGGGTCGACTTCGCCACGCAGGTGACGCTCGGGCGCGCGGACGGGCCGGTGGGGACGGTGGCGATGGACTATCTCGCGCCCGCGAGCCTCAGGCGCGGGGCGGTGCGGGCGCTCGGCGGCGCGGCCGAAATCGACTTCCTCGCGCCGTCGCTCGAGATCGGCGGGACGGTGCGGCGGTTCGCCTTCGAGCGGAACGCGATGTTCCTCGAGGCGATGCGCGACTTCCTCGGCCTCGTCGCGGGGCACGCGCCGGCCAATCCGCTCGCCCCCCGGCTCGACCGGATGCGGGGCGTGGCGGATCTCGTGGCGGCGGCCTGGGAGGCGCGGGTCTTCCGCGGCGCGGTGCGGCTCGAGATGCGCTGAGCCGCTTCGGGCCGACAAGGTTGTTCGGCGCCGGTCAGCGCAGCCACACCCGCGCGAAGGGCGGCAAGGCCACATGGCCCGCATCGGTCGCCACGGGGCGTTCGGACAGCAGGTCGAGGAACTCCGCGACGCCCTCGGCGCGGCACCACGCGGCCGGCACGCCGGTCCAGGCTTCCGAGAAGTTGAAGAGGCACAGTACCGTCCCGAAGGGCGCCTGCCGCGAGAAGGCGAAGACGCGCGCGTCGCCGGGCTCGAGGATCACGGTCGGATAGCCGCCGTGGAAGGCCGGCACCGCCGCCCGCCGCGCGAGGATGCGGCGGACCCCCGCGTGGACCCGCGCGGCCGGCGTGTCGCCCCGGCCGAGCCCCGCCACCCGGTCCCAGTCCATGCGCGGCCGGTGGATCCAGCGGCTGTCATGGGCGTGGTCGGGGTTCGAGAGATAGGAATGGTCGTTCAGAAGCGCGATCTCGTCGCCCATGTAGATCAGGGGAATGCCCCCGAAGCTCGCGATCAGCGCGTGTCCCATCAGGATGCGGTCGACGGCGCGGTCGATGGCGGCGGCGTCGCCCTCGACCTCGGCCGTCTCGAGCCCGGCGAGCGAGGCGCAGGTTCCGCTGATGCGTTTGTCGCCGGTCGCCGGGTTCTCCTGGAACAGCGCGCCGCGCGAGAAGGACCCGGGGAACACGCCCTCGTAGAAGTCCGACAGGAAGGCCCGGTGCGCCGGGCCCGACAGCCCGACCGCGGCCGCGTCCTCGTCGGTCACCGCCCAGCCGATGTCGTCGTGGCAGCGCAGGTAGATGGCGTAGGTGGCGTTCGGCACCACGGGCGGGAAGTGGGTGCGCAGCACATGCGCCATCAGCCGGGTGTCGCGCGCGGCGAGCGCCGACCAGACCTGCACCATGAGCGAGTTGTGATAGGCGAGGTTGCCTTCCTTGCCCGAATGCTCGCCGCGGCCCAGATATGGGATCATCTCGGACGGGCCGACGATCGCCTCTTCGAGATGGATGACCGACGGCGCGACGATCCGGTTCGCGGCCCGGAGCGCATGGAGGATCATGTGGACCTCGGGCTCGGACTGGCACTTCGTCCCCATCCGCTTCCACATGAAGGCGACCGCGTCGAAGCGCAGCACGTCCACCCCCCGGTTCGAGAGATACAGCATCACCTCGACCATCTCGAGAAAGACCCAAGGGTTCGCCCAGTTGAGATCCCACTGGTGCTCGTTGAAGGTGGTCCAGACCCAGCGGCCCATCCCGGGGTAGTAGGTGAAGCTGCCCGGCGCGTTTTCCGGGAAGACCTCGACCAGCGTCTCCTCGTAGGCCTTCGGCAGGCGGTCGTCGTCGAAGACCAGGTAGTAGTCGCGGTACTTCGGGTCCCCGGCCCGCGCCTTCTTCGCCCAGGCGTGTTCCTTCGCGGTGTGGTTCAGCACCATGTCGACGCAGGTGCTTATGCCCGCCTCGCGGAAGTCGCGGCAGACCGCCTCGAACGCCTTCATCGTGCCGAAGGCGGGGTCGATCCGGCGGTAGTCCATCACCGAATAGCCGCCGTCGCTGTCGCCGGGGCGCGGCATGAGGCAGGGCATGAAGTGGACGTAGGTGATGCCGAGGTCCTTGAGGTAGGGCAGCTTTTCCCGCACCCCGGCCAGATCGCCCGCGAAGCGGTCGATGTAGAAGACGTAGCCCGCCATGCCGGGGCGCTGGAACCAGTCGGGTTCCAGATCGCGCCGGAGGTCCAGCCACTTGAGGTCGCGCGGCCGCTTGCGCCAGGCCTCCCTCAGCGCCGCGCCGAGCGCCTCGGTGAAGGCCGGGTAGTCGGGATGCGCGCCGTAGAGCCGCCCGAGCATGCCGAAGAGGTCGTCGCGGCTCCGCGCGAAGCGAAGGCCGAAAAGGTCGTCGTCGAAGGCGGCTGCGGCCATGGAAGCGTCCCGATTCACCTGCCCGGCCGTTATGGGGGCTGCCCGGCCCTGCGCGCAACTCTCCGCGCGCCGTTCCATCGCCCCTTGCCGCGCCGGGCGGCATGATGTCCCCTGACGGCGGGGCGGCAGGCAGGGACACAGGATGCGCAGGATCCTCTTTCTCCTCGTGGCGGGGCTGGCGCTCGCCGCAGCGGTCGCGGTCTTCCTCGGCCGCGGGACGCTGCGCGACGGCGACCTGTCCGAGGCGCCCCCGCGGTCCGCGACCGTGCCCTCGGTCCCCGAGGCGGCGTCGAGCCTTGCGGTCCGTTTCGTCCTGCCCTCCGCCGCGCTGACCGAGGCGCTCGACCGCGCGATGCCCGAGGATCACCGCATCGCCGGCCGGCAGCGGGTCTGCGTCGACGCGGCCGCGACGGTGCGCGACCAGGTGCAGGGCCGGATCGGCGGCGACATCGGCCGGCTTCTGGGCGATCTCGCGGGCCAGGCCGCGCGTGACGCCGCGGGCACGCAGTCGGGGCAGCTCTGCCAGGACATCGACTATGACGTGACGCTGCGCAAGGCCGGGCGGCCTTCGGTGCGCGGCACGGGCGACCGGGTCGAGGTCGTCCTTCCGATCGCCGTCGAGGGCCGCGCCGGCGTGCCGGGCGAGCTCGCCCGCGCGCTCGGCTTCGATGCGCGGAGCTTCCGGGGCGCGATCGAGGCCGTGGCGCGGGTGTCGGCCGATCTCGACCGCGACTGGTGTCCGCGCCTGACGGCCGAGGGCGACTTCCGCTGGCTCGAACGCGCCGAGTTCGAGATCGTCGACGGCGTCTGGATCGACGTGGACGGGCCGGCGGGCTTCGAGCTTCGGCGCCGGATCGACCAGGGGGTCGCGGCGCTCGACGCGGTGGTGACCTGCGCCATGGTGCGCGACGCGATCGCGGCCGAATGGCGCGAGGTCGGCATCGCGCTGCCGATCCCGCAGGCGGGCGAGAATGCGGCGCATCTGTTCCTGCGCCCCACCGGCGCCGGATTCTCGGGCATCGAGCACGGGGCCGAGGCCATCGCCGCGGCGATCCGGATCGACGGCGTGACCGAGTTGCGCTCCGGACCGCCGCCCGCGACGGTTCGGCGGCTCGAGCTTCCCCCGCTCGAGCGGATCGACGCCCGCGCCGGCGCCGTCGAGATCAACCTGCCGGTGCGGCTCGGCTACGACCGGCTGGAAGCGGAACTGACCCGGCAGCTCGCGGGCCGCGTCTTCACCGGCCGCACCCCGGCGGGCGAGGTGCGGCTGAGCGTCGCGGAGGTCACGGTCTATCCGTCGGGCGAGCGTCTCGCCCTCGGCGTGCGCTTCACGGCCGGCCACGGCGCGCGCGCGCTCAGCGCCTCGGGCTGGGCCTATCTCGTGGCGCGGCCGGTGCTGTCGGCGGACGGGCGCACGGTTGGGCTCGAGGAGGTGGGGCTGACCCGGCAGGTGGACAACGAGCTGTGGTCGGCCCTGTCGGCCCTCTTCAACGACCAGATCTCGGCCCTCGTCGCCCGGTCGGCCGTCTTCCCGCTCGACGCGCCGATCGCGGCGGCGACCGACCGGCTCGGGGCCGCGCTCGCCGGGCTCGAGGCCGAGACCGGCATCCGCGTGACGCTGGAAGCGCCCGACGTCGCGCTCACCGCGCTCGTCCCCGCGGCCGATGCGCTCGAGGTCGTCGCCCGGTTCCGGACCGAGGCCGAAGTCGCAGTCCTGACGCTGCGGTAGGCGAAGAACCGTCGCATGACCGTCACAAAGCTGCTATAGGCATCCCGAAAACCACTTTCAGGAAAGCCGTAAATGTCGCGCATCCCGAGCACCTACGACGCAGAGCCCATCCCCGACGCCGCCCGTGCGGAGGTCGACCGGCTGCTCGCCACCGGCGACCTGTTCCGCTACACCGCGCCCTCGGACGCGCCGGTGGCCCTGCTGGAACGGGACTTCGCCGATTTGCTCGGCGCGAAGTACGCGCTCGCCGTCGCCTCCTGCTCGGCCGCGCTGTTCCTGTCGATGAAGGCGCTAGACCTGCCGCGGGGGGCGCGCGTGCTCGTCCCGGCCTTCACCTTCGCCGCCGTTCCCTCCGCCGTCCTCCATGCCGACTGCACGCCCGTGCTCGTCGAGGTGGGCGAGGACTACCGGATCGACCTTCGGGACTTTGCCGCCAAGCTCGCAGGCGCCGATGCGGTGCTCATCAGCCACATGCGCGGCCATACCTCGGACATGGACGCGATCATGACGATGGCCGACGCCACCGGCATCCCGGTCATCGAGGACGCAGCCCATTCGCTCGGGACGACATGGCACGGCCGGACCATCGGCACCATCGGGCGCATGGGCTGCTTTTCGTTCCAGTCCTACAAGCTTCTGAACGCGGGCGAGGGCGGCATCCTCGTCACCGACGACGCCGACCTCATGGCGCGGGCGGTGATCATGTCGGGCGCCTACGAGCACAACTGGAAGAAGCACCCGGTCCTGCAGGACGC
>DAINOF010000213.1:0-5041 GCA_036735505.1 Paracoccaceae bacterium
TCGCGCCGGGCTACCTCTGCGAGATCGTCTTCGTCAACGACGGGAGCCGCGACGCCACCGAGTTCGTGATCCGCAGCCGCATGCAGAGCGACAAGCGCATCTGCCTCGTCAACCTGTCGCGGAACTTCGGCAAGGAGGCGGCGCTGTCGGCCGGGCTCGACCATGCCCGCGGCGACGCCTGCATCCCGATCGATGTCGACCTGCAGGACCCGCCGGAACTCATCCCCGAGATGCTCGCCCACTGGGAGCGGGGCGCGCGCGTCGTGAACGCCCGCCGCACCTCGCGCTCCAGCGACGCCTGGATCAAGCGCGTCACCGCCGGCGGCTTCTACCGCATCTTCAACTCGCTCGCCGACCGCCGCATCCCGCAGGACGTCGGCGACTACCGGCTTCTCGACCGGCAGGTCGTCGACGTGTTGCGAAGCATGGGCGAACGGGTGCGGTTCAACAAGTCGCTGTTCAGCTGGGTGGGCTTCGAGACGGCGGAGGTTTCCTTCGAGCGCCAGCGGCGCGCCGCCGGCACAAGCGCCTGGACCTACTGGAGACTGTGGAACTTCGCGCTCGACGGCATCTTCTCGTCCTCGACGATGCCGCTCCGGATCTGGACCTATGCGGGCTTCACCATGGCGCTGCTGTCTCTTCTCTACGCGGCCTTCATCTTCCTTCGGACGCTGGTCTTCGGGGCCGATCTGCCGGGCTACGCCTCGACGATCATCCTGATCCTGATCTTCGGGGGTCTCAACCTCTTCGCCATCGGCATCGTCGGCGAATACGTCGCCCGCATCTACTGCGAGGTGCGCGCGCGCCCGCTCTACGTGCTGCGGTCGGTTCACACCCCCGAGGAGGGCGCCTGATGGACCGCGCCGTCTTCGAGCGCATGGCCGCGCAGGAAGACCTGCACTGGTGGTTCGCCGCGCGACGCGAAATCATCCGCAGCGTGATCCACCGCCTCGTCGACCTTCCAGACAGGCCGCGCCTTCTCGAAGCGGGCTGCGGCACCGGGGGGAACCTCGAGATGCTGGAGGGTTTCGGCCAGGTCCGGGCCTTCGAACTCGACGCCGAGGCCCGCAGGGTCGCCACGTTGAAGAGCGGCCTTGCCGTGGCCGAGGGCGCCCTGCCCCACGCGGTCCCCTTCGAGGCCGAGCGCTTCGACCTGATCGGGCTCTTCGATGTCCTCGAGCATGTCGAGGCCGACGAGGCGGCGCTGCAGGCGCTTCGCGGCCGTCTCGCCCCGGGCGGGCGGATCGTGCTGACCGTCCCGGCCTTCCCGTGGCTCTGGTCGCGGCATGACGAGCGGCACCATCACTTCCGCCGCTACACGCGGCGCAGCCTGACGCAAGTGGCCGAGCGCGCGGGACTTCGCGTCGAGCACAGGTTCTACTTCAACACGCTGCTCTTTCCCGTCGCGGTGGCGCAGCGGGGGCTCAAGGCGCTCTTCCGGCTCGACCATGCCGACGACACGCTGCCGCCGCCTGCGCTCAACGCGGCGATGCGGTCGGTCTTCGCGACCGAGCGCCACCTCGTCGGCCGCCTCGCCGCCCCCGTGGGCCTCTCGCTCTGCGCGGTGCTTTCCGACGCCGGCGGGTCATGATCCGGCAGCTCGGACGCTTCGCAAGCGTCGGGGTCGCGGCGACGCTTCTGCACGTCGGGACAGCGCTCGCAGCCGCGCGTCTCGGTCTGTCGCCGCATGCTGCCAACGGCGCGGGCTTCGCCGCGGCACTGACCCTATCCTACCTGGGCCACGGCCACTACACCTTCGGCGCCGAGGTCGAGCACCGGCGCCACGGCCCGCGCTTCCTCGCCACCGCCAGCCTCGGGCTTGTCCTCTCGGCCGCGATCACGCAAGTCGTGGCGCTCTGGCTGGGCGCGCCCCTCGCCCTTGCCATGGGCGTGGTCGCGGTCGCGGTGCCGGGCGCAACCTTCCTGCTCTGCAAGCTGTGGGTCTTCGCGCCGCCTCAGCCGGGTGGACCGTAGAGCGCGAGAGTCTCCGACTGGATGCTGAGCCGCAGCGCCGGGCAGTCGGGCGGCGTCTCGTCCGGCGCGACCCGGCGCAGGTAATAATCGGCGCCGGTGGCGCGCAGGACGTCCGCCATCCCGTCGCAGGTCGCCGCGCGGCGCTGGTCCTCTTCCCACAGGGCCATGCCCGACCATCCCACGGCGGCGCGGTGGGCCGGGTCCGGGCGCGCGACCTCCTCGATCCTCACCCGGGTCAGGGCCGCCTGGTCGGGCTGGGCCACCGAGAACAGCTTGAAGTCGACATAGGCGCTCCGCTGAGCGTAGTGGCGGAACTCCGACATCGTCACGGGAATGACGAAAAGTGCGTCGGGCGGGGTTTCGGCCCGGATCCGGTCGAGCACGGCCCGCGTCTCGACGGTCACGGCCGGCGGGCCGGGCTCCGGGGGAAAGGTGAGCACGAGGATGACGCCGAGGGCGCCGAGAACGGCGGGTCTTGCCCAGGCCGTCTCCCGCAGCCCGACCATGATACCCGAAAGCGCCACGAGCGCCGCACCGACGGTCGTCCCGTTCAGGACGAGGAGCCCCGCGAGAAGCAGCGCCACCGAGAGGAAGGCCGGGCCCCACGGCGTCCGCCAGAGACCCGCGACAGCGAAGGCCGGGGCCAGCGCGAACAGGAGGGGCGTCGAGCGGTTGGCATCTAGGATGAAGAGCGGCGCCCACTCTGCCAGTCCGCCCCGGTAGACGACGACTGTCACGAGGTGGAGGAGCGTGAACGCCGCCATGACGCCCGCCACCGCGCGCCCGAGGTCCGGGTCGCTGCGCGCCAGCAGACCGGCGCCGGTCCACCCGGCGACGAGGTAGAGCGTGGCGACGAGGATCAGGCGGAGGTCGGGATCGTAGTGATGCGGCGCGCGAAAGCGGTAGGCCTCTTCGACAAGGTCGAGCGTCACCGCGGAGGGAGGCGCGGCCAGGATCTCGCCCAGGACGAGGACCGCGACCGGAGCCGCCACGACCGCGGCGACGAGCGCCAGGCGGACGACCCCGGACGGCCGCAGGGCCAGCGCGCCTAATCCCGCCGCGAGCGCCCCATGCAGCGCCGTCATGGGCTGCGCATAGGCTGCAAGTCCGAGAAGACCGCCCGCAAGCCCGTTCCGCCGCCCTAACCCCGCGACGATCGCGGCGAGAACCAGGGTCAGCGCGACGTTGTGGTGATGGAAGAACGGCGAGACGAGCCCCCCGGACTCCCCCCGCCCAAGCCCGCCGGCGGCCACGACGACGCCGAGCCCGAGGACAGCGGGAAGGCCGGACACCGGCACGCCCAGCACCGACAGGAGCGCGAAGAACAGGACACCCGTCAGCGCCGACTGGACCCAGATCGCGACGCGGAACACCGTCTCTGCGCCCGGCCCCCCGGCGCCCAGCCGGTAGAGCGCCTCGTAGACGAGCGCGTGGTTCTCGAACTGCCGGAGCTGCGCGTCGCGGGGAAAGAGCGCGGGGTCGGCCCGGACCTCGGCGATCGGCGCATAGGCGAAGTCGTCGCCGTACGGAAAGGCGTGATAGCCGATGAGCGCGTGGGCGAGAAGACCGAGCGCCGCTGCGATCAGGATGCTCGTCCAGCCCATACCCTTGCCGCGCACCGGAATTCCAGCGCCACTCTCGGATGAAACCGGCCCCATGCGCAAGACGAGGGACGCGCGCGGGCCGTCGACAGTCAATTGGCAGTGCGACATGCGGCCCGTTCGCAACGGAGGCCTGCGCCGCCTCTTTGCGTACTGCGCCGCGTCGCCCGGGCGGGCCGATGGCGCTGCGCCCTCGGGGCTGCCCGAAGGGCCTGGGTGGCCACAGGCTGACGAGGTCAGCCCGAAACCCTTGAGAGCCGGCGCACAGGCAGCCACGACGGCCCAAAGACTGCGTCGCATGGGAATGCGCGCCGCCGCTCAGACCACGAGGGACAGAAGGCCGCCCGGCTGGCGGCGGATGCGGCCCTCGAGTTCGAGCGAGACAAGCTCCGGCGCCACCTGGCCCGCCGTCATGGCGAGATCGCGGATCAGCTGGTCCTCGGCGAGCGGGCTCGGGCCGAGCCGGTCGAGGATGCGGCCGTGGAGCGCCGAGGTCTCGGCCAGCGTCCGCCGCTCGGGCGGCGCGGCGAGTATGGCGGCTGGGGCAAACGGCGCCGCCGCAGCGGGCGCCCCCGCCTCCCGCGCCAGCGCCTCGATCACGTCGGCCGCGCTGCGCACAAGAGTGGCGCCGTCGCGGATCAGCATGTTGCAGCCGCCCGCGCGCGCATCGAAGGGATGGCCCGGCACGGCGAGCACCTCGCGCCCCTGGTCAAGCGCGCTGCGCGCGGTGATCAGGCTGCCCGACTTCGCCGCCGCCTCGACAACCACCACCGCCCGGGCGAGGCCCGAGATGATGCGGTTGCGTTGCGGGAAATGCCGCGCCTGAGGCTCGAGATGCATCGGCTGTTCCGACAGCCTGAGGCCACGCTCGGCGATTTCCTGCGCGAGGACGGCGTTCTCGGCCGGGTAGACGATGTCGACGCCGCCCGCCATCACCGCGACCGTGCCGGTCGCAAGGCTCGCCCGGTGCGCAGCCGTGTCGATGCCGCGGGCGAGCCCCGAGACGACGACGAAGCCCTCCGCGCCCAGTTCCTCCGCCAGACGTCGCGCCATCCGCGTTCCGAGGGACGAGGCGTTGCGCGCGCCGACGACAGCGACCATGGGCCGGGCCAACAGGCCGGGATCGCCCAGCGCGGCGAGAAGCGGCGGCGGGTCGGGCAGCGCGAGAAGATCGGCGGGATAGCCCGGCCGCCCATGCGCGAGCCAGGTCACGCCCGCGTGTCGCGCCCCGCGCAGTTCGGCCTCGACGACGCCGGGCGGACAGGCGGCATAGTTCTCGACGCCGGCTGACCGCGCGATCTCCGGCAGCGCCTGAAGTGCTGCGCGCGCGGTTCCGTGGTCGGACAGGAGGCGGAAGAAGGTCTGTATCCCGACGCGGCGGGAGCGCAAGAGACGGAGCCAGTCCGACAGGTCTTCCTCGGTGAGGGGTGGGGTGGGGTGGGGTGGGGAAGTGGTGTTAACCGCTG
>DAINOF010000214.1:0-5038 GCA_036735505.1 Paracoccaceae bacterium
CGCGATTCGACAGGGCGGCGTCAGTTGGTGGCTTCGACGCCCACGGGCTTGCCCACGACCACGAAGTGCAGGTCCTCGGGCCGGTAGATGCGCCGGACCACCCGCGCGACGTCGTCACGCGTCACGGCGTTCACCTTGTCGTTGCGGGTGTTCACGTAGTCGATGCCGAGGTCGTCCATCTGCATCCCCACGAGGATGCTCGCGATCCTCTCGTTGCCGTCGAAGCGCAGCGGATAGGCGCCGGTGAGGTAGGTCTTCGCGGCCGCGAGTTCCTCTTCGGTCACGCCCGCGTCGGCGATGCGCGCCCATTCGGCGCGCACGACGTCGATCGTCTCGGCGATGCGATCGTTGGCCGAGGCCGCCTGCCCCATCACGAGATCCGACAGGTCCATGCTGAAAAGCCAGGTCCCGATGCCATAGGTCAGGCCGCGTGCCACCCGGACCTCCTGCATCAGGCGCGACTGGAACCCCGAACCGCCGAAGATCTCGTTGGCGACGAAGGCCGCGAAGAAGTCGGGGTCGTCGCGGGCGATGCCGGTGTGGCCGAACAGGGCAACCGACTGCGGCGTGTCGAACTCGACGACCGAGACGCCGCCGGGCAACAGGAAGTCGGCCACCGGCGGCAGCGGCGCGCCCGTCGCGGGCAACCCGCCCAGAAGATCGTCGAGCAGCGCGCCCAGTTCCTCGGGCCCGATGTCGCCGACCGCGCCCACATAGACCCGGTCGCGCGCGAAGACGCGGGCATGGGCGTCGATCAGGTCGTCGCGGGTGATCCGCGCCACGCTGTCGAGCGTGCCGTTCTGCGGCCAGGCATAGGGATGGTTGCCGTAGGCCAACGTGTCGAAGGTGCGCGAGGCGATGCGGTTGGGGTCCGTCGCGTCGCTGCGGATGATCGACTGCACCTGCGCGCGCACGCGTTCGACCGCGTCCGGGTCGAAGCGCGGCTCGGTGAGCGCGGTGCGCAGAAGCTCCACCGCCTGGTCGCGGTTCTCGGTCAGGAACTGGGCCGAGATCGAGACGGCGTCGCCGTAGGCGTCGAACCCGATCGAGGCCGCGAGCCGCTCGCGCGCCTCGGCGAAGGCGCGGGCGTCCATGTCGCCCGCGCCTTCCTCCAGAAGCGCCATCATCAGGTTGACCGCGCCCGGCAGCTCGGCCGTGTCGAGCGAGGCGCCGCCGCGGAAGCGGATCTCGATGGCGGTGAAGGGGATCGTGCGCTCTTCGACCAGCCACGCCTCGATCCCGCCGGGGGAGGTGACCTCCTGGATCTCGACGGCGGCCTGGACGGGGCCGGCAAGGCCCACGGCGACGAACAGGGCGAAGACGGCACGGATCATTGCATCAGCTCCTCGGAGGCGGGACTTTGCAGCCAGCCGGTCACGGCGGTGCGGCGGTCGAGGCTGCGGGCGGCGGCGAGGATGTCCTCCTCGGTCACCGCCTTGAGAAGCGCGGGCCAGGCCTCGACGTCCGCGAGCGTGAGACCCGAGGTCAGCGCCATGCCGTAGCGGCGGGCGAGCGACTGGATGTCGTCCTCTTCGTAGACAAGCGAGGCGCGGATGCCGGTGCGGATGCGCTCGAGCTGGTCCGCGTCGACGCCCTCCTCGATGAACTCGGCGATCTCGCGGTCGAGCGCCGCCTCGGCCTCGGCGAGGCTCACGCCCTCGGCCGGCACGATGACGAGGCCGAAGGTCGAGGC
This sequence comes from Paracoccaceae bacterium, assembly GCA_036735505.1. Lineage (GTDB taxonomy): Bacteria > Pseudomonadota > Alphaproteobacteria > Rhodobacterales > Rhodobacteraceae > DAINOF01. The sequence continues at coordinate 1,694 of DAINOF010000214.1, forward strand.
GTCGAGCGACACGCCGCCGTAGAAGGCCGAGGTGTAGACGGCGGTCTGGCTGTCGAACTGAAGCTCGCGGGCGAGGACCGAGGTCTGACTCGATCCGCCGAGCACGGCGGCGAGCATCGTGAGCGCCGCGGCCTCCTCCTGCGCGCCCGTCCGCCGCTGCGGCGCGAGGTAGGTCCGGATCACGTAGGGTTGCGCGACGCGGGCATCGGTGAAGCTCAGCCGCCGTTCGGCACGCTGCGGCGGCTCGGCGGGGCGAAGGCGCGGCGCGATGGCGGGGTTCGCCGGGATCGCGCCATAATGACGCTCGGCCATCTCGCGCACCTCCTCGGGCGAGACGTCGCCCGCGACGACGAGGATGGCGTTGTTCGGCGCATAATGGGCGCGGTAGAACGCCTCGGCGTCCTCGAGCGTCAGCCCGTCGATCTCGTGCCGCCAGCCGATGATCGGGAGGCCGTAGGGGTGGTTGAGATACTGCGCGGCGTTGCGCTGCTCGGAGAAGATCGCGCCCGGGTCGTTCTCGGTCCGCTGGTTGCGTTCCTCGATCACGACCTGAAGCTCGGTCGCCACCTCGGCGGGATCGAGGCGGAGGTTCGTCATGCGGTCCGCCTCCATCTCGATCATCAGCTCGAGCCGGTCCGAGGCGACGCGCTGGAAATAGGCGGTGTAGTCGTAGGAGGTGAAGGCGTTGTCGGTCCCGCCGTTGTCGGCCACGATCCGCGACAGCTCGCCCGAGGCGAGCGTGTCGGTGGCCTTGAACATGAGGTGTTCGAGGAAATGCGCGATGCCGGACTTGCCGGGCGGTTCGTCCGCCGCGCCGACGCGGTACCAGACCATGTGGACCACGACCGGGGCGCGCCGATCCTCGAGCACCACGACCTCCATCCCGTTGTCGAGCGTGAAGCCCGACACCTCGGCCGCGCGCAGGGGAAGCGCCGCGAGGAGAAGAAGTGCGATGCTTGCAAGGACACGAGTCATCCGGGCATTCCCTCTGCCAGTTCCTCTAGGGAGATACGCCGCAGGTTGCCGCGATCAAGCGGCGCCACGCAAGCGTGACCGTCACGGATCGGGCGGCCGGGGCGGCGCGCTGGGGGTCGGGATGCCCGCGCGGCGGAACCGGGCCAGCTCGGCCTGCTGGTCGAGCGACAAGGGCGCATAGGCGCGGGTGTAGACGCTGACCCCGAACGTCCGCTCGAGAAGCCGCGGACCGTTCGCGCGCCGGAACTCGGCGTCGGAGGCGGCGAGGTCCTCGCGGATGGCGGGCTGGACGCCGTAGCGCGTGGTGTAGCGGATGAGGCCCGCGTCGGTCGCGGCGCGGGTCAGGACCTGCGGGTTGCCGCCGAGTGCGGCGATGGCGTCGGCCTCGGGCGTGGGGTCCGCGCGGTTCGGGGCGCCGGGCGTCGGCGGCGGCAGGGCGGCGACGTCCTCGGGGATCTCGAGCGGCTTGGTGGGCAGCACCGCGAATTCGTCCGGGCCGCCGCTGTCCGAGCGCAGGTTGTAGAGGGTCGGGTCGCCCGCGCAGCCCGCGACAGCCAGAAGCGCCGCCCCCGCGATGATGCCCAGCCCTGCCCGCATGCCGCCCTCTCCTGCCCTGCGCGCCCGGTTCTATCGCGTCTTGCCGGGCGCGTCACGGCCCTTGTCGCGGCCGGTGAACAGGATGAGCCCGATGGCGCCGGCGAAGATCGAGATGTCGGCCACGTTGAACGACCACGGATTCTCGAAGCCGCAGCAGGACATGTTGAGGAAATCCGCGACCGCCCCGTAGAGCACGCGGTCGACCACGTTGCCGACCGCCCCGCCGACGAGAAGCCCGCCCGACAGGTGGGCGAGCCGCCCCTCCTCCTCGCGGCGGATCCACCAGACGACCCAGGCCGAGATGGCGAGCGCGAGGCCGATCAGCAGCCAGCGCGTCCAGTCGGCATCGCCCGCAAAGAGGCCGAAGTTGATCCCCCGGTTCCAGGCCATGCGGAAGGTGACGAAGGGCGGCAGCACGTCCAGCGAACCCAATTCACGCAGGTTCAGCCAGTGGACCACGACGACCTTCGTGACCTGGTCGAGCGCGAAGACGATGGCGGCGGTGATCCAGAGCGTTCGCATGGCGTCAGTGCCGGAAGTGCCGCTGGCCGGTCAGGACCATGGCGAGGCCCCTGGCGTCGGCCGCTGCGATCACCTCTTCGTCGCGCACCGACCCGCCCGGCTGGATGACGGCGGTCGCGCCCGCCTCGGCCGCGGCCAGAAGGCCGTCCGCGAAGGGGAAGAAGGCGTCCGAGGCGACGACCGAGCCCACGGCGGCGCTTTCGCCCAGATCCAGCTCCTGCGCCATCCGGTGGGCCTTGAGCGCGGCGATGGTCGAGCTGTCGAGCCGGCTCATCTGGCCTGCGCCGATGCCCACCGTCGCGCCGCCCTTCGCATAGACGATTGCGTTCGACTTGACGTGCTTGGCGACCGTCCAGGCGAACAGGAGGTCGGACATCTCGGCCTCTGTCGGCGCGCGCCGGGTCACGACGCGGAGGTGGTCGGCGGCGACGCGGCCGGCGTCGCGGTCCTGCACGAGAAAGCCGCCGCCGACCTGCCGGAAGGAGAGGCCGGGGGCGAAGGGGTCGGCGAGGCCCGCGGTCGTGAGCAGCCGCAGGTTCTTCCTGGCGGCGAAAAGCTCCTTGGCCGCATCGTCCGCGCCCGGCGCGATGACGACTTCGGTGAAGATTTCGGCGATGGCTTCGGCGGTCTCGAGGTCGAGCGGCCCGTTGAGCGCGACGATCCCCCCGAAGGCCGAGGTCCGGTCGCAATCGAAGGCGCGGGCATAGGCCTCGGCCAGCGTCGCGCCCCGCGCCACGCCGCAGGGATTGGCGTGCTTGACGATCACGCAGGCCGGGCCGTCTCCGGGCAGGAATTCCGAGACGAGCTCGAAGGCCGCGTCGGTGTCGTTGATGTTGTTGTGGCTGAGCTCCTTGCCCTGCCACTGGGTCGCGGTGGCGACGCCGGGGCGGTCGGTGCCGTCGCCGTAGAAGGCCGCGCGCTGGTGCGGGTTCTCGCCATAGCGCAGCCCCTGCCGCAGAAGGCCCGCGAAGGCGCGGCGACGCGGCGCGGGGTCCCCGATCTCTCCGGCCATCCAGCCCGACACGGCCGCGTCATAGGCGGCGGTCCGGGCGAAGGCCGACTGCGCGAGACGGCGGCGGAAGGCGAGGCTCGTGCGCCCGTCCTGCGCATCGAGTTCGTCCAGAAGCGCGCCGTAGTCCTCGGGGTCGACGACCACGCTCACATGCGCGTGGTTCTTGGCGGCCGCGCGGATCATGGCCGGGCCGCCGATGTCGATGTTCTCGACGCAGTCGCCAAAGCCCGCGCCGGCGG
>DAINOF010000215.1:0-5007 GCA_036735505.1 Paracoccaceae bacterium
CGTCGAGCGCGGCCTGCGTGCCGATCGAGCCCGAGGCGCCGGGCTGGTTCACCACCACGACCGGGACGCCGAGCGCCTCTTCGAGGATCGGGGCGACGACCCGCGTCACCTGGTCCGTCGAGCCGCCGGCGGCCCAGGGCACGATGATGTTGATGGGGCGGTCGGGCGTCCAGTCCTGCGCAAGGCTGGCGCTGCCCGCAGTGGCGACGAGCGCGGCAACCGCCGCCCCGCGCATGAGATCGCGACGTTTCATCAGGCTCCTCCTCCCAAGTTACCTTCCGGTAGGCTATCTGCGCTGCCCCACCTGTCAAGGAGTCGTTCGGACAGGTCGCGGCGTCAGATCTCGAGCGCGGGAAGGTCGATCCAGCGGCGCTCGCGCACGCTCTGGTAGCCCGCCTCGGCCAGTTGCACGCCCTTTGCCCCCTCGGCCAGCGTGTATCCAAAGGGCCCGTCCTCGAGCACATGGCGCAGGAACTGCTCCCACTGCACCTTGAAGCCGTTGTCGAAGACCTGGTTGTCGGGGACCTCTTCCCAGCCGTCGTGGAAGTCCATCACCTGCGGCTCGTCGGGGTTCCAGACGGGCTTGGGTGTGTTCACCCGGTGCTGCGAGACGCACTTGTGCAGCCCGGCCACTGCCGAGCCGTGCGTCCCGTCGATCTGGAAGGTGACGAGGTCGTCGCGGCGCACGCGGGTGCACCAGCTCGAGTTGATCTGCGCGACGATCCCGCCCTCGAGCTCGAAGATCGCGTAGGCCGCGTCGTCCGCCGTCGCGTCGTAGGGCCGCCCCGTCTCGTCCCAGCGGGTCGGGATATGGGTCGCGGTCGCGCACATCACCGACCGGACCGGCGCCACGACGTTGTCGAGCACATAGCGCCAGTGGCAGAGCATGTCCGACACGATCCCGCCGCCGTCGGCCGCGCGGTAGTTCCACGACGGGCGCTGCGCGGGCATCCAGTCGCCCTCGAACACCCAGTAGCCGAAGTCGCCCTTGACCGACAGGATGCGCCCGAAGAAGCCCGAGTCGCGCAGCCGGCGGAGCTTGCGCAGCCCCGGCAGGTCGAGCTTGTCATGCACGATGCCGTTCCGGACGCCCTTCGCCCGCGCGTGGCGCGCGATCTCGACGGCTTCGGACAGGCTCTCCGAGACGGGCTTCTCGCAATAGACATGCTTGCCCGCGTCGATCGCCCGCCGCAGGAGCCCGGGGCGGAGCTTGGTCGAGGCGGCATCGAAGAAGATCGCGTCGTCGGGGTTCGCCAGCGCGGCGTCGAGATCGGCGGTCCAGCGCGCGACGCCGAGCCGACGGGCCAGCGCCCCGACCTTGCCGGCGTCGCGGCCCACGAGGATCGGGTCGGGCAGCGCGCGCGTGCCGTCCGACAACAGGACGCCGCCCTGGTCGCGGATGGCGAGCACCGAGCGGATCAGGTGCTGGTTCAGCCCCATCCGGCCCGTCACGCCGTGCATGATGATCCCTATGCGCCTCGCCTCGGCCATGGTCGCGCCTCCTCCCCCGCCTTGTGTCCACGGAAACCTACCCTCCGGTAGGTTTCCGTGCAAGCCGCAAGCGGGAGGGCGCGCTCAGCCCTGCCCGAGCGTGGCGAGAATGCCGGCCGGGTCTTCGCAGGTGATCTGGTCGGCGTGCTGCGCGACGACGGCGCGGACTTCCGCGACCTCGGCGGGCGTGGGATGTCGGAAGGTGTAGACGTCGACGCGCCGGCCCGCCGCGCGGAACGGCGCGATGAGGTCGGCGCCCCGCGCCGCCGCCTGCGCGACGAGCCGCCGGTCAAGGTAGATCATTACCGCCCCGGGCACCGCGGCCAGCGCCTCGGCCGCGAAGCGGTCGAACCGCCCCGAAACGGCCAACTCCACCGAGGCTCCCTCGTGGCAGGGGTCGTAGCCCATGGCGAGCCCCGCCGCCTCGGCCAGCCGGCGCACCGCCGCCGCGTCGCCGCCCGACAGGATCGCGTGCGGCGCCACCGGCGCGACGGCGGCGGCGAAGCCCGCGATGTTGCCGGGCGTCAGCGCCTCGGCCCCCACCTTGAGGTCGAGCTGCAGAAGCGTGCCCGCACCCACCGGCCCCGCCGCAGCGGCCCGCGCGAGCCCCGCGAGGCTCGCCACCGGAACGTCGCTTGGCGCGCCGCCCTCGTCGCGCAGGCGCAGCATGGCGAGCGTCTCGGCGGTGCAGGCAGCGACCGGGCCGTGGCCTGTCGTCTCGCGGTCGAGCATGGCATCATGGATCACGGCCCAGTCGCCGCAGGCCAGCGGGTTGATGTCGATCTCGACGCTCGCACCCGCCGCGAAGGCCTCGGCGATGCGCCGGGGCGAGAAGGCCATGTCGCCCGCCTGCCGCCGCGCGCGGTGCCACTTGAGCGCAACACGGTGCCCCTCGGGCGTCACATGCGCCACAGGCGGGCGGGCGGCGTCAGCCATGCACGTTCGCCCGGGCCGCGGCCGCAGCGGCGTCCGAGGTCCAGAGCACCCGGTCGTCGCGGAAGAGGCAGTAGCGCCGGGGGTGAATCGCCACCGGCCCGCTCGCCGTCGCGGGCGCCTCGGCCAGTTGCACCTTGACACGCAGGCCGTCGGGCAGGTCGATCTCGACCACCGCATGGCTGCCGAAATCCGTTACCCGCTGCAGGCGCGCCACACCCGCGCCGGGACGCATGTCGAGCGCCTCGGGCCGCACGGCAAGCAGCGCGGGCCCGTCGGGCACCGGCGCGGGCACCGTCATCGCCTCGTGGCGAAACCGTCCGCCCTCGACCTCGCCGGGGATCAGGTTCATCTGCCCGATGAAGCCCGCAACGAAGGGCGTGGCGGGCGCGCGATAAAGCCGGTCGGGCCGGTCCGCCTGCTGCACCCGGCCCCGGTCCATCACCACGATCCGGTCGGCCAGCGCCAGCGCCTCGTCCTGCCCGTGGGTCACGAAGACCATCGTGATCCCGAGCCGCTTCTGGAGGTCGCGCACCTCCTCGCGCAGCCGCTCGCGCAGGTGCTGGTCGAGGCTCGCGAAAGGCTCGTCCAGAAGCAGGATCTTCGGCTCGAGGACAAGGCTGCGGGCCAGGGCCACCCGCTGCGCCTGCCCGCCCGACAGCTGGTCGGTGCGCCGCGCGCCGTAGCCCGGCAGCCCCACGGTCTTCAGCGCCTCGTCCACCCGCCGCGCAACCTCGGCCCGTGCAAGACCCCGGAGCCGCAGCCCGAAGCCGATGTTGCCCGCCACCGTCATGTGGCTCCAGAGCGCGTGCGACTGGAACATCATCGAGGTCGGCCGGCGTTCTGGCGGCAGCCGCGTCACGTCCGCCCCGTCGATCAGCACCCGGCCCCCCGTCGGCCGCTCGAACCCGCCGATCATCCGCAGGACAGTGGACTTGCCCGATCCCGAGGGACCGAGCAGGCAGACGAGCTCTCCGTCCTCCACCGTCAGGTCCATCTCGGCCACCGCGGCGGTGGCGCCGAAGGATTTCCCCAGCCTCTCGAGCGTCAGACCCGCCATCTCAGCCCCCCAGTCCCCGCCCCAGCGCCTGCGGCCCGAGCCAGCGCCGGGCGAAGAGCAGGAAGATGAAGGACGGCACCCACAGCATCAGCGAAAGCACGGCACCCAGCTGCACCACAAGCTGGTTGTTGATGAACGAGATCATCAGGATCGGCATCGTCCGCACATGCGGCGCCCCGATCAGCCAGGCGCCCTCGGTCTCGTAGAAGGTGCCGACGAAGGTGAGAAGGATCGCCGCCGCGATGGCCGGGAAGGCCTGCGGCAAGGTGACCGACCAGAACACCCTGACCGGCCCCGCGCCCACGTCGCGCGCGGCCTCCTCGAGCCGCCGGTCGACGTTCTGGAAGGCGGCGGTCGGGATCCAGATCATGAACATCAGCGTGTTGACGAGCTGGATCAGCGCCACGCCCCAGAAGGTGCCGACAAGGCCCATCGTCAGGAAGATCGTGGCGATCGAGATCAGAAGCCCGAAGCGCGGAAACGCCTGGATCGTCAGGAACGACAGGAACAGCACGTCGCGCCCAGGAAAGTCGAGCCGCGCGAAGGCCCAGGCCGCCGGCAGGCAGATCAGCGCGGAAAGCGCGGTGACGACGAAGCTCAGCTGCAGCGACACGGTAAGTGCCGCCCAGACGTCGGCCCGGCCGAGCGTCATCCCCCAGAACCGGAAGCCCCATTCCTGCGGCAGGAGCGAGGGGAAGCGCCAGACCTCGGCGAAGGCCCAGAGGCCCACGACGAACAGGGGCCCGATGATGACGACGACCATGACCACCGCCAGCACCACGCCGGTCCAGTCCACCTCGCGCCAGGCGGCGCCGATCTCGGCCGTGCTCACCCTGCGCCCCTCCGCCGGTTCGCGGCGATGGACCGCACGTAAAACCAACCGAAGACCGCGCAGAACAGAAAGGTCACCACGGCCTGCGTGCGAGCCTGCACGGGGTCGAGCACGTCGCCGAAGGTGCGCTGCATGAAGGGCCCCATCATCTCGGGCGCGGCCGGGCCGAGCAGGTAGGGGAAGGTGAAGGCCGAGAAGAGCCCGAGCACCACGAAGGACGCGGCCACGAGGATCGACGGCGCGATCCGCGGCAGGATGATGTGGCGCAGCACGGCGACCCGCCCCGCGCCCACGTCGCGCGCCGCCTCCACCGCCTGGTTCGACACGCCCGAGAGCCCCGCGAGCAGGATCACCACGGTCAGCGGCAGGTTGTCCCAGACGAAGCCGATGACCGGCCCCCAGACCGTGAGATAGGGCGAGCGCATGCGCGGCAGGCCGACGTTCGCGAGGATGATGTCCACCATCCCGTTCGGGCCCAGCACCCGGACGAAGGCGTAGGCCAGGATGATCGAGGGCACGAAGAGCGGGAAGATGGCGAGCGCCTGCACCACCGCCGCCGCGCGCCCCGTGCGGAACCGCAGGTAGATCGACAGGGGCACGGCGATCGTCATCAGGATCGCGGTCGAGACGGCGGTCGTCCAGATCGTGATCCAGAGGTTCCCGAGGCTGTAGCCGTCGGTGAAGAAGAACC
>DAINOF010000216.1:0-4989 GCA_036735505.1 Paracoccaceae bacterium
CCAACTGGAAGGTGCCGGGCAAGATGGTGCCGGGCATGGGCGGGGCGATGGACCTCGTGACCGGCGCGGCCCGGGTCGTGGTCGCCATGCAGCACAGCGCGCGGGGCGCCTCGAAGATCGTGGCGGAATGCACGCTTCCCCTGACGGCGCTGCGGCGGGTGGACCTGATCGTGACCGACCTCGCCGTGATCGAACCGACCGAGGCGGGCCTAGTGCTGAAGGAGACGGCGCCCGGGCTGAGCGTCGACGACGTGCGCGCGGCGACCGGGGCGCGGCTGCTCGTGCCCGGCGACGTCCCCGAGATGGCGCTGGCCTAGCTAGGCGCGCGGCTCGGCCCGGTACCACGCCGCCTGGCGCTGGAACCAGTCCGCGAAGGCCACGGCGTCGGCCCCGTGAAGCCGCGCCGTGGCAAGTTCGTGGAGATGCCGGTGAGCCTCGTCCACCGGCCGGGCGACACGCTCGCGCGGGCCGATCCGCCAGACCCACAGCACGACGCCCGACACGTCCGTTTCGGCGATGAAGTCCGTTCCGGCCATCTGCAGCTCCGATCCTGGAAACGACACCGCGCAGGATGACCCCGACAGGCCGCCGACTCAAGCCCGTTGCACGGCGTCCGGGGCGCGCCGGGCTCAGCTTTCGCGGAACGCCCGGTCGAAGTAGATCATGAGCGGCTGGACGAGGTAGGTGAAGGGGCTGCGGTCGCGGGTGCGGATGAAGGCCTCCACGGGCATGCCGGGCAGCAGCGTGACCGCGCCGAGTTTCGCCAGTTCCTCTTGCGACAGGGTGATCTCGGCGCGGTAGAAGGACTGCTGCGTGGCCTGGTCGAGGAACGCGTCGGCCGACAGGCGGGTGACGGTGCCGAGGACATCGGGCATCGTGCGCTGGTCGAAGGCGGGGAACTTCACCGTGGTGACCTGCCCCGGCGTGACCTCGTCGATCGCCACGACCGGCACGCGGGCGGTGATGATCAGCGGGCGGCCGTCGGGAACGATCGACAGCACCGGGTCCGCGGGCCGCAGCACCGCGCCCGGGCCGAAGACCTGCAGCCCGTAGACCGTGCCCGCCACCGGCGCGCGCACGTCGAGGCGGTCGATCCGCCCGCGCAGCGTCCGCCGCATCTCGGCCAGCTCGCCCTCGCGCGCCTCGATGTCGCGCAGGCTCGTCTGCGCCTCTTCCCTCAGCCGCGTGTCGAGCCGCAGGATCTCGATGCCGATCTCGGTGATCCGGCCCAGGGCCTCGCCCTCGGCGGCGACGAGCTCGCCCCGCACGCCGTCCATTCGCGCGGCCTCGCGCTGGAGTTCCAGCACCTGCGGCGCCCGCGTCAGGCCGCGGTCGAGAAGCGACTGCTGGCCGGCGAGTTCCAGCCCCAGGAGCCGCGCCTGTTCGTCGAGCGCGGCGCGCTGCGCGCGGATCCCCTCGATCTGCGTCTCGATCTGGCCGCGGCGCTTGCCGAGCTGCTCGACCTCCTGCGCCTGCGCGTCGCGACGGGTGGCGTGGAGGCGGACCTGACCTTCCATCTGGGCCGCGACCTCGGGGCGCGTGGCGGCGACCTGGACGAGTTCGGGATCGAAGGTGATGGTGTCCTGCCCGTCGCGCTCGGCCTCGAGCCGGCCGCGGCGGGCCATGATCTCGAAGAGCTGGCCTTCCACGATGGCAAGCTCCGAGGTCAGGAGCGTCGGGTCGAGCCGGATCAGAAGCGCATCGCGCGCGACCGCGTCGCCTTCGCGCACGAGCACCTCGGCCACCGTGCCGCCGTCGAGATGCTGGATCGACTGGCGGTTCTGGTCGACCTCGACCTGCCCCGAGGCGATCACCGCGCCCGACAGGGTGGCCAGCGCGCCCCAGGTCCCGAAGCCGCCGACGAGGGCGAGAAGGCCGAGGAAGCCCACGACCAGCGGGCCGCGGGCCGAGGGCGGCCGGTGCGGCGCAGGGGGAGGAGCGGCGCTCATCGCACGCCGCCCGGCGCGAAGCCGCGCACGTCGCCATAGTTCTGAAGGTGCTGCTTCAGCACCTCGTCCCGCGGCCCGAAGGCGCGGCGGAGACCGCCTTCGAGGATCAGGATCGTGTCGCATTCGCGGATCGCGGCAGGCCGGTGCGCCATGATCATCACCGCGCGCCCCGCCGCCTTGGCCGCGCGGACCGCCTCGTTCAGCGCGATGCTTCCGTCGTTGTCGAGGTTCGAGTTGGGCTCGTCGAGCACCAGAAGCACCGGATCGCCGTAAAGTGCGCGGGCAAGCCCGATGCGCTGGATCTGCCCGCCCGACAGCCGCCCGCCCGCCGCCGTCACCCGCGTGTCGTAGCCGTCGGGAAAGGCCACGATCATCTCGTGCGCCGCGGCGGCCTGCGCGGCGCGGACGATGTCCTCGTCGCGCGCCTCCGGGTCGAAGCGCGCGATGTTCTCGGCGATGGTGCCGTCAAAGAGGGTGACACGCTGCGGCAGGTGGCCGATCAGGCGGCCGAGCCGGTCGGGGTCGTACTGTTCCACCGGCACGCCGCCGAGCTTCAGACGCCCGGCCGCCGCCCCCCAGACCCCGGTGACCGCGCGGGCGAGCGTGGTCTTGCCCGAGCCCGAGGCGCCGATGACGCCCAGCGCCTGCCCGGGCTCGAGCGCGAAGCTGACCATGCGCAGCGTCGCCGCCTTCTCGCCCGGCGGCACGACCGACAGGTTGTCGGCCACGAGCCGCGCGGCCGGGACCGGCATCGCGGTGCGCCTGGCCTCGGGCGGGACCTCGCCCAGAAGCCGGGCGAGCGCCCGCCAGCCCTGGCGGCCGCGGTGGATCACCTCCCAGCCGCCGATCGCCTGCTCGATGGGCGCGAGCGCGCGGCCCATCAGGATCGAGGCGGCGATCATCGCGCCCGCGGTCAATTCGCCCCTGAGCACGAGGAAGGCGCCGAGGCCCAGCATCGCCGACTGGAGGAACAGCCGCATCGCCTTGGTGCCCGTGCCGAAGAGCCCGCCCCGGTCGGTGCCCGACAGGGACGCCTCCATCGCGCGATGGCGCAGGCTCTCCCAGCGGGCGAAGACCGCGCCGGTCATGCCGAGGCTCTGCACCGTCTCGGCCTCGGAGCGGAGCTGCTCGCCCATGCGCTCGGCCGCCTCGCCGGTCCGCGCGGCCTCGGCCGAGGGGAGGCGCGTGAGCGACTGGTTGGCCAGCGTGAAGACGAGCAGGATCGCGCCGCCCGCGACGGCGAGCCAGCCGAGCCAGGGGTGGAACAGGAAGATGCCGGCGAGGAAGATCGGCGTCCAGGGCAGGTCGAAGAGCGCGGCGAGCGCCGGCGAACCGGTCATGCGCCAGACCGCGTCGAGATCGCGCAAGGATCCGGGCTGGAGCGCCGCCTGGTCGCCCAGCACGGCCGAGCGGCGCAGGACGGCGCGGAACACCCGCCCCTCGAGCGCCATCTTGAGCCGCGCCGCCGCCCGCGACATGAGCCGCCCCCGCGCGAAGTCGAGAAGCGCCATCATGCCGTAGAGGTAGACCACGATCAGCGTGAGCGCGACGAGCGTCGCCTCGGACCGGCTGCCCAGCACCCGGTCGTAGACCTGCAGCATGTAGATGGGGCCGGTCAGCATCAGGAGGTTGACAAACACGCTGAACAGCGCCGCCGCCCAGACGAGCCCGCGCACGCCATGACGGGCGGCGCGCAACTCGGAAAGTCCGCGCGCATCGCGGTCAGAGGTCATGGCCGGCGTCACCCCATGCAGTCCCGGCCCGCAGGATCCGGATCTTCATCCAGTAGCATGCGGACGGGCCGTCGGCAAACCCGGGCGCGCGCCGCGCCCGGGTCGTCGCAGGCGGATCAGAGCAGCCCGTAGTCCGGTCCGGCGCCGTGGCTGCCGGCGAGCATGAAGCTGTCCTCGTCCACCATGCGGTCGAACTCGAAACCTTCGAGCCGCAGCCCGTTCCGCCCGGCGTCCGAGATCCGCACCTCGTCGAAGAGCACGCCCGTATCGAACTCCACCAGACCCTTCCTGATCTGGAAGTCGCCCTTGGCGACGAGATCCCCGTCGTCGAAGAACGCCAGTTCGACCTTTCCCCTCCGGCCGAGGAAGTCGGCCTCGAACCGGTTGGCGTCACCGCCGAGATCGATGAACAGGAATTCGTCCGAATTGATCTCGAGCCGCTCCGACAGGCGCTCGCCCCGCGACGAGATGCCGAGCGTGCCGCCCGCCGCCACGAGCAGGTCGAGCCCCGGGCCCTTCGAGTCGATCGTCACGTCGGCGAAGTCGAGCTTCTCGCGGACGGACAGGAAGCCCAGGCGCTCGCGCACGGTCTCGTCGCCGATGGTGATGTCCGCCACCGTCCGCTTGAAGAACCCGCGCCCGACCTCGTTGAAGTCGACGGTGATCGTCTCGAATTCGGGCTCGGGCGGCAGGATCGTCACGCCCGCCACCAGCGGATCGTGGTCGGACGCGCGCTGCGGCGTCACCGCGAATTCCGAGTTGACGTGCACCGCGTCGAACTGCGCGCCGCCCGCCAGCGCCTGGCTCACGAGGATGTGGTCGAGCGACTGGCTGTTGCCCTGGAAGTTGAAGCTGTAGCGCTCGTTCTCGGGCAGCGTGTTGGTGAGGTTGGTAAGGCCCGCCTCCTCGAGGATCTCGAGCGGTCGGACGAACTCGAACTCGTTGAAGTCGCCGATCACGGCGATCCGGGCTTCCGGATCGGCCGACAGCTGTTCCTCCACCGCCAGCGCCACGGCCGAGGCCTGCGCGAGCCGTTCGTCGAGGCTGCCGTTCACGGCCGGGTCGTTCTGCAGGTCCTCGAAGGGCTGGGTCGTGCCGAGGATCGGGGCCGATCCGCCCTTCGACGAGAAGTGGTTGTTGATGACGGTGACGGTCTGCCCGTTGAAGGCGAAGTCCGCGATCAGCGGCAGGCGCGCACCCTCGAAGGTGCCGCCAGGGCCCTGCGTGCCGATGGTCCGCACCGATCCGTCGATCAGGCTGACCCGCTCGGTGTTGTAGAGGAAGGCGGTGCGGATGTTGGCGCCGGG
>DAINOF010000217.1:0-4968 GCA_036735505.1 Paracoccaceae bacterium
AGATTGAAGCCCAGAAGACGCGTACCGTTAACCCCAAGGGATCTCGAATACATGTCTACCGATATTTCTGCTCTCCGCGAAGTTGCCGGCTTCATCGGCGCCTGCCTTGTCGACGCCGAGTCGGGCCTCATGCTCGCCGCTGAAGCGAGCGACGCAAAGTTCGACCTCGAAGCTGCCGGGGCCGCGAACATGGACGTCGTCCGCGCCAAGAACCGGGCGATCGACGCGCTCGGGCTCAAGGACAAGATCGAGGACATCCTCATCACCCTCGGCGGCCACTATCACCTGCTCCGTCCGCTCGAGAACAACCGCAACGTCTTCATCTACATTGCCGTGGACCGCCAGTCGGCCAACCTCGGCATGGCGCGTCTCAAGCTGAAGGCGGTCGAGGGCAAGCTCAAGATCTGAAATACGCGCCCGCCGCGTCGGCGGCGGACGGCCAGATCGGTCAGGGGGGCGGTTCCGGAGGGACCGCCCCTCAGGCTTTCTCGTGCTGCCGCCGCACCGGCGCCGGGGCGTCGAGCCCCTCGAGCGCCTGGCGCAGGATCTGCATCCCGAGCGGCCGCTTCTTGCGATACTTCACGATCTTCTGGAGTTCCGGAAAGAACGACCAGTCCCAGGACGAATAGCTGCTGCCGTCCGTCCGTCCCATCTCGGTCCGGCGATATCCGAAACGGTCCTCGCACACGACCTCGACCAGCGTCCCCGGCGGAACGGGGCAGCCCCGTCCGTCGTGCTGCACCCATGGCTCCCAGGCATCCTGCATCTGTCACCCCCATCGTCGCCCCGATCCTGCCCCGTTCCGGAGCCCGAGTGAAGACGCTCCCCGCGCGGCGCCGTGCTACCGGGTGCGCGGGACGGTGCGGCGACCACGTCAGGGCGACAATCGGCCGGACCTCGGCTCATCTGTATCGGACGAGCATTGTCCGGCGAAAGTGCGCTGCCGGTTGACCTGCCTCAAGGACCGGCGGCGCCGGATCGGCAGACTGCCCGCGACAGCCACGCACCCCGGTCCGGACCATGCCCTCGCGCCGTCTTCTTCTCGCCTCGGTCCTCTCGGCAGGCGGCCTCGCCGCCCTCGGCGCTGCCGCCTGGCCGCGGCTCGGCGCCTATCGGGACGCGGTGCAGCTCCAGCGGCGTCCGCTCGGCACCGCGCCGGACCTCTCCGACCTCGTGCGCTACGCGACGCTCGCCGCCAACGGCCACAACACGCAGCCCTGGCTCTTCGAGGTCGGGCCCGCCCGGATCTCGATCCGGCCCGATGCCGGGCGGCGCACCCCGGTCGTCGATCCCGACGACCATCACCTTTTCGTGAGCCTCGGCTGCGCGGCCGAGAACCTCGCGCTCGCCGCCGACGGGGCGGGCCGCCCGGCCGAGGTTCGGATCCAGGGTGGCGCGGACCCAAGCATCGACGTGGACCTCGGGACCGGCCCGGCGCGCGGCTCGGCGCTTCTCGAGGCGATCCCGCACCGCCAGTCGACGCGCGCGCCTTTCGACGGGCAGCCGGTATCGCCGACCGATCTCGCCCTGCTCGCGGAGGCGGCCCGCGAAGATGGCGTGACGGTGGACCTCAGGGACGACCCCGCCGACCGCGAGGCGCTTCTCGAGTTCGTGACGGCCGGCAACGCCGCGCAGATGGCCGATCCCGCCTTCGTGGCCGAACTGCGCGACTGGATCCGCTTCACCCCGGACGAGGCGCTGGCGGCGGGGGATGGCCTTTTCGCCGCCGCTTCGGGCAATCCGGTCGTCCCGAGCTGGCTCGCGCGCGCGCTCTTCGGGGCGTTTTTCACGGTGGCGGCCGAGACCGACAAGTACCGCGACCACATCCGATCCTCCGCCGGCTTCGCCGTCTTCACCGGCGCGGGCGAGGCGCCCGAACACTGGATGGCGGTCGGCCGCAGCTTCCAGCGGTTCGCCCTTCAGGCGACGGCGCTTGGCATCCGGACGGCGCATGTCAACCAGCCGGTCGAGGTCGCGGACCTGCGCGGCGACTTCGCCCGCTGGCTGGGTGAGCCCGGGCGCCGTCCCGACCTCGTGGTGCGATTCGGGCGGGGGCCGGTCCTGCCGATGTCCCTGCGCCGCGCCCCGGCCGAGGTGATGCAGCCGGCCTGAGCTGCGCACGCTGCGGTAAGGCTGTCTTCACGAATATGCTACACGTTCTTTATGCATAGCAGAACCTGCCTATCTGCTGACCGTGGCAACGGAATGGAACACCGTTGCTTCACTTCACTGTCCCTCGTTCCGTGACTTGCGCCCGAACCTTGCTTCGGGCGCATTTTTGTTTACCGATGGCTTTCGGCGGAGGTCGCATGCATTACCCCGACGAAACGCTTCGGCGCATCCTGACCTCGGTCAAGACCATCGCCGTCGTCGGCGTGTCGGCCAATCCGGTGCGGCCGAGCTTCTACGTGGCGCGCTATCTCGCGCTCAAGGGCTACCGGGTGATCCCGGTCAACCCGGGCCACGCCGGCGAGACGCTGTTCGGCGCGACCGTCCGCGGCAGCCTGTCCGAGATCGACGCGCCCGTGGACATGGTCGACATCTTCCGCCGGTCCGAGCATGTGGGGCCGATCGTCGACGAGGCGCTCGCGCAGCTGCCGGGGCTCAAGGTCGTCTGGATGCAGATCGGCGTCGAGAACGCCGAGGCCGCGGCGCGGGCCGAGGCGCAGGGCGTCGAGGTGATCCAGAACCGATGCCCGAAGATCGAGTACCAGCGGCTCTTCGGCGAGCTGCGGATGGGCGGCTTCGCCACCGGCCTGATCTCGTCGCGTCTCTGACCCGCCTCCCCGATTGCGGGACGCAGCCCGATGCCCTAGAGCGCTCGCAGGCTTGAGGAGCAGGGACATGGGCCACAGGATCGCGGTTCTCGGGGCGTCGGGCTATACGGGCGCCGAACTCGTCCGCCTGATCGCGACGCATCCGGCGATGGAGATCGTCGCCCTCTCGGCCGACCGCAAGGCCGGGCAGGCGATGGCCGAGGTCTATCCTCACCTCCGCCACCTCGACCTGCCGCGGCTCGTCACGATCGACGAGATCGACTTCGCGGGCATTGACCTCGCCTTCTGCGCGCTGCCGCATGCGACGACGCAGGAGGTCGTGGCGCGCCTCCCCCGCGACCTGAAGATCGTGGACCTCTCGGCCGACTTCCGGCTGCGGGACGCGGCGGAGTATCTCAAGTGGTACGGCAAGCCCCATGCCGCGCCCGAGCTTCAGGCCGAGGCCGTCTACGGGTTGACCGAGTTCTACCGCGACGAGATCCGCGCGGCGCGGCTCGTCGCGGGCACCGGCTGCAACGCCGCCACCGGGCAGTTCGCGCTGATCCCGCTGATCCGGGCCGGGGTGATCGACACGGGCGAAATCGTGATCGACCTCAAGGCCGCGGCCAGCGGGGCAGGGCGGTCGCTCAAGGAACATCTCCTGTTCGCCGAGCTCTTCGAGAACGTGAAGGGCTATTCGCTCGGCGGGCTGCACCGGCACCTGGGAGAGTTCGACCAGGAGTTCTCGAAGGCTGCCGGGCGCCCTGTCCATGTCCAGTTCACGCCGCACCTGATCCCGGCCACCCGCGGCATCCTCGCCACCGTCTACGTGCGGGGAGATGCCGCAGTGATTCACAAGACGCTTTCCGATGCCTATGTTCAGGAGCAGTTCATCAGGGTTCTGCCGATGGGAGAGGCGCCGCAGATGAAGGACGTCCGGGGATCGAACTTCTGCCACATCGGCGTGGTGGGCGACCGCATCCCGGGGCGCGCGATCGTCGTGGCGGTGCTCGACAACCTGACCAAGGGCTCGTCGGGGCAGGCGGTGCAGAACGCGAACCTGATGCTGGGAGAGGACGAGGCGGCGGGGCTGATGCTCGCGCCGCTCTATCCGTGAGGGCGCGATGGCGGGACTGAAGAACCTCAAGAAGCGGCGGCGGGTGCAGGTCATCCTCGTGGCGGCGGTGGCGCTCGCGGTCTCGACCGCGCTCGTCGGCTACGCGATGCGCGACGGGATCAACTTCTTCCGCTCGCCTTCCCAGGTGGCCGAGGCGCCGCCCGCGCCGACCGAGGTCTTCCGGATCGGCGGGCTCGTGGCCGAGGGGACGCTGATCCGCGGCCAGAGCGAGACCGTGACCTTCGCCGTCACCGACGGCGGCGCCACGATCCCGGTCACCTACACCGGCGTCCTGCCCGACCTCTTCGGCGAGGGCGAGGGGATGGTCGGCACGGGCAGCTATGTCGACGGCGTGTTCCGCGCGACCGAGATCCTCGCGCGCCACGACGAGACCTACATGCCGGCCGAGGTGATCGACGCGCTGAAGGAACAGGGCGTCTATGTCGACCCCGATTCGGACGGCCCGGCGCACGGCGGGTTACCGACGAATTAACCAGGACTGGAGAGGCTTCTGCCGCGCAACCAGCGGGGGAAGCCGATGCGGTCGGTCGAAGCCATAGCCGATGAGATCATCGCCCGCGAGGGCGGTTATGTGAACGATCCGGACGATCCGGGCGGGGCCACGAACTTCGGCGTCACGATCCACACCATGCGGCGGCTCGGGCTCGACCTCGACCGCGACGGCGACGTGGACGCGGACGATGTCCGGCGGCTCGATCGCCGCAGGGCCCGGGACATCTTCGTGGCCGACTACTTCCGCCGCCCCGGCATCGCGCGCCTGCCTGCGCCGCTTCAGCCGTCGGTCTTCGACATGTACGTGAACGCAGGCGCGAACGCGGTGCGCATCCTCCAGCGGCTCCTCGCCGACTTCCGCCAGCCGGTGAGCGTCGACGGCGTGATCGGCCCGCGCACCGCGGCGGCGGCTACGGCCGCCCATGCCGAGGCGCCCGGGCATCTGGTCGACGCCTACGGCATCGCGCGGCGCAACTACTATTATGCGCTCGCCGACCGACGCCCGGCCTCGCGCAAGTACGCGCGCCGGCGCGACGGCGGCAAGGGCGGCTGGATCGTCCGCGCCGAGGAGTTCATCGCGCC
>DAINOF010000218.1:0-4916 GCA_036735505.1 Paracoccaceae bacterium
TGCGGGCAGAAGGCTATGACGTGGTCGAGGTGGACGCAGGTCCGGACCTCGCCCAGCGGCTTGCCGAGATTGCCCCCGACGTCGCCTTCAACGCGCTGCACGGCCGCTGGGGCGAGGATGGCTGCGTGCAGGGCCTGCTCGAATGGCTGCGCATCCCCTACACGCATTCGGGCGTGCTCGCCTCGGCGCTCGCCATGGACAAGGAGCGCACCAAGGCGGCCTACCGGGCCGAGGGGCTGCCGGTGGCCGACAGCCGGCTGGCCTGCAAGGCCGAGGTCGAGGGCCGGCACGTCCTGCCGCCGCCCTACGTCGTGAAGCCCAACAACGAAGGCTCGTCGGTGGGCGTCTACATCGTTGCCGACGGGGCCAACGCGCCGCCGGTGCTCGGGCCCGAGATGCCCGAGGTCGTGATGGTCGAGGCCTATGTGCCGGGGCGCGAGCTGACGACGACCGTCCTCGGCGACCGGGCACTCGCGGTGACCGACATCCTGACCGACGGCTGGTACGACTACGACGCCAAGTACACGCCGGGCGGATCGCGCCACGTCATCCCGGCCGCGATTCCGCCCGAGATCGAAGCGTCTTGCCTCGACTACGCGCTGCGGGCCCACCGCTGCCTCGGGTGCCGGGGCGTGACCCGCACCGATTTCCGCTGGGACGAGACGCGCGGCCTTGCGGGCCTCGTCCTGCTCGAGACGAACACCCAGCCCGGCATGACGCCCACCTCGCTCGTCCCCGAGCAGGCGGCGCATGCGGGGATGTCCTTCGGCGCGCTCTGCCGCTGGATCGTGGAGGACGCCTCGTGCAGCCGCTGAGCGCCTTCCGCGACCCCGCTCCCTCGCGGCTCGCCTACCGGCTCAACCGCTGGCTTCTCACGCCGATGTTCCGGCGGTTCCTCTTCGCAGGCCTGCCGGCCGCGCTGATCGTGGGTGCGGGCGCGGGCTACTTCTCGGACGCGGGCCGCCGCGACGCCATCGCCAACGCCTTGGCCGAGGTGCGGCGCAGCATCGAGCAGCGGCCCGAGTTCATGGTCCGGATCATGGCGATCGACGGCGCCTCGGACGCGGTCGCCGCCGCGATCCGCGAGATCGTGCCGGTCGACTTCCCGATCAGCTCGTTCGAGCTCGACCTGCCGATGGTGCGGGCGCAGGTGACGAGCCTCGACGCCGTCAAGCGCGCCGACGTCCGGGTGCGGGCGGGCGGCATCCTCCAGGTCGACGTGGTCGAGCGGGTGCCCGCCATCGTCTGGCGCTCGCCCACCGCGCTCGAGCTTCTCGACGCCGAGGGGCGGAGGGTCGGCGGGCTCGCGGTCCGGTCGGACCGGGCGGACCTGCCGCTGGTCGCCGGGACCGGGGCGGATGCGGCGGTGCCCGAGGCGCTGCGTCTCATCGAGACGGCCGAGCCCGTGGCCGAGCGGATGCGCGGCCTTCTGCGGGTGGGCGAGCGGCGCTGGGACGTCGTGCTCGACCGGGACCAGAGGATCCTCCTGCCCGAGACGGGCGCGGTCGAGGCGCTCGAGCAGGTGCTGGCGCTCGACGGCGCGCGGGACCTCCTCGCGCGGAACGTCACCGTCGTCGACATGCGCCTGCCGCACCGGTCGACCCTTCGCCTCGACACCCATGCGGTCGAGGAACTTCGCCGCGTCAGGTCCACAGATCTCGGAGCCGACTGACCCATGACCGACGTCTACCAGACCCAGAGAGCGATGCGCGCCATGCGCCGGGCCGCGATGCAGCGGGGCGTGATCGCGGTGCTCGACATCGGATCGTCCAAGATCGCCTGCCTGATCCTGCGCTTCGACGGGCCGCAGCGGTTCCCCGACGAGTCGGGCGTGGGGCCGCTCGCCGGTCAGTCGTCGTTCCGGGTGATCGGCGCGGCGACGACGCGGTCGCGCGGCGTGCGGCTGGGCGAGATCAGCGCGATGCAGGAGACCGAGCGCGCGATCCGCACCGCGGTGCAGGCGGCGCAGAAGATGGCGAACGTGCGGGTCGACCACGCCATCGCCTGCTTCTCGGGCGGATCGCCGCGGTCCTACGGGCTCGCGGGCGAGATCGCCTTGGAACGTGGCGAGGTTGGCGACCACGACGTGGCCCGCGTGCTCGCCGCCTGCGACGTGCCGCCCTACGGCGAGGATCGCGACGTGCTCCACGCCCATCCGGTGAACTTCGCGCTCGACCACCGCAGCGGCCTTGCCGACCCGCGGGGCCAGATCGGCCAGCGGCTCGCCTGCGACATGCACATGCTCACGATCGACACGCAGGCGGTGCAGAACATCCTCTACTGCGTCAAGCGCTGCGACCTCGAGCTCGCGGGGCTTGCCTCGTCGGCCTATGTCTCGGCCGTGGCCAGCCTTGTCGAGGACGAGCAGGAACTGGGCGCGGCCTGCGTCGACATGGGCGGCGGGACGACCGGTATCTCGGTTTTTCTCAAGCGTCACATGATCTTCGCCGACACTGTTCGCCTTGGCGGTGACCACGTCACGCTCGACATCTCGAAGGGGCTGCAGGTTCCCATCGGCATGGCCGAGCGGCTGAAGTCGCTGCACGGCGGCGTCGTGGCCACCGGCATGGACGACCGCGAGATGATCGAGCTTGGCGGCGAGACGGGCGACTGGGAGCTCGACCGGCGCAAGGCGAGCCGGGCCGAGCTGATCGGGATCATCCGGCCGCGCGTCGAGGAGATTCTCGAGGAGGTCCGCGCACGGCTCGACGCGGCGGGTTTCGCCCATCTTCCCTCGCAGCAGATCGTCCTGACCGGCGGCGCGAGCCAGATCCCCGGGCTTGACGGGCTCGCCCCCAAGGTACTGGGCCAGCAGGTGAGAATCGGGCGGCCGCTGCGGGTGCAGGGCCTGCCGCAGGCCGCCACGGGCGCAGCCTTCGCCAGCGCCGTGGGGTTGTGTCTGTTCGCGGCGCACCCGCAGGACGAGTGGTGGGATTTCGAGATCCCGGCCGACGGTCTGGCCGGCCGGTCGCTTCGCAAGGCAGTAAAATGGTTCAAGGACAACTGGTAGCCACAACATCTTCACGCTGCGGCAAGATGCTGCCGCCGCGGCCCCCGGGTCTCCCAGATTTTGTGTGCGAATTTTGTTTTTTTCGTGACCTCGAGGCGTGGTTTCACTAATGTGGACGGAAATCGGCAGCACAAATCCCCCAAGCGGGACAGGCGGAGCGCCGCGCCCAAGCGCTCAGAAGGACAGGCGGACAGATCGATGACACTCAACCTCATGATGCCCCAGCACAACGACCTGAAGCCGCGGATCACAGTCTTCGGCGTGGGCGGCGCGGGTGGCAACGCGGTCAACAACATGATCGACAAGCAGCTCGACGGGGTCGAGTTCGTGGTCGCCAACACCGATGCCCAGGCGCTCGCCCAGTCGAACGCGCCCCACAAGATCCAGCTTGGCGTGAAGGTGACCGAAGGCCTTGGCGCCGGCGCCCGCCCGTCGGTGGGCGCCGCCGCGGCCGAGGAGACGATCGAGGAGATCGTCGACCACCTCGCCGGCGCGCACATGTGCTTCATCACCGCCGGCATGGGCGGCGGCACCGGGACCGGCGCGGCGCCGATCATCGCGCAGGCCGCGCGCGAGCTTGGGGTCCTGACGGTGGGCGTCGTGACGAAGCCCTTCCAGTTCGAGGGCGCCAAGCGGATGCGGCTGGCCGAGGAGGGGGTTGAGGCGCTCCAGCGGATGGTCGACACGCTGATCATCATCCCCAACCAGAACCTCTTCCGGCTGGCCAACGAGAAGACGACCTTCACCGACGCCTTCTCGATGGCCGACGACGTGCTCTACCAGGGCGTGAAGGGCGTGACGGACCTGATGGTGCGGCCCGGCCTCATCAACCTCGACTTCGCCGACGTCCGCGCGGTGATGGACGAGATGGGCAAGGCGATGATGGGCACGGGCGAGGCGGGCGGCGAGGACCGTGCGATCCAGGCGGCCGAGAAGGCCATCGCGAACCCGCTTCTGGACGAGATCTCGCTCCGCGGCGCCAAGGGCGTGCTCATCAACATCACCGGCGGCTACGACCTCACGTTGTTCGAGCTCGACGAGGCCGCGAACCGGATCCGCGAGGAAGTGGATCCCGACGCCAACATCATCGTGGGCTCGACGCTCGACCCCTCGATGGACGGACTCATGCGGGTCAGCGTGGTGGCGACGGGCATCGACGCGAACGAGGGCGCGGCCGAGATGCCGGTGCCGCGCCGCTCCATGGCGCGCCCGCTCGACCAGCCGCCGCGCGTCGAGGCGCCGGCCGAACCGGCACGTGCCGTCGCCCGGGCCGCCGCGCCCGCGCGGCAGCCCGAGCCCGAGCCCGAGGAAGAGCCGTCGCTCTTCGCCGGGTTCGAGCCGTCCCGCGCGGGTGGCGAGGTGCCGCAGATGGTCGACGAGGAATCCATGCCCGAGCCCGCCTATCGCGCCGAGGCGCCGGCCTTCCCGCAGCAGCAGCCGACGCGGGCGGCGGGCACGCCCTCGCCCGAGGCGCTCGAGCGGCTGCAGGCCGCCGTGCGCCGCGCCCCGGCGGCCGAGCCGCGCGCCCCGCGCGCGCCCGAACCCGAGAAACCGCGCTTCGGCATCAACTCGCTGATCAACCGCATGACGGGGCATCCGGCCGAACCCGCGCCGCGGCCGCCGGCCGGCCAGCGCCAGCAGCCGCAGATGCGGCAGCCGGTCGAGGACGACCAGCCCTCGCCCGAGCAGGAGAGGATCGAGATTCCGGCCTTCCTCCGCCGCCAGGCGAACTGATCCCAAGTCACGTTATCCACAGAGCGGGGGCGCCGGAAGGCCGCCCCCGTTTCCTTTTTCTTCAATGCCTTGCCGGACAATGTTCGGGTCCGGGGCGGGTTTCTGCCGAACCCTGCTGCGGGTGTTACAACGTGTTGCAAAGATTGAGTTGAGGCGGCCCGGCCAACCCCCT
>DAINOF010000219.1:0-4872 GCA_036735505.1 Paracoccaceae bacterium
CCGGTGAAGAGGTTCTTGAACTGCACCATGCCGGAATTGGCGAACATCAGCGTGGGGTCGTTCCGCGGCACGAGCGGGGATGAGTCCACCACCTCGTGGCCGTTCCTCGCGAAGTAGTCGAGAAAGGTCGTGCGGATATCGTTCAGGCTGGGCATCGGGGCGTTCCGTTCAGCGGGCAGGAGCACCCGATAGCCGGTTCGGCCAGAGCGGTAAAGCGGCATCGCGCGCGGCCGGGGCAGAGCGAGGGGCGCTGCCCCTCGCGCTCCCCGGAGTATTTCCGCCAAGATGAAGCAGCGGGCGCGCGCGGGGGTGGCGCGCGGTCTGGCGGATCAGCCTTCCGTCAGCGCCTCGTCGTCCCCGTCCCCGTCGGCGGAGAGGCCGAAGTCGAGCCCGTGGGAGGCGCGGATCCTGTCCTCGATCGCATGGGCAACGTCGGGATGGTCCTTGAGGAACTGCTTGGCGTTCTCGCGGCCCTGGCCGATGCGCTCGTCGCCATAGGAGAACCAGGCGCCCGACTTCTCGACGACGCCCGCCTTCACGCCGAGGTCGAGGAGTTCCCCGGTCTTCGAGATGCCCTCGCCGTACATGATGTCGAACTCGACCTGCTTGAAGGGCGGCGCCACCTTGTTCTTCACGACCTTCACGCGGGTCTGGTTGCCCACAACCTCGTCGCGGTCCTTGATCGCGCCGATCCGGCGGATGTCGAGCCGGACGGAGGCGTAGAACTTGAGCGCGTTGCCGCCCGTCGTGGTCTCGGGCGAACCGAACATCACGCCGATCTTCTGGCGGATCTGGTTGATGAAGATTACCATGCAGTTCGACCGGCTGATCGAGGCGGTAAGCTTGCGCATCGCCTGGGACATGAGGCGGGCCTGCGCGCCCACGGTGGCGTCGCCCATGTCGCCCTCGAGCTCGGCCTTGGGCGTGAGCGCCGCGACCGAGTCCACGACGACGAGGCTGACCGCGCCCGAGCGGACCAGCGTGTCCACGATCTCGAGCGCCTGTTCGCCCGTGTCGGGTTGCGAGATCAGGAGCTCGTCGAGGTTCACGCCGAGCTTGCGGGCGTATTGCGGGTCGAGCGCGTGTTCGGCGTCGACGAAGGCGCAGACGCCGCCCTTCTTCTGTTCCTCGGCCACCACATGCAGCGTGAGCGTCGTCTTGCCCGAGCTCTCGGGACCGTAGATCTCGACCACGCGCCCCTTCGGCAGCCCGCCGATGCCGAGCGCGATGTCGAGCCCGAGCGAGCCGGTCGAGGTCGACTCGATGTCCTTCACCGGGTTGTCGCCGCCGAGCCGCATGATCGAGCCCTTGCCGAACTGCCGTTCGATCTGGGCCAGCGCCGAATCGAGCGCCTTCTGCTTGTCGCTTGTCCGCTTGTCCGTCATGGTGAGAAGGTCTGCCGTGGCCACCTGGGGTTCTCCCTTGTTGCATAGCCGCGGAGGGGCGGCAATGACTGCTTCCGTTCGCCTCTTGTTCTCATCCCTGTATGAGACCGAAACGCGAACATTACAACTCGAATTTACGGGATCATCCTGCGCGCGGCAGGGTTAAGGCGGCGTTACCGGCGCCCTGCCGTCAGTGCATCTGCGCCTGCACGGTTGCCGTGAGGTCCTTGAGCGAGAACGGCTTGGGCAGGAAGACGGCGTTCGGGATCCGGAGCCGGCTTTCGGCAAGGTTGTCCTCGGCATAGCCCGAGACGAAGACCACCCGCGTCCCCGGCCGCGTCTCGAGCGCCTTCGACACCCAGCTCGGCCCGTCCATCCCCGGCATGATGACGTCGGTCACGAAGACGTCGACCGCGAGGCTCGCGTCCTCGAGCTTGCCCAGCGCCTCTTCCGCGCTTTCGGCCTCGAGCACGGTGAAGCCGCGCATCCGCAGGGCCCGGCTCGCGAAGGCCCGCACCGGCGCCTCGTCCTCGACCAGAAGGACCACGCCGTCGCCATGGACGGCCGCATGCGCGGGTTCGGCCTCGACCGGCCGCTCGGCCGCGGGGAGCGGGCGGTCGTGGGCCGGCAGGAGGATGGTGAAGGTGCTGCCCGATCCGGGCACGCTGTCGGCGAAGATGTAGCCGCCGGTCTGCTTGATGATGCCGTATGCAGTCGACAGGCCGAGCCCCGTGCCCTCTCCGGGTCGCTTGGTGGTGAAGAAGGGCTCGAAGATCTTGGGCAGCTTGTCGGGCGTGATGCCGCAGCCCTCGTCGGTCACCGTGACCACCACGTATTCGCCCGCCGGCACCAGCGCCCGGTCGCGGCTCAGCGGCTGGCCGATCACGCGCATCTCGGTCGAGATCGTGATCGTGCCGCCCTTGGCCATCGCGTCGCGCGCGTTCACGACGAGGTTCATCAGCACCTGCTCGAGCTGCCGCTTGTCGGCGCGGACCATCTTGAGGTCGGGATCATGCGCGAGCGACAGCGTGATCCGCTCGCCCACCAGCCGGTTGAGGAGATGGGCGAGGTCGGCGAGCGTGTCGCGCAGGTCGAGAAGCTGGGGCTGGAGCGTCTGCTTGCGCGAGAAGGCGAGGAGCTGGCTCACGAGGCTCGCCGCGCGGTTCGCGTTCTGGTTGATCTGCTCGAGATCGGCATAGTCGGGATGGCCCGGATCGCGCTTCATCAAGAGAAGGTCGCAATGACCGCTGATCGCTGTCAGCAGGTTGTTGAAGTCATGCGCGACCCCGCCGGCGAGCTGGCCGATCGCCTGCATCTTCTGGCTCTGCACGAACTGCGCCTCGAGCGTCTTGAGCTCTGTCGCGTCGTGAAGCACCGCTAGAAGCGAGGCGCCGCGCGCGTCCTCGACCCGGCCGAGCGCGATCTGGAGATGCACTTCCATCGCCGGGCGCGCGGCGCGCACGACCTCGGCCCGCCCGGTGCCCCGGCCCGCCGCCGCATCGGCGAGCCAGTCGGCGACCGGCCGCCCGAGCCCGGTGACGAGTTCGGCGAGGTTGGGCGAGGAGCCCTTCTCGATCTCGAGCAGGTTCCGCGCGAGCCGGTTCGACATCATGATCTCGCCCGTCTCGGCGATGCGCAGAAGCGCCACCGGCAGGGCGTCGAAGAAGTTCCCGTCCGGCGCGGCCTCGGGATAGGCGACGGGCAGGAAGCAGAGCTCGCGCCGCGCCCCCGCCGTTCCGAGCTCGAGAAGCCGCGCCCGAACCGGCCCCTGCACCCCGGCGATCCGGTGCAGCTCGCCCGGCCGCAACGGCAGGTCCGACACGATGCGCTCGATCGCGGTCTCCCGGCCGCCGACCAGCCGCTTCATCGCGAGGTTCATCCACAGCACCGTGCCCGCCCGCGACAGCGTGAGCATCGGCAGGGGCGAGGCGTCAAAGCCGCGGTCGGGCCCTTGTTCGGGAAGATCATCGAGCCGCCAGACATGGTCGCCCGAGCCGGTCCGCAGAAGCGACAGCCGCGCGGGCCCGTCGCCGAGAAGAAGCTCTTCCCGCGCCGGCGCGCCTTCCCTGAGCCGCAGCCGATCCATGGCCACGCCCGCCTGCGGCGCCGCGTCGCGCAGCACGACCGGCAGGGTGGCGCCCTGCCGCTCGCCGAAGCGGTCGCGCGCCGCGGCGTTCTGGCCGATCACGCGGCCGGCGGCGTCGGTGACGAAACAGGCGGCCGCGTCGCTTTCGGTGAACTCGGCGAGGACAGCGAGGCGCAGGGACCGGTCGCGCGCGCGGACCACGGCGCTGACCGCGGCCGCGAGCGCGAGCGCCGCCAGCGCGCCCGCCGCGGCGAAGAGCGACAGGGGCAGCGCCTCGCCCGGCACCACCACGGCCGCACCCGCCGCCATGGCGGCCGCGAGCGCCAGACCGGCAAGCCAGGGCCGGGGCAGTTCGGCCGCCCGACCAAGGGACGTGCGTGCATGCGACACTGGCAACCCCCTCGCCTCGACACCGGAAGCCTTCGCGGACCCGCGCATTAGGCGCGAGGAAGCGTTAACGCGCGCTTAAGCCTGTCGGAATGCAACTATAGGTTGCATTCCGGGAAACTCAAGCCGGTTCGGAACTCAAGCCGGCTCGAGGACCGCAAGGTAGAAGCCGTCCCCGCCGTCGAGCGGCGTCAGCCGGCGCTCGACGGCGGGGCGCCAGCCGGGATGCCGGGCGAGGAAGGCGCGCAGCCGGTCACCGTTCTCGGCCGCGAGGAGCGAGCAGGTCGCATAGGCGAGCCGACCGCCGCGCCGCACCTGCCCCGCCGCGGTGTCGAGAACCGCGTCCTGCGTCGCCATCAGCGCCGCGAGGCGCGCGGCGTCGAGCCGCCACTTCGCCTCCGGCTGCCGCCGCCAGGCGCCGCTGCCCGAACAGGGCGCATCCACGAGGACGAGGTCGAAGGGCGGCACACTCGCCAGGACCCCGGGCGCCGCCAGCGCGATCTCGACCCCGGCGCGCCGCGCGCGGTCCGGCAGGTCGGCCATGCGCGCGGGCTCGGCGTCATGTGCCGTCACCGCGGCGCCCGTCGCCGCGAGCGCGAGCGCCTTGCCGCCCCCGCCCGCGCAGAAGTCGAGGACGCGCGCCCCCCGCGGCAGCGGCAGGAGCGCGTCGACGACGGCCTGCGAGGCCGCGTCCTGCAACTCGACGAGGCCCTCGCGGAAGGCGGCCGTGTCCTTCAGCCGACGGGCGTTCCCCGTGACCTCGAGCGCGGTGGGCGACAGGGGATGCGGCACCGCGACGACCCCCTCCTCCGCCAGCCGCCGCGCCGCCGTCTCCCTGTCCGCGCGGGCCGCGTTCACCCGCAGGAAGACCGGCGCGCGGTGCCGCAGCGCCTCCATCACCGGCTCGAAGGCGGGCCCGAGGCTCTGCCGCAGCGCGGGCGCGAGCCAGTCGGGGCAATCGAGCCGGACGAGCGGATCGAGGGACGGCGGCGGCGGGTCACGCTCGGCCGGTGT
>DAINOF010000220.1:0-4853 GCA_036735505.1 Paracoccaceae bacterium
CGCTCGTCGTCTGCGGCGACGCGGGCGACGCGCTGGGGGATTCGCTCTACGAGGCGCGGCTTTTCGTGCGGGGCAGCGTCAAGTCCCTCGGCGCGGACTGCATCGAGAAGGAGATGCGCGCCGAACACCTGACGCTTCTCGAAACGCTCCTCGAGAAGGCCGGGATCGACGCCGATCCGGCTGCATTCCGCCGCTACGGGTCGGCGCGGAGCTTGTACAATTTCAACATCGACAACGCCGGGGCCTACTGAACGCGCCATGTCCGATCAGAAACCGAACATTCCCCGCACCGCGCCCCGGCAAAGCTGGACCTTCTCGAACGAGGTCAACGCCGAGATCCGCCGCGCCGCCGCGACCGGCATCTACGACATCCGCGGCGGCGGCGCGAAACGCCGCGTCCCCCACTTCGACGACCTCCTCTTCCTCGGCGCGTCCATTTCGCGCTACCCGCTCGAAGGCTACCGCGAACGCTGCGCGACGAACGTCACCCTCGGCACCCGCTTCGCCTCGAAGCCCATCCACCTCGACATCCCCATCACCATCGCAGGCATGTCCTTCGGATCGCTCTCGGCCCAGGCCAAGGAGGCTCTGGGGCGCGGAGCCACGCTCGCCGGCACCTCCACCACCACCGGCGACGGCGGCATGACGGAGGAGGAGCGCGGGCATTCCAAGGTGCTCGTCTACCAGTACCTCCCCTCGCGCTACGGCATGAACCCCGACGACCTCCGCCGCGCCGACGCGATCGAGGTCGTCGTGGGTCAGGGCGCGAAGCCCGGCGGGGGCGGCATGCTTCTGGGCCAGAAGATCTCGGACCGCGTGGCGGAGATGCGCGACCTGCCCATGGGCATCGACCAGCGCTCTGCCTGCCGCCATCCGGACTGGACGGGGCCGGACGACCTCGAGATCAAGATCCTCGAGTTGCGCGAGATCACCGGCTGGGAAAAGCCCATCTACGTGAAGGTCGGCGGCGCGCGGCCCTATTACGACACCGCGCTCGCCGTGAAGTCCGGGGCGGACGTGGTGGTGGTGGACGGGATGCAGGGCGGCACGGCCGCCACGCAGGACGTCTTCATCGAACACGTAGGCATCCCCACCCTCGCTTGCGTCCGGCAAGCCGTGAAGGCGCTGCAGGACCTCGGCATGCACCGCAAGGTGCAGCTGATCGTCTCGGGCGGCATCCGGACCGGGGCGGACGTGGCCAAGGCGCTGGCGCTGGGCGCCGACGCCGTCTCCATCGGCACGGCGGCGCTCATCGCGCTCGGCGACAACGACCCGCGGTGGGAGGCCGACTACCAGGCGCTCGGCACAACGGCGGGCGCCTATGACGACTGGCACGAGGGTCAGGACCCTGCGGGCATCACCACGCAGGACCCCGAACTCGCCGCACGGCTCGACCCGGTCGAGGGCGGCCGGCGGCTCGCCAACTACCTCAAGGTGCTGACGCTTGAGGCGCAGACCCTCGCCCGCGCCTGCGGCAAGAGCCATGTGCTGAACCTCGAACCCGAGGACCTCTGCGCGCTGACCGTCGAGGCGGCGGCCATGGCGGGCGTGCCTCTTGCCGGGACGGACTGGATCCCGGGGCGCGGCGGATTCTGACGGGACATATCACCAACGGGGACAGGAGCGGGACAGCATGACAAGGGACCTCGAAGCCTACGCGAAGGAAAGCGGCGTCAAGTACTTCATGGTGTCCTACACGGACCTCTTCGGCGGCCAACGCGCCAAGCTCGTCCCCGCTTCGGCCATCAGGGCCATGTCGGCGGACGGCGCGGGCTTCGCCGCCTTCGCCACCTGGCTCGACACCACGCCCGCCGACCCCGACATGCTCGCCGTCCCGGTCCCCGACACCGTCATCCAGCTCCCTTGGAAGCCCGAGGTCGCCTGGGTCGCCTCCACCTGCATGATGGACGGCCGACTGCTGGCCCAGGCCCCGCGCAACGTCCTCGCCGCGCAAGTCGCAAAGGCGGCCGAACAGGGCCTCACCGTCAAGACGGGGGTGGAGCCCGAGTTCTTCCTTCTCACCCCCGACGGGCGCGAAATCTCGGACCCCGCCGACACCGCCGACAAGCCCTGCTACGACCAGCAGGCGGTGATGCGCCGCTACGACGTCATCGCCGAGGTCTGCGACTACATGGAGGCGCTGGGCTGGGGCCCCTACCAGAACGACCACGAGGACGCGAACGGCCAGTTCGAGATGAACTGGCACTTCGCCGACGCCATGACCACGGCCGACCGCCATTCCTTCTTCAAGTTCATGGTCAAGTCGGTGGCCGAAAAGCACGGCCTGCGCGCCACTTTCATGCCGAAGCCCATCGAGCGGCTCACCGGCAACGGCTGCCATGTCCATATCTCGGTCTGGGACGCGAAGGGCCGGAATGCCTTTGAGGACGGCACGGACACCCTCGGCCTGTCGCCGCAGGGCTACCATTTCCTCGGCGGCATCATGAAGCACGCCACCGGCATGGCGGCGATCACGAACCCCACTGTGAACAGCTACAAGCGCATCAACGGGGCGATGACCCGCTCGGGCGCCACATGGTCGCCCAATACCGTCAGCTGGACCGGCAACAACCGCACCCACATGGTCCGCGTCCCCGGACCGGGGCGGTTCGAGCTGCGGCTCCCCGACGGGGCAGCCAACCCCTATCTCCTCCAGGCGGTGATCATCGCGGCCGGCCTCGAGGGCCTCGCGACGAAGGCCGACCCGGGCAAACGCCGCGACAACGACATGTATGCCGAGCCCGAGAAGGCGAAGGGCGCCCCCAAGCTCCCCCTCAACCTCCTCGACGCGCTCCGCGCCTTCGATGCGGACAAGCCTCTCAAGGCCGCCCTCGGCCCCGAGTTCTCGGCCGGCTTCCTCAAGCTCAAGCTGCAGGAGTGGAACAGCTTCAAGGCCCACCTCACCGAATGGGAGCGCGCCAACACGCTCGACATCTAGGTGGCCGCCCGCGACCCATCGGCCACTCGACATCGCGATCCTGCCGACGGAAAAGACGGGACCCGTCGTTCAACGGGGATCGGACCTCAGCGGCGGGACATTCCACATGGCACTTCTCGGCTTCGGCGAAACGCACCCCGACTATCCCGTCAAGGTGCTGAACGAACGCGAGGCCCGCGCGGGCGCGGGCATCCTCCTGTTTTTCGGCCTCATCGCCTTCATGACGGCCTTCCTCACGGGCGACTTCACGCTGACGCGCATCGCGATCCTCGCCTTCGGGCTCGATTTCGCGCTGCGCGTCCTCGTGAGCCCGCGCTACGCGCCGAGCCTCGTCCTCGGCCGCATCATGGTGCGGGGGCAGGTGCCCGAATACACCGGCGCGCCGCAGAAGCGCTTCGCCTGGGCGCTCGGGCTCGCCATCGCGGCGGTGATGTCGGTCTGGGTGATCGGGCTCAATCAGGCGGGTCCGGTCGCCATCCTCGGCTGCCTGACCTGCATCCTGCTCCTGTTCTTCGAGACCGCCTTCGGCATCTGCTTGGGCTGCCGGATCTACAACGCGATCTGGCCGGGTCAGGCGCAGCTCTGCCCGGGCGCGGTCTGCGAGTTGCGGCAGCGCGAGCCCATTCAGGAGCTCGCCTGGGGCCAATTCGCCTCGCTCGCGGTCGTGGCCGTCATCGTGGCGGTGTCCGCGCCGCAACTCGCGGCCCTGCCCTCGCCGCGCATGCCCTTCGCCGCCGAGGCGGGCGAAGTCCGCGACTGCACGCCCCCGGCCTTCGCGGTGGCCATCGGCCACGAGGAGCGCTGGAAGTCGCACAACGGTTGCGACTGACGGCAGCCGGGCGTCTCCGTGACGCCCGAACGCCGCGCGCCATCCGCCAGGGAGTTGGCGCCCACGCCGGTCAGTCGTCGGCGGTTTCACCCGTCGAGCCGTCCGTTTCGCCGGTCGAGGCGCCATCGTCCATGCCCGACTCTCCCGCCGTGCTCTGCGTGCCCTCGATCTCGGCACCGCTCTCCGTGTCCTGACCAGCCTGCGTCTCGTCCTGCTGGATCGGCTGGCCGCTCGGGTCGTAGAACACCACGGTCGCGTCCTGCCGCAGCCTGTTGCCGATCGCCTGCATCGCCTGCTGACGGAGCTGCTGCTCGATCTGCGGGCGAAGCTCGGACATCGGCGGCACGGCCTGGTTACCCTGCGGCTGCAGCGTTCCATAGATCCGCTCGACCTCGGCATCGGTGACGGCGCCGGCCAGTTCGCGCTCGATCCAGACCTGAACCATCGCGTCCTCCTCGGCGCCCGACGCGGCGCCTTCGACCAGCGCGATAACCTCGGGGTCCTCGGCAAGGTTCTCGGACCGCGCCTCTTCGAGCACGAGTTCCCGCAGGATCAGATGCTCGAGCGCGGCCGGGACGAGCATCTGTGCCGGTTGCGCCTGCATCTGCTGCGGCAGCGTCCCGATGAGCGTCATCACGTCGGACCCGCGGATCTCGGCATCCCCGACCGTGGCCAGCAGAGCGTCCCCCTCCTGTCCCTGCGCCTGGTCGGCGGGCTGCCGGACCTGTCCGGCGCCGTCCGACTGCTGCGCGAAGGCCACGCCGGCGGACAGGGGAAGGGCGAGGAGCGCGGCGACGGCCGTGCTGCGCATCATCCTGATTTTCATGTCGTTTCCTTTTCGTCTGGTTTCGTTGCCAGACCAACAGACGCCGCCGTCTGCCGTTCCCGCCTTTCTGCGATCATGGGCACGGAGACGCGGGCCGAAAGGCCGAACCAGGGAGCCGGAACTGCGTTGTCGCCGCGAACAGGACGAAAGGAGTCGAACCGATGCACCAAACGATTGCCGCTGCACTCATCCTGCTGCCCGCCGAGGCCATGGCGCAGGACGCGACCGCGCGTCTTCTGGGCGCAGACGGGACCGATCAT
>DAINOF010000221.1:0-4798 GCA_036735505.1 Paracoccaceae bacterium
CCATCGGCTGGCCATTTCGTCGAAACCGCGGCCAAGCCCCAAGGGGTTGACCGGACAGGCAGTGAGGAGAGACACCTGATGCCGGCCTGGCCGTTGAGCGAACTCGTGCGGCGGGCGGCAGCGTCGCCTTCGGGGCGCCTGACCCGGCACCTTCACCCGCTGCTCTTTGGCCGGGCGTTCCGCGGCAACAGGGCACACCGTCTCCTGATCCTGTTCCAGCCGAACCGGATCTCCTACGCCTCGTCCTACCCCTTCCTCCACTACGCCGAGGAGTTCGCGGCGCACTTCGAAACCGAGATCCGCTTCCTTCCGGTCGAGCAGGCGATCGCGCGGGGCGTGCCGCCGGGGCTTGCCAATCCGACCCACATCCTCGCGCAGGCCTGGCTCACCGACCCGCCCGAGAAGCATGCCGCGCTGGACCGGCTCTACCGGTCGCTGCCGCAGGACGCGGTCCGGGCCTTCTCGGACACCTTCGCGAATGCCGACATCCGGCTGGCCGCCGCCCTGCCCGGCATCCACTTGTACTTCAAGAAATCCCTCTTCCTCGACTCCGAGGCGTTCCTGCGTCCGACCTATGGCCACACGAACCTGACGGAGTACTATGGCCGGCTCTATGGCCTCGAGGACAAGATGAAGGACTGGAAGGTTCCCCCGTCCGCGCTCGGGAAACTGCGGATCGCCCCGAACTTCCTCACCGACCCGGGTCTTCTTCGCATCTTCCTCGACAGCGCATTGCCTCCGACGGCCGGACGCCGGATCGACCTTCACGCGCGGCTCGGCGGCACGGACAAGCCGGGCTGGTACGGCGAGATGCGACGACGCGCCGATACCGCTGCTCGGGCGCTCGGCGGTCTCGCCATCGCCACAGGGACCGGCATCAGCCGCGGGGAGTTCATGGACGAGATGCGGCAATCCAAGGTCTGCTTCAGCCCGTTCGGCTACGGCGAGCTCTGCTGGCGCGACATCGAGGCGATGGCGGCGGGCGCGGTGCTGCTCAAGCCCGACATGTCGCATCTGCGCACCGAGCCCGACCTCTTCCGCGACGGTGAGACCTATGTCGCCTGCCGGTGGGACTTCGCGGATGTCGACGACAAGGTCCGCGCGCTCCTGGCCGACGAGGACCGGCGCACCGCAATCGCGACCCGGGCCTGGGAGGTCGCGCGCGCATATCTCGCAGGCGGCGGGCCGGTGGAGACCTACGCCGCGCTGTTCGTGCCGAAGGCGGCCGCGGCAGCCTGAGCCCCTGCGGCCGCCTGCGTCAGGCCGTCTCCATCAGGACCTCGCGAAGCGTCCCGAAAAGCTGGTCGATATGCGCCTTCTCGATGATCAGCGGCGGCGACATCGCGATGATGTCGCCGGTCGTGCGGATCATCACGCCCTTCTCGAAGGCCTTCAGGAAGGCCGAAAACGCACGCTTCGTGGGCTCGCCCGCGATGGGGTCGAGTTCCACCGCGCCGATCAGTCCCATGTTGCGGATGTCGATCACATGCGGGCAGTCCCGCAGGCTGTGGAGCCCTTCCTCCCAGTAGGGCGCCATCTCGGCCGCGCGCTGGAAGAGCCCCTCCTCGGCGTAGGTCGCGAGCGTGGCGAGGCCGGCGGCCGAGGCCACGGGGCTCCCCGAATAGGTATAGCCGTGGAAGAGCTCGATCAGGTGCTCGGGGCCCGCCATGAAGGCGTCGTGGATGGCGGCCGTGGTGATGACCGCGCCCATCGGGATGACGCCGTTCGTGATGCCCTTGGCGCAGCAGATCATGTCGGGCATCACGCCGAAATGCTCGGCCGCGAAAGCCGAGCCGAGCCGGCCGAAGCCCGTGATCACCTCGTCGAAGATCAGGAGGATGCCGTGCTTGCGCGTGATCGCGCGGAGCCGCTCGAGATAGCCTTTCGGCGGCAGGAGCACGCCCGTGGAGCCCGCGACCGGCTCGACGATCACGGCAGCGATCGTCTCGGCCCCGTGCAGCGCCACGATCCGCTCGAGCTCGTCGGCAAGGTGCGCGCCATGCTCGGGCTGGCCCTTCGACCAGCGGTTCTCGGGGATGTGGGTGTGCGGCAGGTGGTCGACGCCCGCCAGAAGCGTGCCGAAGTGGCGGCGGTTGTTGACGATCCCGCCGACCGAGATGCCGCCGAAGCCGACGCCGTGATAGCCGCGCTCGCGCCCGATGAGCCGGGTGCGGCTGCCCTCGCCGCGCGCCCGGTGATAGGCGAGCGCGATCTTGAGAGCGGAATCCACCGCCTCGGAGCCCGAGTTGGCGAAGAAGACATGTTCGAACCCGTCGGGCGCGAGGTCGCGCACGCGGCTTGCAAGTTCGAAGGCCTTGGGGTGCCCCATCTGGAAGGCGGGGGCATAGTCGAGCTCGGCGACCTGCCGCTGCACGGCCTCGATGATCTTCGGCCGGGCGTGGCCGGCGTTGCAGCACCAGAGCCCCGCGGTTCCGTCGAGGATCTGCCGCCCCTGGGCATCGGTGTAGTGCATCCCTTCGGCCGCGACGAGCATCCGCGGCGCCTGCTTGAACTGCCGGTTCGCGGTGAACGGCATCCAGAATGCCGAAAGGTCGTTCGGAACGACGTCCCGATCCAGCGCCATGATGCACCCCTGTTCCTGCGCCAAAGGCGCGTGCAAAGTGTTTGACCGACCGGTCAGGATGACGCTAGCAGAGCAAGGGGGGCAGTCAAGGGACCCCGCAGGCAGGGAGGGGCGGGCGATGAACACGGAATTCCTCCCCAGAACCCGCATCCAGAGGCGCAACAGGCGCGCGATTCTCGACGCTGCGCTCGAGGTCTTCTCGGTGCAGGGCTTCTCCGGCGCGACGCTCGACCGGATCGCCGAGACCGCGGGGCTGTCGAAGCCCAATCTGCTGTATTACTTCGCCTCGAAGGAAGCGATCTACCTGGCGCTGATCTCGGACACGCTCGAGACCTGGCTCGCGCCGCTCAGGGCGCTCGGGCCCGAGGGCGACCCGGTGGAAGAGATCGTGGGCTACGTGCTCCGCAAGCTCGAGATGGCGCGGCAGTTCCCGCGCGAAAGTCGCCTCTTCGCGCACGAGATCCTGCAGGGCGCGCCGCGCATCCTCGACATCGTCGAGGGGCCGCTTCGCCGCCTCGTCGACGACAAGGCCGCGCTGATCCACGGTTGGGCGGCCGAGGGCCGCATCGCGCCGGTGGACCCGCATCACCTGATCTTCTCGATCTGGGCGACGAGCCAGCACTATGCCGATTTCGACGCGCAGGTGCGCGGCATCCTGCGGGCCGAGGGCGATGCGCATTTCGCCGCCGCCGCGCGCCATCTCGAGACGCTCTACCGCCGGATGCTCGACCCGGCCGCGGCCGGACCCGGTCAGGCGGCGCCGCAGGTCGGGCAGCGCTGGGACGGCAGGCCGGTCGACGGCTAACACTTTCTCAACATCTCTCCTTCATGGTGCAAAGTTGCATGGGGGCATGCTTAGGAGTTCAGAGTCATGCTGCCGAGCGTAGCTGGTCCTGGCACGGTCCCACCGCCGCCGCCGCCGGGTCTTTCAGCCCGGGCCGATCAAGGCGCACAACCCACGACGGGAGAGACTTCCGCCTCCGCGACGCGTCCGTTGGTCGCGAACCGTGTGGATCCACCCCGCGTCCTGCCATCCATCATGGCCTTCAGCCAAGAGGCCAAGCGACGTCTGCCTCCCGATCCCGACGGCCCGGCCGGGCCGCCGCCCGCCTTCGACGCGACGCCGCTCGAGCGCGAGCGCCAAAGGCTACTCGCCCGGGTCGACCTGATGCAGCCGCCGCCCGAGGCAAAGGTGCCCGAGCGGCCCGCCGCGGCGCGCCCCCCCGACACGGCCGCCGAAGCGCCCGCGCCGGACCCGGTCGCGGCGCTGCCCGACCGGCCCGTGCCCGAAGCGGACGTGCCCGCGCCCGACAGCACCGCCCTCGAGCCGGCCACAGCGGCGCGCGATCCGGAGGCGGCCGGCCTGGACGCCGCGGCGGCCCCCGAGACCGCCGCCGAGTCGGCCCCCGTGGCGCCCCCCAAGGCCCCTGCCGCGCCGCGCGTTCCCGAGGACAGTTTCGCCCCTGTCGAGGCCCGCGAAACGGCGCCGGCCATCGAGGCCGACACCCGGGCGATTGAGCGGCTCGAGACGGACGTGGCCGAGGTGCGGCGGATGACCGAGCCCGAACCCGAGCGCAGTCTCGACCTCGTGCGGTAACCGCGCGCCCTACTCGGCCGCCTTGGGAGCCGGATTGTTCGGATGCGAAGTCCAGTTGGCGTAGTCGGCCGGCACGACCCGCCCCGTCCGCGCGTCGACCTGTCCGGGCTCGATCCGCTCCATCGTGATGCAGTTCTCGACCGGGCAGACGTCGATGCAGAGGTTGCACGCCACGCATTCGGCGTCGTTGACCTCGAAGACGCGGCCGGGCTTCATCCAGATCGCCTGATGGCTCGTATCCTCGCAGGCCGCATAGCAGCGCCCGCACTTGATGCAGGCATCCTGGTCGATCCGGGCCTTGGTCACGAAGTTGAGGTTCAGGTACTGCCAGTCGGTGACGTTGGGCACCGCGCGGCCCGTGACCTGGTCGATGGTGGCATAGCCCTTCCCGTCCATCCAGTCCGACAGCCCCGCCGTCATCTCCTCGACGATCTTGAAGCCGTAGGTCATCGCCGCCGTGCAGACCTGCACCGTGCCCGCGCCCAGCGCCAGGAACTCGGCCGCGTCGCGCCATGTCGTGACGCCGCCGATCCCGCTGATCGGCAGGCCCGCGGTTTCCGCATCGCGCGCGATCTCGGCCACCATGTTGAGCGCG
The DNA here is from genome assembly GCA_036735505.1 of Paracoccaceae bacterium. Classification (GTDB taxonomy): domain Bacteria; phylum Pseudomonadota; class Alphaproteobacteria; order Rhodobacterales; family Rhodobacteraceae; genus DAINOF01. The sequence continues at coordinate 4,777 of DAINOF010000221.1, forward strand.
ATGGGCTTGACCGCCGGGCCGC
>DAINOF010000222.1:0-4768 GCA_036735505.1 Paracoccaceae bacterium
GCTTGCGCGCACGGGCGAGGTGACCCGCAACATCGCGGCGCTCCGCGCGCTCGAGGCGGGGGCGGGCGAGACCGGCCCGGGGGACAGCGCGGCGGGCGAGAGCGCGGCGGGGGATAGCGTGGCAGGGGACAGCGTGGCGGGGCAGGCCGACACCGGCCGCGATGCCGAGGTCACGCTGGACGCGACGGCGCCCTCCGACAATCCCGCGCTCGACGACTGGAGGCGGACACGTGGCTGAGGACATCCTTCTCGCCGCCGCGGCCGAGCACGGCCCGTGGGCGGTGCTCGTCTTCTATCTCCTGTGGCGCGACCTCCAGAAGGACCGCGCCACGCGCGACGTGCTCGAGCGCAACACGACCGTTCTGGTGGAGATGACCACGATGATCCGGGAACGGCTGCCGCGGGGGCAGGGATGAGGCTCGCGGCGCTTCTGAAAGAGATCAGGACCTGGCTCGGGGGGCGGACGCTCGCCCGCGCGACGGAACGCAACCGGCGGGCGGCCGAGGGGCTCGACGCCGCAGTGAGGGAGATGCTCCGACGATGAAACAGGCGCTCTGGCTTCTGGCGGCGGTGGCGGTTCTTGTGATCGGGGCCGCGGGAACGCTCGGCCCGGCCTGGACGGCGGCGGCGGGCTTCGGCGCCGTCGCGGCGGCGGCGGCACTGATCGCGGGCACCTTCCTGTGGCTCTGGTGGGTCCGCGCGACGCCGCTCGCGCTCGGCATGGTGCTGAGCTGGGCCGGCGTGGCGGCCATGGCGGGCGGGCTCGCAGGGGCGGGCGCGGGCCCTGCGCTCGCCGCGCTGCCGCCCGTCGTCGCAGGCGTCACGCTGCACTTCGGGGTGATGCGGACGTCGATGGGCCTCGGCCGCTGGGCCGCGGCGCTGCCGCTGGCGGCGGCGGCGCTCGGCGCGCTGGCGGCCTTTCTCATCACAAACCCGTAGGCGCGCCCGCGACACGGCAGCACGGTCATTGGCGCGGCGCCTTTCGGGCGCTATGCTGTCCCCCATGATCGTGGAACTCGGACATTTCGCGCTGCTCCTCGCCCTGCTCGTGGCCTGCGTGCAGATGGTGGTGCCGCTGGTCGGTGCCCATCAGGGCTGGCGCGGCTGGATGGCGGTGGGCGAACCCGCGGCCACGGCGCAGTTCCTGCTCCTGGCATTCTCCTTCGCGGCGCTGACCTATGCCTTCGTGACCTCGGACTTCTCGGTCCGGCTCGTCACTGCGAACTCCCACACCGACAAGCCGTTGATCTACAAGATCACCGGCGTCTGGGGGAACCACGAGGGCTCGATGCTTCTCTGGGTGCTGATCCTCGCGCTCTTCGGTGCGCTGGCGGGATGGTTCGGCGGCAACCTTCCCGACCGGCTTCGCGCCCGGGTGCTGGCGGTGCAGGCCGCGGTGGGCGTGGCCTTCCTCACCTTCCTGATCTTCACCTCGAACCCCTTCCTGCGGCTCGTCACGCCCCCCTTCAACGGACAGGACCTGAACCCGCTCCTGCAGGACCCGGGCCTCGCCTTCCACCCGCCCTTCCTCTATGTGGGCTATGTGGGCCTGTCGCTCACCTTCTCCTTCGCGGTGGCCGCCCTGATCGAAGGCCGCGTCGACGCCGCATGGGGCCGCTGGGTGCGACCCTGGACGCTGCTCGCCTGGCTGAACCTGACCATCGGCATCGCGCTGGGCAGCTGGTGGGCCTATTACGAACTCGGCTGGGGCGGCTTCTGGTTCTGGGACCCGGTCGAGAACGCGTCCTTCATGCCCTGGCTGATCTCGGCGGCGCTTCTCCATTCCGCCATCGTCGTGGAGAAGCGCGAGGCGCTGAAGACCTGGACGATCCTTCTGGCCATCCTTGCCTTCGGTTTCTCGCTTCTGGGCGCCTTCATCGTGCGCTCGGGCATCCTGACCTCGGTCCACGCCTTCGCCAACGACCCCGACCGCGGCGTCTATCTCCTCGCCATCACCGGCATCTTCACGGGCGGCGCCCTGACACTCTACGCCGCGCGCGCGGGCAGCATGGAGTCCAAGGGCGTCTTCGGCGTCGTCAGCCGCGAAAGCGCGCTCGTGGCCAACAACGTGCTTCTCGCGGTGGCGACCTTCGTCGTCTTCGTGGGCACGATCTGGCCGCTCGTGGCCGAGATGATCTGGGACCGCAAGCTGTCGGTCGGGCCGCCGTTCTTCGACATGGCCTTCACGCCGTTCATGGTGGCGCTCGCCATCATCCTGCCGCTCGGCGCGATGCTGCCGTGGAAGCGGGCGTCGGCCGCCAGGGCGATGGAGCCGCTCTGGGGCGTTCTCGCGCTGGCACTGGCGGTCGGTGCGCTGGTCTGGACGATGCAGACCGGCCGCACGATCATGGCGCCGGTGGGCGCGATCCTCGCCGTCTGGCTCGTGGGCGGCGCGGCGGTCGACCTCTGGTCGCGGACCGGGCGGAGCACCGACCTCGCCACGAAGTTCCGGCGCCTGAAGAACCTTCCCCGCGCCGACTGGGGCAAGGCGGTGGCGCATGCGGGCGTCGGCATCACCTTCTGGGGCATCGCCGCGATGCTGGCCTGGGAGGTCGAGGACATCCGCGTGGCGCGCGAGGGCGAGACCTTCAGCGTCGCGGGCTACGAGATGACGCTGGTCGAGGTCCATGACGAGCAGGGTCCGAACTATCTCACGACCAAGGCCGAGATGCGGGTCGAGCGGAACGGCCGCCACGTCGCCACGCTGTTCCCCGAAAAGCGCTTCTACCCGGTGGCCGGCATGCCGACGACCGAGGCCGCGATCGACAACGGCGTGCTGCGCGACCTCTACCTCGTGATCGGCGATCCGCAGGAGGGCGGCGGCTTTGCCGTACGCAGCTATGTGAAGCCCTTCGCGAACTGGATCTGGGCCGGCGCCATCATCATGTCGCTAGGCGGCGTCCTGAGCCTGACCGACCGCCGCTACCGCATCGCCGCGGGCGCGCGCAAGGCGGCGCCGGGGCTCGGCGGCGTGCCGGCGGAATGATCCGCGCGGCTGTCCTCGCGGCCGCGCTTCTCGCGGGCCCGGCGCTGGCGGTCCAGCCGGACGAGATCCTGGACGACCCGGCGCTCGAGGCGCGGGCGCGGTCGCTGTCGGACGGGCTGCGCTGCCTCGTCTGCCGCAACGAGTCGATCGACGAATCGAACGCAGGCCTCGCCCGCGACATGCGGCTTCTCCTGCGCGAGAGGCTCGTCGAGGGCGACAGCGACGCCGAGGCGGTTGCCTTCCTCGTCGACCGCTACGGCGAATACGTGCTCTTGCGCCCCACCGCGACGGGGTCGAACCTCATCCTCTGGATCGCGGGGCCGGCCATGCTGCTGCTCGGCGGCGGGGTCGCGGCGCTCTACCTGCGCCGCCGTGCGGCGGCCGCGCCCCGCGCGGACCTGTCCGAGGCCGAGCGCGCGCGCCTCGCCGAGCTCTTGCGCGACTGACGCCGCGTTCGCCCTTCCCTCGACCGCACCACCGCCTATGCTGGCCCGGCAGGACAGGGGGACAGGCATGGAATACGAGACGATCCGGCTGAGCGAGGCGGCGGGCGTCGCCGTCCTGACGCTTTCGCGGCCCGAGGTGATGAACGCGCTGAACGCGCAGATGCGCGCCGAGATCCTCCACGCAGTGCGCGCGGCGTCGCGGACGGCCCGTGTGCTCGTGCTGACGGGCGAGGGCCGCGCCTTCTGCTCGGGCCAGGACCTGGGCGACCGGGGCACGGCGGCGACCGTGAACCTCGAGCGCGTGCTGCGCGAGGAATACGAGCCGATGCTGACGGCGATCTTCGACTGCCCGATCCCGACCATCGCCGCCGTCAACGGGGCTGCCGCGGGGGCAGGCGCCAACCTCGCGCTGGCCGCCGATGTCGTGATCGCAACCGAAAGCGCGGTGTTCCTGCAAGCCTTCGCGCGGATCGGGCTGATCCCGGACGCGGGCGGCACCTACTGGCTGCCGCGGCAGGTGGGCTTCGCCCGCGCAATGGGTGCGGGGCTCTTCGCCGAACCGGTCCCGGCGCGCCAGGCGGCCGACTGGGGCATGATCTGGGAGGCGGTGCCCGACGCCGACTTCGACGCGCGGTGGCGCGGGCGGGCGGCGCAGCTCGCCACGGGGCCGACCGTGGCCTATGCCGGCGTCAAGGAGGCCCTGCGCGCGAGCTTCGGCAACGACCTCCCGCGGCAATTGTCGCTCGAGGCCGAGCTTCAGGGCCGCTGCGGCCGCACCCGCGATTTCAAGGAGGGCGTCATCGCCTTCCTAGAAAAGCGAAAGCCGCAGTTCGAAGGGCGCTGAGGGGGCTGTCTGCCCCCTCTTGGCCCGTTCCGGGCCAATTCACCCCCGAGGGTACTTTCGGACAGATGGAAACGGGGAGACGAGAACGCCTCGCCATCCCCGCGGTGTCTCCACCTGTCGCGGTCATCGGCTCCCCAGCCTGTACCGCTCTCGTGGCATAGCGCGGTAACCTTAACGCGGGATTATCGGCTCCATCTGTCCGGAAATACCCTCGGGGGGAGCCCACGCCGGAGGCGTGGGCGTGGGGGGCAGACAGCCCCCCGCACCGTCAGCCGCGCTTCTCGACGTCGACGTAGTCGCGAAAGGGCTCACCCACGTAGAGCTGGCGCGGTCGACCGATCTTGAGCTGCGGGTCGGCGATCATCTCCTTCCACTGCGAGATCCAGCCGACCGTGCGCGCGAGCGCGAAGATCGGCGTGAACATCGAGGTGGGGAAGCCCATCGCGTCGAGGATGATGCCCGAGTAGAAGTCGACGTTCGGGTAGAGCTTCT
>DAINOF010000223.1:0-4722 GCA_036735505.1 Paracoccaceae bacterium
ACGCTGACGATCCTCCATGGAGGATCGTCCGGGCGGCCCTCACCCCCCTGCCCTCCGCTTGCGCTCCGGGCGTCCGGGCCTGAGGAGCGTCCACTGGACGCTCCTCCGGGCGGCCCTCACCCCCCCGACCCGAGGCGCGCGCCCCTGCTCCGCAAAAGGGCCCCGCCACTCGGCGTGGACGAATTCGCAGTCATCGGAAGAGAGAGCGGGACTCGACAAGGCTGCGTGGACTTCTAACCTCACCCGCTTCCTGGAGTTGTCGATTCTGGCGGTGCCATGCCCGGTCTCACGCGCGACATCCTGCGCCGCCTCACCGGCTGTGCCGATGACCTGACGGGGAGGTGGCACGCCATCTCCGCGCGACAGATCGGGGCCGTCGCCGTCGAGGACGGCGTGATCGAAGGGGCGGCGCGGCCTGTTCCGGCGCGATTGCTGCGGCCGCCACCCGGCCGGGCCAACACGGCGGGGCTGCTCTACGCCCATGCCCACGGCAACCGCCATGGCATCGGCAAGTCCGAAGTGACGGACGGCCGGCCCGCCCTGCTCGACCCGCCGCTGGGCCTGCATCTTGCCGGACTGGGCTACACCGTTCTCTGCCCCGACATGCCCGGGTTCGGCGACCGCATGGCCGAGGGCTCGGAAAGCGCGCTGGCGAAGGCCGCGCTCTGGCACGGGCGGCCGCTTCTGGGCCACATGCTGGACGATCTTGCGCGGGCGCAGGCAGCGTTGGCGTCCCTGCCGCAGGTGGATCCGCGGCGCATCGGCGTGCTCGGCCTGTCGATGGGGGCGACCCTGGCCTACTGGCATGCGGCGATGACCGAGTCCGTGGCGGCCGTGGCCCATGTCTGCGCCTTCGCGAGGATCGCCCCGCTCATCGCGAGCGGCGCCCATGACCTGCACGGGCCCTACATGACGGTGCCGGGGCTCCTGCCCGATCACGACATGGACGACGTCGCGGCCCTTGTCGCCCCCCGCCCGCAATGGCTGGGCGCGGGGATGCGCGATCCCCTGACCCCGCCAGAGGCGTTCGACCCGGCCGTGGAGCGGCTGGCCATGGCCTATGCAGACGCGCCCGAAAGGCTGGAGGTCGTCGTCGAGCCCGACGGCGGACATGCGGAAACCGCACGCATGCGGGCGGCGCTGACCACGTTTCTGGAACGAGCGCTGGGGCAGGCCACCGCCCCGTGAGCGCGGCCGGACGGCCAGGTTGATCTGCTCGGAAGGCGATCGTTTCGCAATCCGGCGCGACGTCATCTCGCGCGGAAGGGGGTCAGGCGCGGAAACCGGGCCGGGGAAGAGGACGCTCCGGCACCGCTGCCCACGTGGAGCCGGGACGAAGCGACACCGCGCCGGCAACGCCGGCTTGCCCGGGGATTCGGCACATGAGGGGATGGCCCCGCCCCGATCGACCGCGCCCCGATGGGCGCAACCGCCACGCGGATCATCACCTGGGCTCCAAAGCGCCTGAAAAACGGGCAACACGCGCGCAGACCGCCGCGGGCCGGAGCCCGTCCTGTTCCCGCCGCGCCCCCTGCCGCAGGATGAGACCTGCAGGGTGTCTAGGGTTCCGCCTCACCTCCTCCCGAGGGCCAGGTCCGAGAGATGCCACCTTCCGGGTCCGATCCCCGGCGGGCACACGGCGGGGCAAAATCCCGGGAGAGCACTGCAAACGGGCCGGCCGGCCTCTCCTCGTTCCGCCCCGGCTGCGCCCCTGCTCTCCATGGCGGGACGTCGTGACAGGGGAACACGCCATGACCGCACACCGACTACTCGCCTCGGCCGCCACCGCCCTGGCCCTCGCCGCGTCCGGTGCCGCCGCGCAGGAGAAGACCGACTTCCGCGTCGCCTGGTCGATCTACGTGGGCTGGATGCCCTGGGGCTATCTCGAGACCTCGGGCATCATGGACAAGTGGGCCGAGAAGTACGGGATCGACGTCGAGATCGTGCAGATCAACGACTATGTCGAATCGATCAACCAGTACACGGCGGGCGCCTTCGACGGGGTGACCGCCACCAACATGGACACGCTGTCGATCCCCTCGGGCTCGGGCGTCGACACCACCGCGCTGATCGTGGGCGATTTCTCGAACGGCAACGACGCGGTGATCCTGAAGGGCGAGGGTGGCCTCGCCGACCTCGCCGGCAAGCCCGTCCACCTCGTGGAGCTGTCGGTCTCGCACTACCTGCTCGCCCGGGGTCTCGACAGCGTCGGCCTCTCCGAGGCCGACCTCGCGGGCGTCGTGAACACCTCGGACGCCGACATGATCGCGGCCTTCGCCACGGATGACGTGCAGGCGGTCGTCACCTGGAACCCGCTCGTCTCGGCGATCCTCGAGGACCCGGCCGCCAGCAAGCTCTTCGACAGCTCGGACATCCCGGGCGAGATCATCGACCTCATGGTGGTGAACACCGAGGTGCTGGAGGCGAACCCCGATTTCGGGAAGGCGCTGGTGGGCGCCTGGTACGAGGTGATGGGGCTGATGCAGGCGGGCGACGAGGCGGTGCTCACCGCTCTCGCCGAAGCCTCGGGCACCGACCTCGCGGGCTACAAGGCGCAACTCGACTCCACGCAGATGTTCTGGACCCCCGCCGAGGCCGTGGCCTTCGCCTCGGACCCCGCGCTCAAGGGCACGATGGTGAGCGTGGCCGAGTTCCTCTTCGACAAGGGCATCCTCGGCGAAGGCGCGCCCTCGCCCGATTTCGTGGGCGTGGCCTATCCCGACGGGACGACAACGGGCGACGCGAACAACGTGACCTTCCGCTTCGACGCGACCTGGATGCAGATGGCCGCGGACGGCGCGCTCTGACGCGGAGATGACCGGAAGCCGCAGAAGGAGGGAAGGCCCTTGGAAGGGCCTTCCGCACGCGATTTCCAAATCGCGTGCCAAGCGGTTTCGAAACCGCTTGGCGCCCGGTCTCGCCCGATGCGCCTGATCAACCGCCGTCCGGGCCGCGCGCTCGCCCTCTTCCTCGCGCTCCTTCCCTTCGTGCTGGCGCTTCTGGCCTACATGGTGGCCTCCGAGGCGCGGCTCGCCGCGAACCCGGCCGACCGGCTTCTCCCCGCGCCCGCCGCCATCGCCGACACCGCCTGGCGGCTCTTCACCGAACCCGACCGCCGCTCGGGCCGCATCCTCCTCTGGCACGACACGGGCGCGAGCCTCGCCCGCCTCGCGGCGGGCGTCGCCATAGCCGCCGCCATCGGGCTTCTCGCCGGCCTCCTCATCGGCCTCCTGCCCCATGTCCGGGCGGGCCTCGCGACCTTCGTCGCGGTGCTCTCGATGATCCCGCCGCTGGCGCTCCTGCCGATCCTCTTCATCGTCTTCGGCCTGGGCGAGCTGTCCAAGGTCGTCCTCATCGTCATCGGCATCACGCCCTTCCTCGTCCGCGACCTGAGCCAGCGGACGCTCGACATCCCGCGCGAACTGATCGTCAAGGCCGAGACGCTCGGCGCCTCCTCGCTCGTGATCGCGCTCCGCGTGGCGCTTCCCCAGATCATGCCGCGGCTCATCCAGGCCATCCGCCTGTCGCTCGGCCCCGCCTGGCTCTTCCTCATCGCGGCCGAGGCCATCGCCTCGGACCTCGGGCTCGGCTACCGGATCTTCCTCGTCCGCCGCTACCTCGCGATGGACGTGATCCTGACCTACGTCCTCTGGATCACGCTTCTCGCCTTCCTGATGGACTGGGCGCTGCGCCGCCTTTCGGACCGGCTCTACCCCTGGGCGGGACGGGGCCTGTGAGAGGCGGCGCCCATACGGTTTCCATACGAAAGCCATACGCTTTCCATACCGGCCGTTCCGGGGGGCGCGCATGTCCTTCGTGAAGGTCCGCGACGTCTTCGTCAGCTACGGTCCCCGCCCGATCCTCGAGCGCGTGACCCTCACCGTGGCCGAGGGCGAGTTCATCTCCATCGTCGGCGCCTCGGGCTGCGGCAAGTCGACCTTCCTGCGGCTTCTGCTGGCCGAGGAACAGCCCACCCGCGGCACGATCCGCATCGAGGGGCGCCCCCCCGCCACCGAGCCCGGCCGCGAAAGAGGCGTTGTCTTTCAACGCTATAGCGTCTTCCCCCACATGACCGTGCGCGAGAACATCGTGGCGGCCGAGGCGTTCCCGACCCGGTTCGGCTTCCTCGGCGCGAAGGCCCGCCGCGCCGCCCGCGACCGCGCGCAGGCCACGCTCGACCGCATCGGTTTGGGCCATATGGGCGATGCGTATCCGGCCGCGCTCTCGGGCGGCATGCAGCAGCGCCTCGCCATCGCCCAGGCGCTGACCGCCCGGCCCCGCATCCTCCTGCTTGACGAGCCCTTCGGCGCGCTGGACCCCGGCACCCGCCTGTCCATGCACGAGTTTCTCATGGAACTTCAGCGGGATACCAGGATGACCATCTTCATGGTCACCCACGACCTCGAGGAAGCCTTCAAGCTCGGCGACCGCGTCGTGGTCTTCGACAAGCCTCGCTGGGACCCGACCGACCCATCGGCCTACGGAGCCACCGTCACCTACGATTTCGACGCCCGGAACGGCGGCATCCCCTACCAGACACTCAAGGAGGAAACCCATGTTCTTCACCCCGCGTGAGCGCACCCGCCCCCGCCATCCCCATGGTTTATCGCGCGAAAACAGACGCTTCCACCATCCGGACCTCACGAAGCTTCTCGGCTGGCGCGCCGCCCGGGCGGAAGAATCCATTCCCGGCTCCGAGTGGGAGAAGGAAAAGCAATGGGC
>DAINOF010000224.1:0-4703 GCA_036735505.1 Paracoccaceae bacterium
GTGTTCGGCGACACGCCGCCCACCTCGTGGAGCGTGGTCTTCGAGGAGACGACGCTGCCCGACGGTCAGACCAACGTCGGCCGCGTGCAGGCCTATGACGGGCCGATCCACATCGCCGACGCGGCGCAGTACCTGATATACCACAAGCCGGAACTCGGCATCACCTCGCCCTACGAGCTGAACGCCGACCAGTACGCCGCCGCGCTCGACCTCCTGCGGGCGCAGCGCAAGCTCGTGAGCCGCTACTGGCACGACGCCTTCATCCAGATCGACGACTTCAAGAACGAGGGCATGGCGGCCTCGGGCTCCTGGCCGTTCCAGGTGAACCTGTTGCAGGGCGACGGCGCGCCGGTCGCCTCGGTCATCCCGCAGGAAGGCGCCACGGGCTGGGCAGACACCACGATGATGCACGTGAACGCGGCCCATCCGAACTGCGCCTACATGTGGATGGAGCACACGCTGTCCTCGAACCTCATGTCGGACCTTTCGGTCTGGTTCGGCGCGAACCCGGGCGTGCCGGCGGCCTGCACCGACGGGCGGGGCATGCAGACCGCCGAGGGCTGCACGAAGAACGGCTTTGACGATTTCGAGCGGATCCGGTTCTGGACCACGCCCGTCTCGTCCTGCCCGCAGGGCGAATGCGTGCCCTACTACCGCTGGGTGTCCGACTACATCGGCGTGATCGGCGGCCGCTGAGTCCTTCGCCTTCCGCAACCCCGACCCGGCGGCCGCGTGCCGCCGGGGACGCCCCCAGGTGCCGCGACCCCATGTCCTTCGCCGTCGAATTCGAAAGCGTCACGCGCCATTTCGGCGCTGTCCGGGCCGTGGACGGCGTGTCGATCGGCATCGCGGAGGGCTGCTTCTTCGCCATGCTCGGCCCCTCGGGCTCGGGCAAGACGACCTGCCTCAGGCTCATTTCCGGCTTCGAGCGGCCGAGCTCGGGCCATATCCGCATCTTCGGGCAGGAGTCCGGGTCGATCCCCCCGAACCGGCGGCCGGTGAATACGGTCTTCCAGGACTACGCGCTGTTCCCGCATCTCACGGTACGCGAGAACGTGGCCTATGGCCCGAGGATGGCGGGCGTGAACCGGCGCACGCGCGAGACGGCTGCGGAGGAGATGCTGGCGCTCGTCAAGCTCGCAGGCTACGGCGACCGCAAGCCCGCGGCGCTGTCGGGCGGGCAGCGGCAGCGGGTGGCGCTCGCCCGCGCGCTCGTCAACCGGCCGCGGGTGCTCCTGCTCGACGAACCGCTCGGCGCGCTCGACCTCAAGCTGCGCGAGGCGATGCAGGAAGAGCTGAAGACGCTCCAGCAGTCGCTCGGCATCACCTTCATCTTCGTGACCCACGACCAGGGCGAGGCCCTGTCGATGGCCGACCGCGTCGCGGTCTTCAACGACGGGCGCATCGTGCAGGAGGGCACCCCGCAGGAAATCTACGAACGCCCGCGGACCCGGTTCGTCGCGGACTTCGTGGGCTCGGCCAACGTCCTGTCGCCCGGCGTGTCGGCGCGCGCGGGCGGACCCGCGCGCTGGACGAGCCTGCGCGGCGAGGCGATGACGCTGGTGAGCCCCGAGGCGGGGCGCGTCTGGGGCGCGGTGCGGAGCGTGCGCTACATGGGCGCGGTCAACCGCGTGACGGTGGCGATGCCCGAGGGCGAGCTGACCGCCACCATCCCCGCAGGCCGCCCGCTGCCCGCACCGGGCGAGACCGTGGGGCTCGACTGGGCGGCGGACGCGCTTCACGAGATGGAGGGCGGCGCGTGACGGATGCCGCCCGACCCCGGCTCGCCACCCCCGTCCACGGCGCAGGCCCGCTCGCGCGGCTCTCGGACCTCTTCTGGCTCCGGCCGGGGCTTTTCCTTGTCCTCCTCCTCGCGCTGCCGCTTCTCTGGCTCGGGGTCATCTACATCGGCTCGCTCGCGGCGCTTCTCGCGCAGAGCTTCTTCTCGATCGACGAGTTCTCGGGCCTCATCGAGCGCGAGGTCACGCTTCGGACCTATGCCGAACTGCTCCGGCCCGCGAATTTCGACATCATCCTGCGGACGGTGCTGATGGCCGCCGCCGTGACGCTGGCCGCGGCCGTCGTGGCCTTCCCCATCGCCTACTACGCCGCCCGCTACGCGAAAGGCCGGATGAAGGCGTTCTTCTACCTCGCGGTCATGCTGCCCCTGTGGTCGAGCTATCTCGTCAAGGTCTACGCCTGGAAGCTGATCCTCGCGAAGGAGGGCATCCTCACCTGGGCGGTCGATGGGATCGGCGCCTCGGCGGTTCTGAACGCGGTGCTGGCGCTGCCAGTGATCGGGGGCAACTCGCTGTCGGTCAGCTACATCGGGACTTTCCTCGTCTTCCTCTACGTCTGGCTGCCGTTCATGATCCTGCCGCTGCAGGCGTCCCTCGAACGCGTGCCGGTGAACCTCCTCGAAGCCTCGGGCGACCTCGGCGCGAGACCCGGCCAGACCTTCCGCCATGTGATCCTGCCGCTCGCCTTGCCGGGGCTGATCGCGGGATCCATCTTCACCTTCTCGCTGACGCTCGGCGACTATATTATTCCGCAGATCGTGGGAAACTCGAGCCGCTTCATCGGCCAGGCGGTCTACCAGCACCAGGGGACGGCCGGGAACATCCCGCTCGCCGCCGCCTTCGCGGTGGTGCCCATCGTGATCATGGGGCTCTACCTCTGGATGGCGAAACGGAAGGGGGCCTTCGATGCGCTGTGATCGGGGCGCGGGCAAATTCCTTGGAAGGAATTTGCCAAGTGGTTTCGAAACCCCTTGGTCCCCGGTGGAAAGGGCGCGCCATGCAGCCTGACCGCGCGCCTCTTGGCCTGAAGGTCGCGGCCTTCGCGGGCCTCGCCTTCCTGCACCTGCCGATCCTCCTCATCTTCGTCTACGCCTTCACGACCGAGGACAAGAGCTACCAGTGGCCGCCCCCGGGCTTCACGACCCAGTGGTTCGCCGTCACCTGGAACCGGCCGGACGTCTGGGAGGCGCTCTCGCTTTCGCTCAAGGTTGCCGCCATCTCGACCTGCATCGCGCTGATCCTCGGCACCCTCGCCGCCGCCGCCGTCTCGCGCGCGGCCTTCTGGGGACGCGAGGCGGTGACGCTCCTCGTCATCCTGCCCATCGCGCTCCCGGGCATCATCACGGGCATTGCGCTGCGCTCGGCCTTCAGTCTGGGCGAGATCCCGTTCTCGACCCTCACGATCGTCCTTGGCCATGCGACCTTCTGCATCGTCGTGGTCTACAACAACACGGTCGCCCGCTTCCGCCGCCTCTCGGGCTCGATGCTCGAGGCCTCGGCCGACCTCGGCGCGACCGGCTTCCAGACCTTCCGCCACGTCGTCCTGCCGAACATCGCGACCTCGCTTCTCGCGGGGGGCATGCTGGCCTTCGCGCTGTCCTTCGACGAGGTGATCGTGACCACCTTCACCGCCGGCCAGCAGCAGACGCTCCCCATCTGGATGCTCGAGGAGCTCGTCCGCCCGCGCCAGCGCCCGGTCACCAACGTCGTCGCGATGGTGGTGGTGATCGTGACCTTCCTGCCGATCCTCGCGGCCTATTACCTCACGCGCGGCGGCACCGACACGGCCGGTTCCGGCAAATAGAACCCGAAGGGAGGAGACCCGATGGACACGAACCTTCTCATCAACGGCGAATTCGCCGCCGGCACCGAGACGGCCGAGACGATCCTCAACCCGCGCACGGGCGAGGCGATCCTCGAGCTGCCCGAGGCCTCGGCCGAGCAGATCGACGCCGCCGCCCGGGGCGCGCGCGAGGCCTTCGACACCTGGTCCCGGACGACGCCGTCCGAACGATCGGCCGCGCTTTTGCGCATCGCAGACCGGATCGAGGCCGAGGCCCAGGCCTTCGGCCGGCTCGAGGCACTCAACTGCGGCAAGCCGATCAATGCGGCCATCGGCGACGAGATCCCGGCGATCGTCGATTGCTACCGCTTCTTCGCCGGCGCGGTCCGGACGCTGCACGGCCCCGTCGCGGGCGAATATCTCGCCGGCCACACCTCGATGATCCGGCGCGACCCGGTGGGCGTCGTGGCCTCCATCGCGCCCTGGAACTATCCGCTGATGATGATGGCCTGGAAGCTCGCCCCCGCCATCGGCGGCGGCAACACGGTCGTCTTCAAGCCGTCGGAGCAGACGCCGCTCACGGCGCTGAAACTCGCCCGCATCCTCTCCGAGGAACTGCCCGCGGGGGTCGTGAACGTGGTGGCCGGGCGCGGCGAGACGGTGGGCAACACGCTCATCCACCACGAAGCGGTCGACATGATCTCGCTCACCGGCGACGTGGCCACGGGCAAGAAGATGCTCCAGGCCGCGGCGAGGAGCGTGAAGCGCACGCATCTGGAACTGGGCGGCAAGGCCCCCGTCATCGTCTTCGACGACGCCGACATCGACGAGGTCGTCGCCTCGCTCAAGATCTTCGGCTTCTACAACGCGGGGCAGGACTGCACCGCGGCCTGCCGTGTCTATGCCGCGAAGGGCACCTACGACCGGCTGGTGGCCGACCTTACCTCGGCGGTGGAAAGCATCGCCTACGCGCAGGCCGACGACACGCTGAACGAGATCGGGCCGCTCATCTCCCGCCGCCAGCGCGACCGGGTGGCGAGCTTCGTCGAACGCGCGCGCGACCTCGCGCATGTCGAGATCACCACGGGCGGCGCGACCCATGGCGAGACCGGCTTCTACTA
>DAINOF010000225.1:0-4643 GCA_036735505.1 Paracoccaceae bacterium
CGCCGCCAGCGGCTCGACCCGCTTCTTCAGCGCCTCGCCCTGGTAGGAGAAGGCAAGCTCGGCCCCCGCACCCGCCACGGCCCGGGCGATGCCCCAGGCTATGGACTTGTCGTTCGCGAGGCCCATGATCAGACCACGTTTCCCGGTCATGAGATCCGTCGCCATGCGTCCCCTCCGATCCGACGTCTGCGGCCCCGCCCGCGCTTCGCGTGCTGTAAGCGATTGTCCGCGCATCAGCAAGGCCGCCGGGGGCGGCGCCTTGTCCCCCCGGCGGCGTCCCGCTAAGCCGCCTGTCCGGAGGGACGAATGACGGGACGGGACGGGATATTCGCGGGCGACGACCCCTTCGCCATCGCGCGGCGCTGGCTCGAGGAGGCCGGCCGCGCCGAACCCGAGGATCCGAACGCCATCGCGCTCGCGACGGTGGACCCCGAAGGTTTGCCCAACGTACGCATGGTGCTTTTGAAGGAGATCGAGGACGACGGCTTCGTCTTCTACACCAACTTCGAGAGCGCCAAGGGGCAGGAGCTCGCGGCGAGCGGCAAGGCCGCCTTCGTCGCGCATTGGAAGTCGCTGCGCCGGCAGCTGCGCGTGCGCGGCCCGGTGGCCCGGGTCGAGGACGACCAGGCCGACGCCTACTACCGTTCGCGCGCGCTCCAGTCCCGTCTCGGGGCCTGGGCCTCGCGCCAGTCCCGCCCGCTCGCCTCGCGCGAGGCACTGATGGCCGAAGTGGCGAAAGTGACCGTGTCGAAGGGACCCAACCCCGCCCGTCCGCCGTTCTGGGGCGGGGTCCTGATCCGGCCCGTCGAGATCGAGTTCTGGGCCGACGGTGCCTTCCGCCTGCACGACCGGTTCCGCTGGACCCGAGGCCCGGAGGAGGGTGCGCCATGGTCCGTCGTCCGCCTCAATCCCTGAGGAGCGTTGTCTTGTCGCAACTTGGGATAACTGCGCCGCTTTTCGGCCTTGCGCGCTGGCCGGAATTCCACGTTAACTTCTTTTCAGGCCCGGCGGCAGAACGGGCGTTGGGGACATGTAGTGTACAATGACCGACGGTGAGCAGCGCCGTGTGATTGGCTTTGTGAAGTGGTTCGACCCGACCAAGGGCTTCGGCTTCGTCGTCGCCGACGAGGGGGGGGCGGATATCCTCCTGCATGCCAACGTGTTGCGCAACTATGGGCAGAGTTCGGTCGCCGATGGCGCCGGGATCGAGGTCATTGCGCAGGCGACGGCGCGGGGCGTGCAGGCCATCGAGGTGATCTCGATCGACCCGATGCCGGGCGCGCCGCAGGAAGAGGGCGAGCGGTCGGGATTCGCCGAGCCGGTGGACATGACGCTGCCGCTCGAACCCGCGCGGGTGAAGTGGTTCGACAAGGGCAAGGGCTTCGGCTTTGCCAACATCTTCGGCCGTCCGTCCGACG
This sequence comes from Paracoccaceae bacterium, assembly GCA_036735505.1. GTDB lineage: Bacteria > Pseudomonadota > Alphaproteobacteria > Rhodobacterales > Rhodobacteraceae > DAINOF01. Next base: position 1,419 of record DAINOF010000225.1, read on the forward strand.
TCTTCCTCCATGTCGAGGTGCTGCGCCGCTCGGGCCTGGCCGACCTCCAGCCCGGCGAGGCGGTGGCGCTGCGGGTGGTCGAGGGCAAGCGCGGGCTCATGGCCGTGCAGGTCGCGAGCTGGGAAGCCGCGCTCAAGAAGCCGGAATGATCCGGGCGGCGGTTCTTGTTGCCGCCCTCGCGGCCGGTCCTGCCGCCGCGGACTGCGCGCCGGATGTCGTCGACCTGCGCGGCGACTGGGGTGTGGCGCGCTTCACGGTCGAGGTCGCCGACGAGCCGGCCGAGCGCGCGCAGGGCCTCATGAACCGCGAGAGCCTGCGGCCCACGGCGGGCATGCTGTTTGTCTACGACGCGCCGCAGCGCGCCTCGTTCTGGATGCGCAACACGCTCATCCCGCTCGACATGATCTTCATGGACCCGACCGGCACCGTGACCCATATCCACGAGAACGCCGTGCCGCTCGACGAGACGCCGATCGACGGCGGCGCAGGCGTTCTTGCCGTGCTCGAGATCAACGGCGGCCTGTCGCGCGCCATCGGCATCGAGGTGGGCAGCGAGCTGCGCCATCCCGCCCTCGACCCCGACGTCGCCGCCTGGCCCTGCGACTAGGGGCTTTCCAGCCGGGCGCCACGCCGCTAGGAAGACGCGGTCGGGGCGTAGCGCAGCCTGGTAGCGCGCCTGTTTTGGGTACAGGAGGCCGTGAGTTCGAATCTCGCCGCCCCGACCATCTTCCACCATCGGTTCCGTCGACCTGACCCCGCCCGACGCGCGGCGCGTCCGCCCGGGAATCGGCGGCGCTGCGGCACGGGCGATACAGCCGCGCCGTCAAGCCGAAAAATCGTCACCAATCCGTGAAAATCCTGTTGACGCGGTCGGACGTCATGCTTCAGGTTGTGTGGGCTGAGTGAAGGCACACAATATCTAGCGTCACTGGCAGCAGAACAGAAACACAGAAGACGGCCGGGCGCGACGGGCATCCGGCACCGGCGTCACCCATCGGCGGCGCTGGCTGGAGACGCCGGCAGCCTTGCCGGGCGGACAGACGGCCGGTCCCCGCCAACGAGGGACCGGAAACAAAGGCCGCGGGGCGCGGCATGGGAAATACGGGGCAGAGACCATGAAGATCGAACGGCAGTTCACCAAGGCGGGACGGGACGCCTATGCAGGCATTCCCTTCTCGACGACCGTTTCCGAAATCCGCAACCCGGACGGCAAGGTCGTCTTCCGGCTCGAGGGAATCGAGATCCCGGAAAGCTGGAGCCAGGTCGCCTCGGACGTCATCGCGCAGAAGTACTTCCGCAAGGCCGGCGTGCCCGCCCGCCTCAAGCCCGTCCGCGAGAAGGGGGTGCCCGAGTTCCTCTGGCGCCGGGTCGCCGACGAGGCGGCGCTGGCCGAGTTGCCCGAAGCCGAGCGCTACACCGGCGAGACCTCGTCGCGCCAGGTCTTCGACCGGCTGGCTGGCGCCTGGGCCTACTGGGGCTGGAAGGGCGGCTACTTCACCACCGAAGAGGACGCGCGCGCCTATTTCGACGAGATGCGGCACATGCTGGCGACCCAGCGCGCCGCGCCGAACTCGCCCCAGTGGTTCAACACGGGCCTGCACTGGGCCTACGGGATCGACGGGCCGAGCCAGGGCCACTTCTACGTCGACTACCGCACCGGCAAGCTGACGAAGTCCGAAAGCGCCTACGAGCATCCGCAGCCGCACGCCTGCTTCATCCAGTCCGTCGCCGACGACCTCGTGAACGAGGGCGGCATCATGGACCTCTGGGTCCGCGAGGCGCGGCTCTTCAAGTACGGCTCGGGCACCGGCACCAACTTCTCTAGCCTCCGCGGCGAGGGCGAGAAGTTGTCGGGCGGCGGCAAGTCCTCGGGCCTCATGGGCTTCCTCAAGATCGGCGACCGCGCGGCGGGGGCGATCAAGTCGGGCGGCACCACGCGGCGCGCGGCCAAGATGGTGATCGTCGACGCCGACCACCCCGACATCGAGGCCTACATCAACTGGAAGGTGAAGGAGGAGCAGAAGGTCGCCTCGCTCGTCGCCGGCTCGAAGATGCACGAACGCTGCCTGAACGACATCTTCACGGCGATCGGCCAGTGGGACGGGCGCCTCGAGGACGCCGCCGATCCCGCGAAGAACGACAGCCTGAAGGCGGCGATCCGCGCGGCCAAGCGCGCGGCGATCCCCGAGACCTACGTCAAGCGCGTGCTCGACTACGCGCGCCAGGGCTTCACCTCGATCGAGTTCCCGACCTACGACACCGACTGGGATTCGGAAGCCTACGTCACCGTCTCGGGCCAGAACTCGAACAACTCGGTCCGCGTGACCGACGCCTTCCTCAAGGCCGTCCGCGACGACGCCGACTGGGCGCTCATCCGCCGGACCGACGGCAAGGTGTCGAAGACCGTGAAGGCGCGCGAGCTCTGGGAGCAGATCGGCCACGCCGCCTGGGCCTGCGCCGACCCGGGCATCCAGTACCACGACACCGTCAACGCCTGGCACACCTGCCCCGAGGACGGCGCGATCCGCGGCTCGAACCCGTGCTCGGAATACATGTTCCTCGACGACACGGCCTGCAACCTCGCCTCGCTGAACCTTCTGACCTTCTACCGCGACGGGCAGTTCAACGCGGTGGAATACGTCCACGCCTGCCGGCTCTGGACCGTGACGCTCGAGATCAGCGTGCTGATGGCGCAGTTTCCCTCGAAGGAGATCGCGCAGCGCTCCTTCGATTTCCGGACGCTCGGCCTCGGCTATGCCAACATCGGCGGGCTCCTGATGAACATGGGGCTCGGCTATGACAGCGACGAGGGCCGCGCGCTCGGTGGTGCGCTGTCGGCGATCATGACGGGCACCGCCTATGCGACCTCGGCCGAGATGGCGGGCGAGCTCGGCCCCTTCCCGGGCTACGGGCGCAACCGCGAGCACATGCTGCGCGTCATCCGCAACCACCGCCGCGCCGCCCATGGCGAGGCCACGGGATATGAGGCGATGAACGTGGCGCCCGTGCCGCTCGACGCCGCCAACTGCCCCGACCAGACGCTCATCGCGCTGGCGAAGGCGTCGTGGGACGAGGCGCTGGCGCTGGGGGAAAGCCACGGCTACCGCAACGCGCAGGCGACCGTCATCGCGCCCACCGGCACGATCGGCCTCGTCATGGACTGCGACACGACCGGGATCGAGCCCGACTTCGCGCTGGTGAAGTTCAAGAAGCTCGCCGGCGGCG
>DAINOF010000226.1:0-4599 GCA_036735505.1 Paracoccaceae bacterium
GCGACGGCAGGCGCCGGGCCAGAGCGGCGCGCAGGACCATGATGCCCTGGTGCGGCCCGTAGGTCTTGTAGGCCGAGAACAGGTAGATGTCGGCCCCGAGCCGGCCCACGTCGGGAAAGCCGTGCGGCGCATAACTCACCCCGTCCACGCAGGTGACCGCGCCCGCCGCCCGGGCCTTCGCCGCGATCTCGGCCACCGGGTTGATCTCGCCCACCACGTTCGAGCAATGCGGGAAGCAGACGAGCTTTGCCCCCTCCAGAAGCGGGTCGAGGTCGTCCGGGTCGAGATGCCCGGTGTCGGGATCGATCCCCCAGACGCGAACCTCGATGCCCGCCTCGGCAAGCCGCCGCCACGGCCCGGAATTCGCCTCGTGGTCCTGGTCGGTCACCACGATCGCGTCGCCGGGCGCCAGTCCCTGCCGGAACGCCTCTGCGAGCACATAGGTGTTCTGGGTCGTCGACGGCCCGAAGCTCACCTCGTCGGTCGCGACGCCCAGCATCGCGGCCAACCGCATCCGCGCCTCGTCCATCTCCTGCCCGCCGAGGCGCGAGGCGGCATAGGGCGCATAAGGCTGCACCTTCCGCTCGCGGTAGAACCGCGTCAGCCGGTCGATGACCTGCCCGCAGGCGTAGGAGCCGCCCGCGTTCTCGAAGAAGGCCTGCCCCTTCAGCGAGGGTTCGGAGAAGGCGGGAAACTGCGCCCGCACGAAGTCGATGTCGAGATCCATCGCGCGACTGAAGGCGGGCGCCGGGGAAAGGTCAAGCCTCTCCGTGGCGCAGCATCCGCCAGTGCAGGAACAGCGCGGGAACCATGAAGAGCACGAGCCCCAGATAGGCGTAGCCGGCCGCCATCATGGGGATCCACAGGATCGCCACGCCAAGCCCGATGGCCCCGGCGATGCGCATCACCGGCCCGTTGGGAAGGAACCGGTGCAGGAGAAGCTCGAACAGCTTGCCGCCGTCGAGCGGCTGGACCGGCATCAGGTTCAGCACCGCGAGACAGCCGTTCACGTAGGACACGAGCCAGATCCAGTAGGACAGCTCGGGATGCGCCACGAGCGGCGCGATCAGCCCCGCCCCCGCCCAGAGCCCAAGCGTCACGATCGGCCCCATCGCGACGATCAGCTCCTGCTCCCACCGGGTGACCGAGCGCGCGCGTTCGCAGAAGCCACCGCCGCCGTAAAGCATGATCCGCCGCACCGGCACGCCCTGGATCAGGCAGCCCCAGGCATGGCCAAGCTCGTGCAGGTAGATCGAGCCGATGATGATCGCGACGTAGAGGAGCGAATCGAACAGCCGATCCGGCGGCGCACTGAAATCGACGAGGATCAGCGGCAGAAGAACAAGGGAGGCGCCGACCTGGATCGGCACCCCCCATGGTCCTCGGAATTCGGCAATCGGCTTCGAGACGTAAAGCATGCAGTGGAAAAACGTGTCAACATTAACTTCACGTTCATCTATCGCGGCCGATTTCGCCGCCAAAATGGAGCGATTGGGGCGCTTTCATGGCGCATGGCCGCGTCAGGCGGCGACGTCCACCACCACCCGGCCCCGCACGCCACCCGACAGGATCGCCCGGCCGAGCTCCGGCAGGTCGCCGAGGCCCGCGGGCACCACCATCGCCTCGAGCCGGTCCATCGGCAGGTCGCGCGCGATCCGGCCCCAGGCCTCTGCCCGGTCCGCATAGGGGCGCATCACGCTGTCGATGCCCAGAAGGTTCACCCCGCGCAGGATGAAGGGCGTGATCAGCGCCCCCTCGATCGCCGCGCCGCCCGCAAGCCCCACGGCCGCGACCGGGGCGCCATAGCGCATCTGCTTCAGCACCCGCCCCAGCATCACGCCCGCCACCGCGTCGATGCAGCCGGCCCAGCGTTCGCTCTCGAGCGGCTTCTTCGTCACCTCGGCGAACTCCGCCCGCTCGAGGATCGCCGCCGCGCCGAGCCCGCGCAGGTAGTCCGCCTGTTCCGGCCGGCCCGTCACCGCATGCACCTCGTGCCCCAGCGCCGCGAGAAGCGCCACCGCGACCGACCCCACGCCGCCCGCCGCCCCGGTCACCAGCACCGGCCCCTGCCCCGGCACAAGCCCGTGACGTTCCAGCGCGAGGACCGACAGCATCGCCGTCAGCCCCGCCGTCCCCACCGCCATCGCCCGGCGCGCATCGATCCCCTCGGGCAGCGGCACCAGCCAGTCGGCCTGCACCCGCGCCCGCGTCGCATAGCCGCCCCAGCGCACCTCGCCCACGCGCCAGCCGGTCAGCACGACCCGGTCGCCAGGGCGGTAGCGCGGATCGTCCGACGTCTCGACCGTCCCCGCGAAGTCGATCCCCGGCACATGCGGCCACGCGCGGACGAGACCGCCGCCGGACCCCAGGCACAGCCCGTCCTTGTAGTTGAGCGTCGAGTACTCGACCGCGACCGTCACCTCGCCCTCGGGCAGCCGCGCGTCCTCGACCTCCTGCACCGAGGCCCGCGTCGCCCCGTCCGCGTCCTTCTCGACCACCAGCGCGCGAAACATCGCCCTTCCCTCCCTCAGTCCTCGTCCGGCAGGACGAAAAGATCCGTGTCCCCGGGCCGCGCCCCCGCCGCCGTCAGCATGGCGTGGACCTGCCCGCGGTGATGCGTCTGGTGGTTGAAGAGATGCGCCACGCACAGCGCCACGGGCTTCGTCACCTCGCGCCCCAGCATCCCCGAATGCCACGACAGCACCCCCCCGAGCCAGTCCTGCCCGACCCGCCCCGCCCAGTCGAGGATCACCGCGTCCGTCCCCGCGCGCCGCGCGGCGAGCCGGTCCCAGTCGGGCTCGAGCCCGGGGCTCGCGGCGATCCCGCCGCCCGGCGCCTCGCCCGCGCCGAATCGGCTCATCCAGACCAGATCGGCCCACAGGAGATGGCAGAGCGTCGCGTGGATCGACCCGAAGAACGCGCCCCGCTCGGCCCGCCGCGCCGCGTCCGGAAGCCCGGAGGCGGCCGCGTAGAGGCTGCGGTTCTGCCAGGCATTGTACCGCGCCATGAGGCGCACGAACTCGGGCGTGATCATGCCACGACCATCGCCGCGCGCGCGGCGGTTTTCAAGTCGCCCGGTTCTTCATCAGACAGCAGCCACCCCCTTGTCCTGCCATGAACACTTCGTTCAGGAAGGTACGTGCCGCCCTTGTGCAGCCTGCGGAGCGACTCTAGGTTCCCGCACAGGCAACCGCCCGCGCCACCAACCTCGCAACCAGTCTCACGGGGAGTTTCACGCCAGTGACAGCAACAGCCCGCCTCATCACCGTCTCCGCTCTCGCGCTCGCCGCCGGCACCGCCGCGGCGCAGGACCGCGACCTGATCGTCTTCGACTATTCGGGTTTCGAGGATGCGGCCTACCACTCGACCTACATCGCCAGCCACGGCGACAGCCCGACCTTCACCTTCTTCGGGGACGAGGAAGAGGCGTTCCAGAAGGTCCGCTCGGGCTTCCAGACCGACATCACGCATATCTGCGGCGGCTCGGTGCCCAAATGGGTCGAAAGCGGGATCATCGTGCCGTGGGACCGCGAGCGGATCGCCGCCTATGCCGACCTCAACTCGAACCTCCTCGGCACCGATGTCCGCGCCGGACTCGAAGAGCTCTTCTTCGTCCCGACCGACTGGGGCACCACCGCCGTCCTCTACAACCCCGAAGAGGTCCCGGCCGAGGATGTGGCCTCGCTCGACGTGTTCCTGAACCCGGCCTACGCGCAGCGCATGACGATCCCCGACAACGTCGACGACGCCTATGCGCTCGCCTATCTCGCCACTGGCGTCACCGACTGGACGAAGGCGACCGAAGAGCAGTTCCAGGCCGCCTCCGACTGGCTGCGGCAGGTGCATCCGAACCTGCGCACCTACTGGACCGACCCGGCCGAGCTCGCCGCGCTCCACGCCACTGGCGAGATCCTCGTCTCCTGGGCCTGGAACGAAAGCCTGCCGACGCTCGCCGACGAAGGCGTGCCCGTCGCCTACCAGCGCGAGGCCGCCGAGGGCTCCGCCATGTGGCTCTGCGGCTTCGTGAAGATGGCGAACGCGCCGGGGTCCGAGGACAAGGCCTACGACTACGTCAACGCCTTCCTCGACCCGTCCTCGACGTTGCCGCTGAAGGAGGCGGGCTTCGGCCACGCGAACGCGGCCGCGATGAAGCAGTTCACGCCCGAGGACCTCGCCTCGGTCGGCATGGGCGAGATCTCGGCCCCGATCCTGGCCCAGCTTCCGATGGACGCCACGCTGCGCGACCGGCAGACGGCCGAGTTCCAGCGGATCAAGTCGGGCTTCTGAGCCATCGCCCGCCGCGCGCCCCTGCCGGGGGTGCGCGGCGGATGCCCTCAGCCCTCTCCGAACTCGATGCAGACGCTGCGGGCGCCCGGGAACATGGTCTCGCGCACCTCCGGCGGCACCTCGACCCGTCCGGCCCCGCGCCGGGCCGAGGTGACGCGCACGAGCTTCGACGAGATGCGGCGCGGATCGTCGAGATCGCCCACCGGCACCGCCACGCAGTTCGTGCCCTCCGCCAGCGGCGTCGGAACGAGATAGGTCACCTGCCGTCCCTTGCGGCGCACCGCTGTCGGGACGTGGTCCCGCTCGGTCCCG
>DAINOF010000227.1:0-4505 GCA_036735505.1 Paracoccaceae bacterium
GCGCCTTCTCTTCCGGCGCCGCGTCGATCTGGTCGTAGGCCTTGAACTCGCCGAAGTACTTCGTGATCGCCGCCGTCAGCGTCGTCTTCCCGTGGTCCACGTGGCCGATCGTGCCAACGTTCACATGCGGCTTGTTCCGCTCAAACTTTGCCTTTGCCATCGGCCTTCCGCCTTATCGAATGGGGGCCGATGCCGGCCCGTTTCAACACCGCGCGCCGTCTAGCCGCCCGGTTGAGGAAAATCAAGCGGCTCTTCGGACGCTGCGGGGGACGCGGGCGACGTCCCGGGGACCGCCCCGGCGGCGGCTTCGAGCTCTGGCGCAGGCGCCGCTTCCGGCGTGAAGTCGACCCGCACGCGGTCGGGTTTCGGCCCGAACCAGACGGCCTCGTTCTCGCGCAGGAGATCCTCGATCTCCTTGGCCGCGCTGATCGCGAGGTTCTGGAGCTGCTGCTCGGACGAGTTCAGGTAGCCCGACGGGATGAACGGCACGCGAGTGTTGAGCGCCTCGAAGGCGGTGACGCGGATCGGTTCCTCGTTCAGCCGCTCGCGGGTCTCGTTGTCCCAGATGTTGACGGCCAGCAGCAGCACCGATTGCGGCGAGAGAACGATCGGGATGCCGGGCTGGCCAAGGACGAAGGCCTCGACGCGGACGCCCACGTGGTAGAGCCCGTCGCCATCGTAGCGGCGCAGCCGTGCCGCGAGCGCGCTCTCGACCGCGGTGGCGAGCTCTTCCTCGGTGGCGTCCCGCGACAGGGGGCCTTCCTGTGCGGCGGTGGCGAGCACGATGTTGTGGCCGAGGCGGAAGTCGCCGATCGGCGCGACGGGCTCCGACAGGTCGGGGGCCGAGGCGCAGGCGGAAAGCAGCAGCGCCGCGGTTGCGGCGAGCGCGCGAGGTGCGGTCATGTCATCTCCGTCCGTTTCGGCAAGCGTTACCGAAAGCGGCCGGGAGGAACAACGCTCAGTCGCAGATCGCGCGGAGCGCCGCCCAATCCTGTGCCGCCAGCGCGGGCCGCGTCCCGCCCTGCCCGCCCCCCGCCGCCTCGGCCCGTGCGATGCGGTCGCCTAGCTGGGGATGGGACAGGAAATGCGCGACGATCCCCTCGGCATCGCCATGCTCGCTCCGGAGCCGCGCGAAGAAGCTGGCGAGTGCGCCGGGCGGCAGGTCCACGGCGACGAGGCGCGCGTGGGCGAAGGCGTCGGCGGCGGCCTCGGCGTCCTGGCTGTAGCTCGCCTCGATCAGTCGCTCGACGAGGAAGAGCACCGCCGCGCCCCCCGCGAAGTCGCCGAAGAGGAGCCCGAGCACGCCGATCGAGCCCGCGGTGCGCAGTGCGCCGCGCGCGGGATCGCGGGCGACGACGTGGCCCAGTTCATGGGCGAAGACGGCGGCGACCTCGTCGGGTGTCTCGGCCTCGGCGATGAGGCCGCGCATGAAGACGATGTGTCCGCCCGGCAGCGCGAAGGCGTTCACCATCGCGTGGTCGAGGACCGTGACGGTGAGCGGATAGGGCAGGTCCACCCCCTCGGTGACGCGGTCGGTCATCCGGTCGAGCGCCGCGCGGCCGGCGGCGGCGTCGCAGGTCGGCAGCCCTTCCAATCCGGTCTGGTCGAGAGCGCTGCGGATCTGGTCGAGCGTCGCGTCGCCCAGCGCCTTCTCGCCCGCGGGCGGCAGGATCGCGGCGAGCTGGTTCGCCATCACCGGGACGAGGACGAAGATGATGAGCGCGACCGAGGCCACCGCCGCCATGGCCCAGGCGGCGACGCGCCCCCTGCCCCGGACGGGCTGGCCGCGGCGGAGGTTCGGGGCGCGGGCAGCGATGTCCCGGCGAAGGTCGGCATCGGCGAGGTGGAGGCGCGCCAGCGGCTGCGCGGTCGACGTCAGGACGAGCGTGCGGGTCGCGGCCTGGTCGGGTATGGCGCGGAGGTCGGCGAGCGGCCAGCGCAGAGCCGCGCCCTCGGCCGGCGCGAGGACGAGCGTCGCGGGCTCGAGCGTGACGGCAACGCGGCGGACCACCGCGCTTTCGCCGTCGAAGAAGTCGGCGAAGGCGGTCATATCGCCGCCCCGAGGTCGAGCGCCTCGGCGAAGCCCTCGGCCTCGCGGAATGCGTCGCGCGGGCGCTGGCGGAGGGCCGAGAGGTTCTCGGTCCCGGTCACGGTCAGCGTCTCGGCGTAGTGGCGCCAGAGGGGGAGCGTGACGAAGACATGGCCGAGCACGCCCCAGAGCAGGAAGACCGAGAAATAGGCCCCGACGCCGAGAAGCGCGGGGATCCAGGCCGGGAGGTCGGGAAGGTCCTCGAGGTTCGGGAGCGTCGCGGCGGCGAGGCCAAGAAGGGTGCCCATGGCGATGAGCGTGCCGAAGGTCAGCGCGCCGAGCGCGGCGAGGATGAGCGCGTAGCCGCCCGCGTAGATGCCGAGGACTCGGGATGTGCGGGGCGCCGCGACAAGGGCGAGGGGACCGGCGGTGCGGTGGTTGGCGAGAAGGCGCGTCGACTGGACGCGGTAGTGGACGGCGGCGGGCGGCAGGCCGAGCACGCCGATGATGAGGAAGACCCAGCCTGCCGGGTCTGCGCCCATCATCATGAGGCCCAGCGCGGCGAGGACCCCGAAGAGCAGGGCGGGCAGGAAGGGTTGGTAGAGCATCTGCCAGCGCCCGCCCTGATGCATCCGCTGGTTCCCGAGGAAGGTGCGGTCGATCCTGTACTTCTCGAGGGCGAAGGTCATGCGCGGCCAGAGGAGGCCCAGCGACAGGATCGTGATGGCCCAGTGGAGAAGCGCGCGGCCCGAATAGCCCCAGGCGCCCGGTTCCACGCCGAAGCGCAGGCCGCGCCAGCGGGTCCGGGCCAGCACGTAGCGGCGCGCGCGGTACATCGCGTAGAACCAGATCGGGATGACGCCGACGAAGGACAGCGCATAGGCCGTGACGTTGCCCTGCAGGAGCGCGAAGGAGAGATACATCAGGATCAGGTTCACGATGCCGATGTAGAAGGCGAGCGCCACGACCGCGATGAGGAAGCCCAGAAGCTTCTCCATCGGATCGCCCACATATTCGAGCGGATGGCCGCCGGGCCGGACCGAGGACCAGTAGTAGCGCCGCAGCCGGGTCTTCATCCAGAAGCGGTAGAAGCCGAGCGTGAGCACCGTGAGGATCCCGGTGCGAAGCGCGAGGCGGAAGAGCGGCCCGCGGCTCCCGGCGAAGTCCGTGGGAACGCCCGCCGCCATGGCTCAGCCGAACTTCAGGTCCTTGGGGAAGCCGTGCGGCGGGCGCTTGCCGACGCTCGCCCGCGCGGCGATCCACTCGGTAAGGTCGGTTTCCGTGCGCGTCCGTCCGCCGCCCATCGTCCAGGACAGGCCCTTCGCGAGGTCGAAGGTGGTGAGGTCGGACAGCCCGCCGTCGAGTTCCAGCATCCCCTGCCGCCCCTGCACGGTCTTGTACTTCTGCAGGCGCACGCCCTTGCCGCGCGTCATCTCGGGCAGCTCGGCCACCGGGAAGACGAGGAACTTGCCGTTCTTCGACACGACCGCGACATGGTCGCCCTCGACCGGCCTGCAGATGGCGGCCAGCGCCTTGTCCTTCACGTTCAGCACCTGCTTGCCGGCGCGGGTCTGGGCCACGACCTCTTCCTCCGGCACGATGAAGCCGTCGCCTTCGGTCGAGGCGACGAGAAGCTTCCTGCCCGGCCGATGCGTCAGGAGCGTGACGATGTCGGCCTCGTTCGGCAGGTCGATCATCAGCCGCACGGGCTCGCCCATGCCGCGCCCGCCGGGAAGGTTAGCGCAGGCCAGCGTGTAGAGGCGCCCGTTGTTGCCGAAGAGAAGCACCTTGTCGGTCGTCTCGGCATGGAAGGCGAAGCGCGGTCCATCGCCGTCCTTGAACTTGAAATCCTGGTCGAGCGCGAGGTGCCCCTTCATCGCCCGGATCCAGCCCATCTTCGACAGGACGACGGTGACCGGCTCGCGCTCGATCATGGCTTCCATCGGCACCTCGGCCACCTCGGCGGCCTCGGCGAACTGGGTGAGACGCTGGCCGCGGGGGTAGTCCTTGCCGAAGGTCTTCCGCGTCGCGCGGATCTGGTCGGCGATGCGCGCCCACTGGAGGCTTTCGGAGCCGAGAAGGTCCTCGAGCGCCGCCCGTTCCTCGGTCAGCGTCTCGAATTCGCGGCGAAGCTCCATCTCCTCGAGGCGGCGCAGGCTGCGGAGCCGCATGTTGAGGATGGCGTCGACCTGCACCTCCGACAGCTCGCCCTCGCCCGGCGGCGGGGTGACGTAGTCCTTTTCCGAGGTCGCCCGGACGAAGGCCCGCGACCAGTCCTCGCGCATCAGCGCGGCCTTCGGGTCGTCGTCGTAGCGGATGATGTCGATCACGCGGTCGAGGTGGAGATAGGCGGTGATGAAGCCTTCCAGCACCTCGAGCCGGTGGTCGATCTTGACCATCCGGTGGGTCGAGCGGCGGACCAGCACCTCGCGCCGGTGGTCGAGCCAGGCGCGCAGCACCTCCTTCATCGAGCAGA
>DAINOF010000228.1:0-4479 GCA_036735505.1 Paracoccaceae bacterium
CCCGACAGGTGCAAGGACCCGCCATGCTTCAGCTTCCCCCGACCCCCGGCCTCGGTTTCAAGCCCGAGCATTTCCGCGACATCGCCGCCGCCCCCGGCGCGGTCGGCTTCTACGAGGTCCATGCCGAGAACTACATGGGCGAGGGCGGCGCGCCGCACGCGATGCTCGCGCGGCTCCACGAGGACCATGCGCTGTCGATCCATGGGGTGGGCCTGTCGATCGGCGGTGCGGGCGGGCTCGACCGCGACCACCTTGCCCGGCTCCGCCGCCTGATCGACCGCCACCGGCCGGAGAGCTTCTCGGAACACCTCGCCTGGTCGAGCCACGGCGCCGCCTGGCTGAACGACCTCCTGCCGCTGCCCTATACGGACGAGACCCTGGCCACCGTCTGCGACCATGTCGACGCGGTGCAGGAGGCGGTGGGCATGCGGATGCTGCTCGAGAACCCCGCGACCTACGTCACGTTCCGGAGCTCGACCTGGGCCGAGACCGACTTCCTGTCCGAGATCGTCCGCCGCACCGGCTGCGGACTGCTGCTCGACGTCAACAACGTCTTCGTCTCGGCCACGAACCACCGATTCGACGCGCGGGCCTACCTTTCGGCCTTCCCGATCGCCGCCGTGGGCCAGATCCACCTCGCCGGCCACGACACCGAGGATCTGCCCTCCGGCCCGCTCCTGATCGACAGTCACGGGCGCGCGGTGGCCGATCCGGTCTGGACGCTCTACGCCGAGGTGATCGCGCGCACGGGGCCCCTGCCCACGCTGATCGAATGGGACAACGACGTGCCGGACTTCGCGACCCTTCTCGCCGAGACGGCGCGCGCGGCCCGGATCCTTGGCGCGGAGATGCGGGGCGCGGCCGATGCGGCCTGAGCCCACCCACGCCGCGCTTCAGGGCGCCTTCCACGCCGCGCTCTGGTCGGACCTGGTGCCCGAGGGCCTCGCCGCGCCCGCAAGCGACGAGGTCGCCCGCCGCTTTTCCGTCTACCGCAACAACGTCCAGCACGGCCTGACCCGCGCGCTCGCCGCGCGCTTTCCGGTGATCGAGGCGCTGGTGGGGGTCGAGTTCTTCACCGCCATGGCGCGCGTCTTCGCCGCCGGGGCGCCGCCCCGCGACCCGGTCCTGATGCGCTGGGGCGACGCCTTCCCGGGCTTTCTCGAGCGCTTCCCGCCGGTGGCGCATCTTCCGTGGCTTGGCGATGTCGCGCAGCTCGAATTCGCCCGCGGCCGCGCCTACCACGCCGCCGACGCGGCCCCCGTGCCGGTCGAGGCGCTGCAGGTCCCGGACCTCGAGGCCCTGCACCTCGTCCTGCATCCGTCCGTGACCCTCTTCGCCTCGCCGCACCCCGCGGTGCGGATCTGGCAGGCGCATCAGGACGGCGCGCGGCCCTCGGGGCCTGTCGGCCCCGGCCCCGACCACGCGCTGATCGCCCGCGACCCCGGCCTCGCCGTGATCGTGGAACCGCTCGACCCGGGCAGCCACGCCGTCCTCGCCGCGCTGGCCGGGGGCCAGCCGCTCGGGCAGGCCGCCGCGCTCGCCGACCCCACCGCCGCCCTGACGCTTCTCATCCGTCACGGGCTCATCGCCGCCACGCACCAAGGAGACACCCCATGACCAACGTGACCGACACCGCCGCGAAGGAGACGTCCAGGGCCCGCGACCTCGTCCGCCGCCTGAACGGCCTTGCCGACCATATCCCGCAGGACCTCGTCTCGCTCGCGGCGCGGCTGTTCCCGGCGGCGGTATTCTGGCAATCGGCCCGCACCAAGGTCGAGGGCTTCTCGATCAAGGAGCAGACCTACTTCCTGTTCGAGAACGTCTACAACCTTCCCGTCATCCCGCCCGGGCTCGCCGCGGTCCTGGCGACGCTGGCCGAGCATATCCTGCCGGTCCTCCTGATCCTCGGCCTCCTGTCGCGGGTCTCGGCGCTCGGGCTGCTGGTCATGACGGCGGTGATCCAGATCTTCGTCTTCCCGGCCGCCTGGGTGACGCACGGGCTCTGGGCCGTGGCGCTTCTCGTGGTGCTCGCGCAGGGGCCGGGGCGGCTGTCGCTCGACCACCTCCTTGGCCTCGACCGGGGCGGCGCGCGCCGCTAGCCTTTCCGGCTCCCTGGCCGCCCGCTAAGGTCGCGGCCGAACGGGGGGCACGGGTGGCAGACGGCTTCGACATCGCGATCGTGGGGCAGGCGGGGCGCCTCGCCGCCGAGGCTGTGTTGTTCGCGGCCTCGCTGCGCGCGGCGGACCCGGGCTTCGCGGGCCGCCTCATCGTCCTCGAGCCGCAGCCGGGGCCCCTCTGGCCCGGCGACCCGCGGCTCGACGACGACGCCCGCGCCGCGCTCGCGCATCTCGGCGCCGAGACCGTCCCGTTCGAGAACCGGCATTTCGGCGCGTCCTATCCCAACGGCAACAAGGCCGAGGGGCTGGCCGCGCTGCCCGGCGGCTGGCCGTTCCTGTTCCTCGACACCGACACGCTGGTGACCGGCCCCGTCTCGGCGATCCCCTTCGACTTCGCCCGCCCCTCGGCCTCGATGGCGCGCACCGACACCTGGCCGGTGATCGAGCTCTACGGGCCGGGCCATGCCGAGACCTGGGGCGCGCTCTACGACCGCTTCGGGCTCGACCTCGAAGGCTCGCTCGACGCGACGCAGCCCGAGGAGCACTGGCGCCGCTACCTCTACTTCAACGCGGGCTGGTTCTTCGGCCCCTGCCCCCGGACCTTCGGCGCGCGGCTTGCCGAGATCATGGCGGCAATCCGCGACGACCCGCCCGAGGCGCTCGTCTGCCAGCCGCTCTATCCGTGGCTCGACCAGATCGCGCTGCCGCTCGTGATCCACGAGGCGGGCGGCGGGCGGCCGGGGCCCGAGCTTGCGCCCCTCGACGGCACGGCCACCTGCCACTACCGGGCGATGCCGCTTCTCTACGCCACGGCCCCCGACGCGACCATCGCCTTCCTCGAGGAGATCGCGGGGCGGAACCGCATCAAGAAGGCGCTGAAGCGGCACGAGCCGTTCCGGCGGATGATCTACGGCAAGAAGGGGGCGAAGGTCCGGGCGCTCTTCGACCGCGCCGACCTCCCCCGCTCGCAGCAGGCCATCCAGAACCGCATCAAGCGCGCGAAGCTCTGGCTGCGCTGAGGGAACCCGGCGCGTTCAGGGCGGATTCCCTTTCATGGACATCGGAGAGATGCTCTTCGGCGGCTGGACGCCGATCCTGCGCACGGTGATCGTCGGCACGCTCGCCTACGCCGCCCTCGTCGCGACGCTGCGCGTCTCGGGCAAGCGCACGCTGGCCAAGCTCAACGCCTTCGACCTCGTGGTGACCGTGGCGCTCGGCTCCTCGCTCGCCACCGTGCTCCTGTCCCCGGACGTGGCCGTCCTGCAGGGCGTCGCCGCCTTCGCGACGCTCATCGGCCTCCAGTTCGCCGTCGCCTGGGGCTCGGTCCGCTCGTCCCGCCTCGCCCGCATGGTGCGCTCGGAACCCACGCTCCTCGTGCGGCGGGGCGAGGTCCTGACGGACGCCCTGCGCCGCGCGCGCGTGACCGAGGCGGAACTGCGCACGGTGATCCGCACGTCGAGCCACCCCGACCCCGACCGCGTGGCGGCCGTGATCCTCGAAAGCGACGGATCGTTCAGCGTGATCGGTGCGGACAACTCCGGCGACTGGGCAGAACGCGCCGTCGACCGCGAGGCGGAGGCGCGCCGGCGGGGCTGAGGCCCGCCTCGACAGCGCGCCCGCTCCGGGATATCCGTGGCGGCCGGACGCACGGTGCGCCCGATAAAGGGATTGCACGCGTGACAGGCGCCCGGGCGTTCCTCGCGAGCCTCCTCTCGCGCGTCCTCCTGCTCGCGGTCCTCGGTCCCGAGGGGCGGCGCGTGCCGCACGTCGCCGAACGGGCGCTCGCGGGCCTCTCCGCGGCCGACGCCCTCTTCGCCGCGCCCGAGCGCGCCGCCGTCACGCGCGACGGCCGGTCACCAGCGGTCTTCACCGGGAGGCGCAGGGGCAACGGCCTCTGCAAGGACCTTGGCCAGATGATCCTCGAAGCGGAGGTCCAGCCGTGCGGGAAGTTCTGCGTCCGGCTCTCCCACCGATGTATTCTCGACGAGCGTCGCCAGTGCGGTCTCGACCCAGAGCGCGATGCGATCGAGCGCTTCGCTCAAGGGGCCGGCATTCAGCTCGGCAAGCGATCCCAGGGGTAGGATGTCGACGCGGATCTCAAGCTCGGCGGACATGCCGGATGACGAAGCGGTCTCCAGCCTGCATCGGCAGAGTTCGTATCCTGAACCGGCAATCGAGACTCTTTCGGCGAACATGCGCGCCGCAACGGCCGATTGCATCCATGCGAGAAACCGGTCGTCCGCCGTGCCGGCACCACTGCCCGTCACGACGATCCGCCCGATCGTCACCGAGGTCATGCCGCTGGATAGGTTGTGTCTCGAAAGTGGTGGACATTCTCTGGCGCCGTCCTCCGAGCGGTTTG
>DAINOF010000229.1:0-4407 GCA_036735505.1 Paracoccaceae bacterium
CGACGATTGTACGGGTCCCTTCTGGCCGTAAACGTATGCTGGCGGGCGAAGCGCGACAGTCCGCTAGCGGCAGCCACGATTTTTTGGGAAGCCACCCGGAAGCCGGGATCCACCTGCGTCGCTGAATAACCCCTGCGGTACAGAGGTTTAGTGCTGGCGGGTTGGTGGATACCTGCGGCGTCCACGGGGTCCATCTGCCGTCGTCCGCTGGATCCCGCCGCCGGAGTCCACGAGCGGAAGGTGTTAACCAACCTCTCCCGCGGCGTCCGGCCGTTGGGGCCAACTCTCGATCTCGGCCGCCACGAGTTGCTGCAGCCGCCATAAGTTCCGGTCCCGGATGCCGTGCTCCTCCAGTCGAGCAACGGTCTGGTACAGATACTCCGCGCTCGATCCTATATGGCCGCAGGCATGCGCCAGCCGCCAGGCGACCGCCTCGAGCGAAAGGCCGCCGGAAACGCCTTTGCCCGACGGACCGGCCCAGAAGACGAGGGCGCTGACCGGCCCGTCGGCCGTCCTGACGAAGATCCAGCGCGCCATTCCGAGATCCTCTCGAACCGTGATCTCCCGCCGGACCAGCTTGCGGACTGTTTCCACCTCGGCCTCCGCCGGCACGCGGAGCAGGAGGCCAGCGCAACGACCGCCGCGCATGAGCGCCAACATGAGGCCCGGGAGTTGCGGCGTGCCGCGCCAGCGAGTCTGCTCGATGCAGAACGCGCGGTGCCAGCCGACCGCTGTCCCGCGCCGGTATTCAGCGATGTCGAAGCTTGGATTCCAGATGAGCGAGCCATAAGCAAATACCCAGATCGGGCCGTGCGGCCTGTCGGCGAGGAGGCGATCCGCGATCCCGACGCGCTCTTGGTCTTCGAGAGAGGTGAAATCCGGGTTTGGGCCCGGATTTGGCTCAACGCGAAAGCAGCGGGCGACCAGCTCGGGGGTAAGCGCCAATCGTCGTGGTGCATGCGAACTGCGGCCAGCCGGGTCGCTTCGTGCCGTTGTCATCGATGAACACCACCGGTCGCTGACGTCTACCAGCATTCTCGTGCGCGAGCGCGAGCCGGCGTCAAGCGCCGCCGCTGCCCCGGGAAGTCCCACAGCAGAAGACCGCCCCTGTCGCTCAGCTCCACCCTAACCAGGACTGCTTCTATGACCCTCGGCTTCGCGCCGGAGACGATCGAGACGTGGCCGCTCGACCGGCTGCACCCGTACGCGCGGAACGCCAAGATGCACCGGCCTGACCAGGTCGCGAAGATTGCCGCGAGCATCGCCGAGTTCGGCTGGACGGTGCCGGTGCTCGTCGCCGAGGACGGCGAGGTCATCGCCGGCCATGGCCGGATTCTCGCTGCGCAGTCGCTTGGGCTGACAGAGGCGCCCGTGATCGTGCTGCCGCACCTCTCGGAGGAGCAGCGCTGCGCATATCGGATCGCGGATAACAAGCTGACCGAACTCGGCGAATGGGACGAGGCGCTCCTGTCGGCCGAGCTGCAGGCGCTCCTCGCCGACGATTTCGACCTCTCGGTCGTCGGCTTTTCCGACGGTGAGCTCGACAAGCTGCTGGCCTATGTGCCGGAGACCGACGGCGAGGGTGGCGCTGGCGGTGCCAGCGCGCCTCCGGTCATCATCCCGGAGCCGCCGCGCAACCCGGCGTCGCGGACGGGCGACCTATGGATCCTCGGTGACCATCGGCTGCTCTGCGGTGACAGCACGAGCGCCGCCGATGTGCGCCGCCTGATGAACGGCGAGCGTGCGGTGCTGTTTGCGACAGATCCTCCGTACCTGGTCGACTACGACGGCTCGAACCACCCGACGCGGAACAAAGACTGGTCCGCGTCCTACGGCACGACCTGGGACGACTCGAGCCAGGGCGCCGAGCTCTACGACGGCTTCATCTCAGCGGCGGTGGCTGAGGCGATCACGGAGAACGCGGCGTGGTACTGCTGGCACGCCTCGCGCCGGCAGGCGATGCTGGAGGCCTGCTGGGAGAAGGCTGGCGCGTTCGTTCACCAGCAGATCATCTGGGTGAAGGACCGCGGCGTCCTCACCCGGTCCCACTACCTCTGGAAGCACGAACCGTGCTTCATGGGCTGGCGCCGTCCGAACCGGCCGACGAAGGTGGCCGAGGAGACGCTGCCGTCGACTTGGGAGTTGCCAAGCTTCGCGCGTGATGATCGCCCCGACCATCCGACGCCGAAGCCGCTCGACGCATTTGGGATCCCGATGCGCCAGCACGTCCCCCGCGGCGGGCTCTGCTACGAGCCGTTCTCCGGCTCCGGCTCGCAGATCATGGCGGGCGAGGCCAACGGCCGCCGCGTGTTCGCGATGGAGATCAGCCCCACCTACGTCGATGTGGCGGTGGATCGCTGGCAGACGGAGACGGGCCGCGCCGCGGTGCTGGACGTTGACGGCCGGAGGTTTGTCGAGGTTCGGGAGGAGCGGCTCGGTGACACCGGCGCGGTTGCCGCGTGACCGGCGCCTGACATCAGGCGTAGAAGCCGGCGCCGCCGATCGCGATATCGACCCAGAAGGCTCGGCCGATGGCCACAATCCCGATGCGGCGCACGCGGGTAAGGTCGAGCGGCACTTCGATCCGGTGTGCCTCGAAGTCGGCAAATGGCAGCCGCACGCTCAACCAGTCGGGCGACGCGACGAAGCTCTGGCGGTAGGACTGCCATGGCCTCTCGATGTCAGCCGTCCGAAGGTGGAGATTGTAAGTCTGGCCGTTACCGAGGACGTCAATCTCGATCCCGGACCAGTTGCTCACATCGACGCTCAAGCCGCCCGAGGAGAGATCGAGCGCCGCCTGGATGAAGCCGCCGTTGTTCTCGAGTGAGACGTCGCCGGTGAGATGCAGAGCGGGCCGCCCGGCAACGATCTCGCGCGTCATCGCGCCGAACGAACGTCCGCCCATGACGCGGTCCTCGATCAGCTCCCAATCGGTTCCGATCGTGGCGAGTGGCGAAGGGCGATCGAACGCATCGATGACTTGGGGCGCAGCCGACATCGCCAGCATCCTCGACGGTCGCTTCGAGCATCAGATGCCGGCCAGGTCTCATCGTGAGGCCTCCACGGCTGATCGTCGACCTATGCCCGACGGGGTCGGAGAAGGGAACCGCCGCACGATGAAGCAATCCCGCCTCATGTCGTTTGTAGAGGCGATCACGAACGTGGTGGTCGGATACGTCCTCGCCGTCGCGACGCAGATCGTCGTGTTCCCGTGGTTCGGGATCGAGACGGGGCTGGCGGAGCACATGACCATCGGACTTGCCTTCGTGGGCGTGTCGCTGGCGCGGGGCTACGCCCTGCGGCGGGTGTTCGAAGCCCTACGCGAGACACGAGAAAGCCGCCGCCAGCGGGGCTGGCGACGGCTCAGGTCGAGGGTTCGGAGTGCTCAGGCGATCCGGTAGATCCGGCCGCGCGCGTCGTTGGTCTCGGATGTGACGTTCAGCCCGAGCCGCTTCTTCAGCGCGCCGGCGATCGCGCCGCGAACGGTGTGATGTGCCCATTCCAACGCCTCCGCGATCTCGGCGATGGTGGCGCCTTCGGGCGCTTCGAGCATGGCGATCAGCTGCGCCTGCTTGGTGCCGGCGCGCAGCTTGGACGTGGTGGTCGCGCGAACGGGCTCCGTGGGCGCCGCCGGCTGCGGCCGGCCCCGACGCTTCGGGGTCGCCGCGACCTGCGCCTCGTCGGCGCCCGTGGGCGCACCCCCAGCGGGCTCGCCGCCGGAGCCCGGACCGGCGTTGAAGCGGGCGACGACGGCATCCTCCGCGTCGGCGTTGCCCTTCCCATCGGTTGGGAGCGCGATCCCGAGCGCGGCGAACGCGGCAGCGGTCAGGACCAGCGTGACGCCGTCGCGGACGGTCGGCTCGCCCGGTCGCGCGGCGGTCACTTCGACGAGACCTCGCGCCGCGAGCGCGGTCAGGACCTTCGTCACGGCGCCGCCCTTGATGCGCTCGGGGAGCGGCAGGATGCGCATGCCCGGGCGGATCGCGGCGGCGGCGAGGATGGTGCGCTGGGTCTCGGTGAGATTGATCATCGGCGGGGTCTCCGTCGCACCCGGACTGTCCGGGTGCTGCTACGACCCCGAGCCGCGCGTCCCGTGCGAGAGCGCGGCCGGCGGCGGGAGGCGCCGCAGTCAGTAGGGAAGCTCGGCCATGATGGCGTAGTCGGCGACGAGGCCCGTGAGATACGGCAGCCCGTGCGGGATCCCGGTCTCGCGGCTCATGCTCCGGCCGATGCGCCAGCCCATCCAGCGGCGGGTCGCGGCGTCGATCGCTGCCGGCATCGGCTGCCCGCCGAAGAGTTCGTTGACAACGTCATCGGCGAAGTGGCGGCCGTGGCGGGAGTCGAGAAAGTCGCGGACGCCCTCGGGCGAGCAGCTGGTCGCGCGGGCGATAGTCTCGGTGGCAAGCG
>DAINOF010000230.1:0-4404 GCA_036735505.1 Paracoccaceae bacterium
GGCGTTCGCGCCGTTCCTGCACTACGTCCGGCACGGTCGGTCGCTCGGCCATCATCCGAGCGCGGCGCAGGCGGCGGCCACGGGTCTCTACGATGACGAGGCCGCGCGGGAGGCTGTGCGCGCCGCGATGTCGCGGCGAATCGAGGTAGTCCGGCGGATCGCGCGCGGTGATCTTGCCCGGCTCGTCGCGGCGGCTGCGGAACTGGACCCGCTCGTGGCGCATCGCCGGCGGGACCTCAAGAAGGTCGTCCTGCCGCCATTCACCGGGGAACTCGGACGGGCGGCCGCAGCGATCAGGACCCTGCAGGCACAGTCCGAGCGTCGTCCCGCCGCCGCCGTGGTCTGCATCCCGCACTGCCGGATCAGCGGCGCGGCGCGGGTTGCGGGCGAGCTTGCCCATGCGCTGTCGGACCTGCACGGCGCGGGGGACGTCGTCGTGGTGCGGACCGAGCTTCGCGATCTCGAGCACCCGGAGTGGTTTCCGCCAGACGTCCGGCACGTCGATCTGGCCTCGGAGGCCGCGGACCTGTCCGGGGTCCTGCGGGTCAGGCTCCTCTTCCAGTACCTGCGCGCGCTCGCTCCGCAGATCGTGGTGAACGTGAACAGCCGGCTCATGTGGGACGCCTCGGTGCGCTACGGTCCGGCGATGGCCCCGTGCTTCCGCACCTTCGCCTACCTGTTCTGCAGCGACCTCAACGCGGACGGGGTCGAGGCCGGATACCCGGTGGACATGTTCTACCGGACCTTCGATCACCTCGACGGCTACGTCACCGACAGCCACAGCCTTGCCGATCGGCTTCGCGATCGGTTTGCGCTCGCGGCCGACGATGCGCGCCTCACGGTCCTTCCGACGCCGCTCCGGGATCCGCCCCCGCCCGTCGCGCGGCCGGAGGCCGGGGTCGACAGGCGCCCGACCGTGTTCTGGGCGGGGCGGTTCGACCGGCAGAAGCGCGTGGATATCGTCCTGAAGCTTGCCGCGCGGATGCCGGACGTGGACTTCCGGATCTGGGGCCGCGCAGTGCTCGACACCGGGTTCGACGGGATCGCGGTCCCCCCGAACGCGCAGTTGATGGGCGTCTACGACAGCTTCCGCGCGCTTCCGCTCGACGAGTGCGACGCGTGGCTCTTCACCTCGGCATGGGAAGGTGTCCCGACGATCCTTCTCGACGTCGTCGCGGCCGGAATCCCGCTCGTCGCGTCACTGGTCGGCGGGACCGGGGAAGTGCTGGCCGACGGGTATGGCCACCGGATCGAGGACATCGAGGATGTTGCGGCCTTCGAGGCGGCGATCCGGGCGATCCTGTCGGATCCGGACGCGGCGCGGGTCAGGGCCTTGGCCTTGCGCGATCTCGTCGTGTCGCAGCGGACGCCCGAGGGATACCGCGCCGGGGTCGCGGCGCTGTCGGGAGGATCGCATGAGCACGCCTGACATCGCCGCCATCGTGACGATCCACGGCGAATCGGTGCTGGCCGCGCCGTCGGTGAAGAGCGCCGAAGTCGCGGCGGCCGCGGCCGAGACGGCCGGCTACACCGTCGAGCGGCTGATCGGCCTCGATACGCCGACCGCCGCGGCCCGGGCCTATTTCGGCGCCGACAGGTTTGCCGGCTGGCCGCGCAGCGAAGTCGCCTGCCGCGATCAGGGGCTGGCACGCAACGCCTTCGTCCGGCAGACGCGGGCGCGGTGGATCGCCTTTCTCGACGGCGACGACCTCTGGTCGGAGAACTGGCTCGTCGAGGCCGCGCGACTTCTGGAACGGGCCGAGAACGCGGGGGACCGCATGATCGTCCATCCGGAACTCAACTGGTTCTTCGATCAGGAGCATTCGGTCATCGTGAACATCGATCAGGACGACCCCCTGTTTTCCCCCGCCTTCTTCTATTTCGGCAATTATTACGATGCCCTCGCCGCCGCGCCCCGCGCCGCCCATCTCGACCATCCCTATCCGCACCGCGACCTGAGGCAGGGGTTCGCGGTCGAGGACTGGCAGTGGAGCGTGGAAACGATGGCCGACGGGTGGACCCATCGGATCGCCCCGGGGACGATCATCTTCAAGCGCCGGCGCGAACAGTCGCAGACCATCGAGGCCTCCCGGCGCGCCGCGGTGACGCGCCAGCTTCCCGCCCTGCGCATCGACCGGGTGGAACACCTGGGCAAGGCCCGGCGCGACGGCGTGTAGGGATCGCCCGCCCTAGCCCCTCGGGAAGTCGCGCGCCACGGTCGCGCGCAGCTCATCCTCGATGGGACGGCACGGGGCGCGCGCCAGGCCTTCGTCCAGAAGCCTCAGGTAGCTCCGGCGCATGTTGCGGAAGATCGGCTCGCGGCTCTTCTTGAGAAACAGCGTGCCGAACACCTCTTCGTTCGCCAGCGGGAAGGACGCGTTGAAGCGCTTGCGGTTCACCGCCCGGCGCACATGCGAGAGCGCGTGTCTGCGCCAGGCCTCGCTGTCCTCGTAGGTGTCAAGGACCCGGCGGCCTTCGTCGTCGACATCCTCGTCCTCGTAGGCAGCATGCGCGAGGATCTGCCGCAGTTGCGCCGCGTCCTGTTCCTCCATGGCGCGCAGAAAGCGTTCGCGGTGGGACAGCGCGTCGAGCGTGAAGCCGGCTGCGGCCATGGCCTTGGAAAAGCCGATCTCGCCGTACTTGATGGTGTGCGGCTTGTGGTCGGTCATGCGGTAATCGCGCCAGAAGCGCTGGAAGGCGTCCGAGGCCCAGACATGTCCGCGGATCAGGAGGAAGTAGGACTCGACGTGCCGCCGGTCGGTCGGCTGGCCCCCGTCGGTATCGTGGGCCACCTTCTCGTCCTGCAGAAGCCCGACGATGTCGCCCGGCAGTGCCTCGAGGCGGTCGAGCACATCCTCCCGCATCGGGAACCACACGCTGTCGTTCATGATCACGAGGCGCTCGGGCCCAAGCCCGCCTTCGTTGATCTGCCGCACCGCGTCGCGGTAGCCGCCGAAGTCGTAGCCGAAGTTCGGCCGTTCCATGACCAGCCAGGACCGGGACGCGAGCGCCGCGCGATCGGCGTCCGACAGCTGCGCGTTCGAGACGACGAGCGGCGCGTATCCCTGCGCCACGAGCCAGTCGCAGGTCCAGAGCGTCGAGGCCGCGAGGCCCCCGGGCTGGAAGATCAGGAAGATCGCGATGCGGTTGCCGGGCGCGACGCTGCCGGGGCTGCGCCGCACCACATCGTGGAAGCGCGCGTCGTGGTCCCGGCGCCGCGCGGGTTCCGACAGGCGGCGCGGCAGGTCCGCGATCGTGCGCGGCAGGCCGACGATCTGGTGCCCGATGCGCCGGACTTCGCGTCGGATCTTCCACCGGGGTATCATCGGGCCTCGCGTCGGTCAGGGCTTTATCTGCACGCCGTCGTGATCTACAGCCGCCGGAGTCCGGCGTAAACCCGGCCTCGAGCCCCTGCAACCCGAGAGAGCCGACCGATCATGGACCGCGTGGTGATCTGCATGAAGTGGGGCAGCCTCTATGCGCCGGACTACGTCAACGTGCTCTACGGCGCGGTGCGGCGCAACCTCGGCGGGGCCTTCCGGTTCGTCTGTCTCACCGACGACGCCTCCGGCCTCCGCCCCGAGGTCGAGTGCTTCCCGATCCCCGACATCGGCCTGCGCGAGGATCTCTTCCGCATCGGGGCCTGGCCGAAGATCTCGGTCTTCTCGCAGGACCTCTACGGCCTGACGGGGCGGGCACTGTTCATCGACCTCGACACGATCCTTTGCGGCGACATCGCACCGTTCTTCACGCACGGCGGGCGCTTCGTCGCCATCGACGAGGGCCGGTGGGAGGGCCGGGCGCCGTCGACCATGAGCTCGATCTTCGCCTTCGACCTCGGCACGCTCGGTCATCTTGTCGACGCGCTGCGGCGCGACCGGGATGCGATCACCGGGCGGCACGGGCTCGAGCAGCGCTATCTCCACGCCGCGATCGACGGCATCGACTACTGGCCCGACGACTGGCTCGTCAGCTACAAGCGCCATCTCCGGCGGCCCGTTCCGCTCGACCGCGTCCTGCCGCCGAAGGCGCCCGGGCCGGGCGTGCGGGCGGTCGTCTTTCACGGGCGGCCGCGCCCGTTCGACCTCGTCCGGGACGGCGCGGGCAACCGCGACGTCTTTCCCCACCATCTGGCCCGCCCGGTGGGCTGGGCGCGCGACTACTGGACCGGGAACGGCGGGAGCCTCTAGCGGCGCCGCGCCCCGAGCATCCCGTTCCGCCCGAGCCAGACGATGCGGCGCAGGTAGTTCGCGGCCTTCTGCGCATAATGCGGCAGCCGGCGCCAGGTCGCGAACTTCGGCGTCTTGCGGGTTGCGGGGCCGGTGATGAAGCTCTCGCCCCGGTCCTCTGCACGGGCCGCGAAGGGCTCGAGCCCCATCAGGCGGATGTCGTAGGCGAAGAAGC
>DAINOF010000231.1:0-4397 GCA_036735505.1 Paracoccaceae bacterium
ACGGCGGGTCGGCCTCGGCCTCCGAGATCGTGGCAGGCGCGCTGCAGGACCATCGCCGGGCCATAGTCGTGGGCACCAAGAGCTTCGGCAAGGGGTCGGTCCAGACGGTGATGCCGCTGCGGGGCGACGGCGCGATGCGGCTGACGACCGCGCGTTACTACACGCCGTCCGGCCGGTCGATCCAGGCGCTGGGCGTGTCGCCCGACATCGTCGTCCAGCAGCCGCAGCCGGCCGCGGTCGATGAAGAGGCCGAGGACGACGCCCAGGCGCGGGCGGACCGGTCCGAAAGCGACCTGCGGGGCCGGCTCGAGAACGACAGCCTGTCCGAGGACGAGCGGCGCCAGATCGAAGCGGATCGCACCCGCGCCGAGGATGCCGCGCGGCTGCGCGAGGAGGACTACCAGCTGGCCTATGCCATCGACATTCTCACCGGCCTCTCGGCTCTGGCGCCCCGGGAGCAGTGATCGCGGGCCGGCGCCGAACAAGCGCCCGCCTTGCCCGCAAAACGCCGCAATCCGGACAAACGAGCGTCCGAGTTCCCCGCGATGGTATTCGGGTAGCTGCTAGGCTTCCTCCGGCGCCGCCTCTCAACAGCCCCCACCCAGCGGGGCGGCGTCGGGGTCCAGCCCCGCACCTCGGGTCGGCGCTCTCGGACCCCATTGGCATCCCTCGCTCCTGCGCATAACGTCGCGTCTGTTTTTCGGGACCGGGATCATGCGCGACTTTCAGACCTCCGGGCGTTCGCCCGTCTTTGCGGCCAACGGCCTTGTTGCCACGTCGCATCCGCTCGCCTCGGCCGTCGCGCTGCGGCTTCTCCAGGATGGCGGAACGGCGGCCGATGCCGCCATCGGCGCCGCGGTGCTTCTCGGCGTCTGCGAACCGCAGATGACGGGCCTCGGCGGCGACTGCTTCGTCCTGCTGAAGCCGCCCGGCGAGGAGCGCGTCGTCGCCCTGAACGGATCGGGGCGGGCGCCGGCGGCCCTGTCCGCGGCCGAGATGCGGGCGCGGGGGCTGACGGCGATACCGGTCGGAGGCGTCGAGTCGGTCACCCTGCCGGGCGCCGTCGATGCCTTCTGCCGCCTTTCCGCCGACTGGGGGCGCCTCGGGCTTGCCGAAGTCCTCGCGCCCGCGATCCGATACGCCGAGGAAGGCGTGCCCGTCGCGCCCCGCGTCGCCTTCGACTGGCGTCATGACGCGGACAGGCTGAAAGGGGCGGCGCGGACGCACTACCTCGTTGCGGGACAGGTGCCGGCCGTCGGCCAGATGTTCCGCGCGCCGGGACAGGCCGAGGTCCTGCGCCGGATCGCGACCCACGGGCGCGACGGCTTCTACACCGGCGAGGTCGCGGCCGACATGCTGGGCGCCCTGCGGGCGGCGGGCGGGGTCCACACCGCCGACGACTTCGCCGCCACCGCCTGCGACTACGGCGCACCGGTGAGCGGGACCTACAAGGGCGTCGAACTGGTCGAGCATCCGCCGAACGGCCAGGGTGCCACGGCGATCCTGATGGCGAACATCCTGTCGCGCTTCGACCTGCCGTCGATGGACCCGCTCGGCGCCGACCGCGCGCATGTCGAGGCCGAGGCGGCCAAGCTCGCCTACGACGCGCGCAACCGGTTCCTCGCCGACCCCGACCACACGACGCGGCTATCCCACATGCTCGCACCCGAGACGGCCGAGCGGATCGCGGCGCTGATCCGCATGGACCGCGCGATCGAGGCGGCGGCGCCGCTGACCGAGGCGGTGCACAAGGATACGATCTACCTGACCGTCGTGGACCGGGACCGCATGGCGGTGTCGCTCATCTACTCGATCTTCCACGGGTTCGGGTCGGGCATCGCGAGCGACCGCTTCGGCATCCTGTTCCAGAACCGCGGCGCGGGTTTCACGCTGGCCGAGGGTCATCCGAACGAGGCGGGTGGCGGCAAGCGCCCGATGCACACGATCATTCCCGCGATGCTGCGCGAAGGCGGGCGCGTCAGCGTCGCCTTCGGCGTCATGGGCGGCGCCTACCAGCCGAACGGGCACGCGCGGGTCCTGACGAACGTCGTCGATCACGGAATGGACCTGCAGACGGCCATCGACGCCCCGCGCAGCTTCGCCGATGCGGAGGGCCTGATGGTGGAACGCGGCTATGCCGACAGCGTCAGGACCGAGCTTGCCGCGCGGGGTCACAGGGTGATGGTGCCGGACACGGCCATCGGTGGCGCGCAGGCGATCCGGATCCACCACGAGGCGGGCCACCTCGAGGGCGCCTCGGACCCCCGCAAGGACGGCTGCGCGCTCGGCTACTAGTTCAGCGCGAAGTGCAGCGGATAGTGCCCGTCTTCGAAATCGCCGAAGAGGTCGGGCAGGTCGGGATGCGTCACCGGCTCGCCGGAATAGTCCGGCAGGAGGTTCTGCTCGGAGACATAGGCCACGTAGTAGCTCTGGTCGTTCTCGGCGAGGAGGTGGTAGAATGGCTGGTCCTTGGACGGACGGCTGTCCTCGGGAATGGCGTCATACCATTCCTCGGTGTTGGAGAACTTCGGGTCCACGTCGAACACGACCCCGCGAAACGGATGCTTGCGGTGCCGGACGACCTGGCCCAGATGGTACTTGGCACAAGTTTTCAACATACGTCGTCCCCCATGGGTCAGGGATATTCAAACAGACCCGGCCCTGTCCATCAAGGCGGCCCGGCCATGCCGGAAACAGATTGTGAACTCGCCCCCGACAGTTGACAGCCCCGCGCCGAAGTGCGGCGGAACTGCGGCCTTGCTGTGCAAATCGCTGGCGGAACGTTCAACCGGTGCATGAGGTTCCCGGAGGTCCGTCCTTGCGCCGGGCATCGATTGTGATCGCGCCGCGGCGCCGTGGGAGTTTCATGATCGGCGCCGATGCGCTACTCTGCGCACAATAACAGGCAAGACAACGAGCAGGTAAGGCAGATGGGCAGAGGTCTTCGGGCTCTCGTGCTTTTGGTTCTCGTATCGGGCTGCGGGTCGGGGAGCTATGACCCGCCGCGCAATCTCGACGACGCATGCAGCATCGTGAGCCAGCGGCCGCAGTACCTGCGGGCGATGGAGCAGACCGAGCGGCGCTGGGGCGTTCCCATCGCGATCCAGATGGCGACGATCTACCACGAATCGCGGTTCGTCGGGAACGCGCGCACGCCGCGGCGCTATGCGCTGGGCGTGATCCCGATGGGCCGGCAATCCTCGGCCTACGGATACAGCCAGGCGCTTGACGGGACATGGGAGGAGTATCTCGAGGAATCGCGCGGCTGGCGGCGGTCGCGCGACGACATCGACGACGCCACCGACTTCATGGGCTGGTACATGGACAAGACCGAGCGCAGCCTCGGCATTCCGAAGACCGATGCGCGCAACCAATATCTGGCCTATCACGAGGGCCGCACGGGTTATGCGCGGGGAAGCTACAAGCAGAAGGCGTGGCTCCTGCGCGTGGCGGACCAGTTGCAGACGCGGGCCGTCATGTACGACACGCAGCTGGCGGGCTGCCGGGGTCGGCGCGCCTGAGGCGGCGACCCCGCCGCCCGACCTTTGGCGCCTACTGCCGCGAATCGACCTCGAGCGGAATATTGAAAAGCCGGGCTGCGAGGGTATGGCCGGTTCTCGGATCGGCCATCTCGACCCGCGTCACGGCGCCCGACCCGTCCTCGGTCATCCAGCCCGTGAGTCGCAGCGGATCCTCGGCGAAGACCAGCGCAATGCGGCCGATTTCGGGGCGCTCGGGGTCGCGCGCCACGACGGTCGTCGCCGCGGGGGTGCCGGAATGGCTTTCGACCACGCCGCTCTGCGCAAGGTCGACGCGCCGCTCGAGGATCACCGTGAGCGGCGTCTCGCGCAGCGGATACTGCTCGGGACGGCGCCGGTTCGACCGCCCGTCGAAGATCGCGAGCTGCCCGCCCCCCGCCATGACGAGCGAGCGGTCGGGAGGGTCGTATTCGAAGCGCGCGCGGCCCGGGCGGTGGATGTAGAGCGTGCCGGTCGAGCGCGACCCGTCCGGGTTCACTTGCGTGAAGCGCGCCTCGAGCGTCTCGAGCGCGTTGAAGTAGTTCGAGATGCGGTTGAGCGGGATCGCTTGCGCCGCCGCGGGGCGGGCGAGAAGCGTCGTCGCGGCGAGGGCGGCGAGGAAGTGCCTGCGGTCCATCGGGGCCTCCTTCATCGGGGACATATAGGCAAGCCTGCGCCCTGATGCCATCGCAAGGCGATAACGGCGGCGCGACGGCGGATGGCGAACGGGCCGTCTGCCCGTCGTGCCGGAGGCAGGCAGGCGGAGGAGCGAGGGGCTGTCTGCCCGTCGTGCCGGAGGCAGGCAGGCGGAGGAGCGAGGGGCTGTCTGCCCGTCGTGCCGGAGGCAGGCAGGCGGAGGAGCGAGGGGCTGTCTGCCCG
>DAINOF010000232.1:0-4393 GCA_036735505.1 Paracoccaceae bacterium
GCGATGATGATCATGGGGACCCAGTCGAACCCCGAGGCGCTGGCGGGCCTGCGCCAGTCGCTCGGGCTCGACGATCCGCTTGTCGTGCAATACGCGCGCTGGATGGGGGGCATGCTGTCGGGCGACTTCGGCACCTCGCTCATCTTCAAGGCCGACATCGGCCCGCTTCTGGCGCAGAAGATGACGGCGAGCGCCTTTCTCGTCGTCATGTCGATGACCTTCGCGCTGGCCTGCGCCGTGCCGCTCGGCGTCTGGGCCGCGGTGCACCGCGACCGCTGGCAGGACACGGCGTCCTCCACGACCTCGCTCCTCGGCGTCAGCCTGCCGGACTTCTTCTGGGGGATCGTGATGATCCTCGTCTTCGCGCGCGGGCTCGGCTGGCTGCCGTCCTCGGGCTTCGTCGAGCCGTCCGAGAGTTTTCTCGGCGCTGTGCGCCATGCACTCCTGCCCTCGCTGGCCCTGGGCCTCGGGCTCATGGCGCATCTGACGCGCATGACGCGCTCGGCGATGACGGGCATCCTGGAACAGGAGTTCATCCGCGTCGCCCGCGCCAAGGGCCTGTCGGAGCGTACCGTCGTCTGGCGCTATGCGCTCGCGAACGCCATCGGCCCGGTCATCACCATCGCGGGGCTCCAGATCGGCTATCTCTTCGGGTCGATCATCGTGGTCGAAAGCCTCTTCGGCTATACTGGCATGGGCTGGCTCACCTACCAGGCGCTGCTGAACCGCGACCTGCCGCTGATCCAGGCCTCGGTCTTCACGATCGCGGCGGTCGTGATGCTGACGAACCTGATCGTCGACCTCCTCTACCGCGCGGTCGATCCGCGCATCCGGCTGGGCTAGGGCGATGCGCCGCCTCCTGACCGCGAAGGGGCTGATCGGCAGCGTGCTCGTGGGCACGGTCGTGCTCGTGGCGCTTCTGGCGCCGCTTCTCATCCCGCCCGAGTTCGCCACGCGGATGGACATGCGCGCCCGGCTCGCGCCGCCGTCCTGGGCGCATCCCTTCGGCACCGACCAGCTCGGCCGCGACCTGATGTACCGCGTGCTGCTGGGCGCGCAGACCTCGCTCGGCATCGCGGCCTCGGCCGTGGCGATGAGCCTCGTGCTCGGCCTGCCGCTCGGCCTGATCTCGGGCTACTACGGCGGCCGGATCGACAACCTGCTCATGCGCCTCGTCGACGCGCTTCTCAGCTTTCCGGCGCTGCTTCTCGCGCTGACCATCAGCGCGGTGCTGGGGCCGAACCTCCAGAACACGATCATCGCCATCGGCATCGCCTTCACCCCCTACCTCGCCCGGATCATCCGGGGCGAGGCGCTCCGCGTCGCCGCCATGCCCTATGTCGAGGCCGCGCGGGCGGGCGGCACCCGCGACCTGCAGATGATGGTCCGCCACGTCCTGCCCAACATCGCCCCCGCCGTCATCGTTCAGGCCACGATCAGCCTCGCCTTCGCGATCCTCGCCGAGGCCGGGCTGTCGTTCCTCGGGCTCGGGACGCAGCCGCCCTCGGCCTCCTGGGGTCTGATGATCCAGGCGAGCCGCGACTACCTCGACCGGGGGCCGTGGACGGCGCTTGTCCCGGGCATCGCCGTGGCGATCACGGTGCTCGGCCTCAACCTTCTGGGCGACGTCCTGCGCGATGCGCTCGACCCGAGGGCCAGGCGATGACGCCGATCGTTTCCGTCGAGGCGCTGCGCGTCGAGTTCGAAAGCGACGGCCGCACCGTCACCGGGGTCGAGGACGTGAGCTTCGACATCGCGCCCGGAGAGACCGTCTGCGTCGTGGGCGAGTCAGGGTCGGGCAAGTCGGTCACCTCGCTGTCGATCATGCGGCTCGTCGAGTTCGGCGGCGGCCGCATCGCCGGGGGCGCGATCCGCTTTGCCCGGGCGGACGGCGGCGTGCTCGACGTGACCCAAGCCTCCGACGCCACCATGCGCGACATCCGCGGCGGCGAGATCGGGATGGTGTTCCAGGAGCCGATGACCTCGCTCAACCCCGTCTTCACCGTGGGGCGGCAGCTGTCGGACGGGCTGATGTTGCACCGGGGTCTGTCCGAGCAGGCCGCGCGGGCCCGGGCGCTCGAGCTTCTGCGCGAGGTCCGCATCCCCGAGCCCGAACGCCGGCTCGCCCAGTATCCGCACGAGCTGTCGGGCGGCATGCGGCAGCGCGTGGTGATCGCCATGGCCATGGCCTGCCGGCCGCGGCTATTGATCGCCGACGAACCCACCACCGCGCTCGACGTCACGATCCAGGCCGAGATCCTTGCGCTCATCGACCGGCTGAAGCGCGAGACCGGGATGGCCGTCCTGTTCATCACCCACGACATGGCCGTGGTGGCGCAGATGGCCGACCGCGTGGTGGTGATGTATCGCGGCCAGATCGTGGAAAGCGGCCCGGTGACCGAGATCTTCGAGGCGCCCAAGGCCGACTACACCCGCGCGCTTCTGGCCGCGGTGCCGCGGCTCGGCGCGATGCGCGGTACGGTTGGGCCCGAACGGCTCGCCGGTCGTGCCGCGCCACCGCAGGCCCAGGCCGCCGCGCCGCCGCCCGCCGCGCCGCCGCCCGCCCCCCTGGGGCCGATCCTAAGCGTGCGGAACCTCGTCACGCGCTTCCCGGTGACAGGCGGGATCCTGCGCCGCACCGTGGCCGAGGTGCACGCGGTCGCCGACGTGAGCTTCGACATCCGCCCGGGCCAGACGCTGGCGCTCGTGGGCGAATCCGGGTCGGGCAAGTCGACCTGCGGTCGGTCGATCCTGCGGCTCGTCGAGCCGCGCTCGGGCACGATCACGCTTGCCGGGCAGAACATCCGCGGCCTTGGTCCCGAAGGCCTGCGGCGGGCGCGGCGCGACATGCAGATGGTCTTCCAAGACCCCTTCGCCTCGCTCAACCCCTACATGCGGCTCGGCGCGCAGGTGGCCGAGCCCATGCGGAACTTCGGCCTCGCCTCGGGCGCGGACCTCGAGGACCGCGTGGCCCATCTCTTCGACCGCGTCGAGCTGCCGCGCAGCTTTCTCCGCCGCTTCCCGCACGAGCTGTCGGGCGGCCAGCGCCAGCGCGTCGCGGTCGCCCGGGCACTGTCGCTCAACCCCCGGCTCATCATCGCGGACGAGGCTGTGTCGGCGCTCGACGTGAGCGTGCAGGCGCAGGTCCTGAACCTGATGATGGACCTGCAGGCCGACCTCGGCCTGTCGTTCCTCTTCATCAGCCACGACATGGCGGTGGTCGAGCGGGTGTCCCACCATGTCGCGGTCATGTATCTCGGCCGGATCGTCGAGATCGGCCCGCGCGCCGCGATCTTCGAGGACCCGCGGCACCCCTACACGCAATCGCTGATGGCTTCGGTCCCCATCGCCGACCCGCGCCAGCGCCGCCTGCGCGAGGATCTGGGCTTCAAGCCGGTCCCGTCGCCGGTCTTCGCGGTCGGACACGAGCCGCCGGCGCCGGTCTACGCGGACCTCGGACGCGGGCATCTCGTCCTCGTGGACGGCTGACCGCGCCGCTCCGGTGCCGCCCCGGTGCCGGTGCCGGTCCGCGGCGCGTCCGGCGGCTTGGGTCCGCCGCCCGGCGAGATTCGAACGCGGTGGACTTCCTTTCCAAACCGGATTATCGATTATCGGGAATCGAGACGAGATCGCGATCAGGGAGGAACATCATGAAGCACAACCAACACTCGACACCGACTATGCGGGCGCTTTCGGCGGCGCTTGGAACCGCGGCGACCGTCGCCCTGTGCGCCGGCAGCCCCGTGGCCGCCCAGGAGGCGGTGACGATCACCCTCTGGCATCACTTCACGCCGGACATCGAGAAGGCCGCCATCGAGGCCGCCGCGGCGCGCTTCCAGGAAGCCAATCCCGGGGTGACGATCGACATCACCGTCGTCGGCTCCTCGGACATGGCGGCCAAGACGAACGCGGCGATGCAGGCGAACGAGCCGCCGGACATCTTCTCGGGCTGGGGCGGCGGGGGCCTTGCCAACTATGCCAGCGCCGGGCTGGTGCAGGACATCACCGAGGCCGTCGAGCAGGACGGCTGGAAGGAGCGTTTCGTCGGGGGGCCGCTCGGGCTCTACACGCTTGACGGCCGCGTCTTCGGCGTGCCGCTGCGGGCGGGGGCCTGGGGCCTGTGGATCGACAAGGAGCTGCATGCCAAGGCCGGCATCGAAGGCTGCCCCGCGACCTGGGCCGATTTCCTGGCCAACGTGACCAAGCTCAAGGAGGCCGGGATCGTCCCGATCGCTCTGGGCGGTCAGGCCCAGTTCGTCAGCGCCGGCTTCTATCAGTACCTCGCGATGCGGCTGGCCTCGTGGGAACAGGCGTCGGGCACCGCCCGGCTGGTCGACCGCACCGGGTCGTTCACCGCCGAACCCTTCGTGCGCGCCGGCGACATGATCGCCGA
>DAINOF010000233.1:0-4344 GCA_036735505.1 Paracoccaceae bacterium
GTCGGCGCCTCCGAGGCCGAGATCCGCCGCCTCGCCGACCGCGTGGGCGTCATGTTCCAGGACGGCGCGCTGTTCTCCTCGCTCACCGTGCGCGAGAACGTCGAGGTGCCGCTCGGCCATGTCGAGGGGCTCGACCGGACGACGCGCGCGGCGCTCGCCCGGCTCAAGATCTCGCTCGCGGGCCTGCCCTGGGGCGCGGGCGACAAGTACCCCTCCGAGCTGTCGGGCGGCATGAGGAAGCGCGCGGGCTTGGCCCGGGCCCTCGCGCTCGACCCCGACATCGTCTTCCTCGACGAACCCACCGCGGGCCTCGACCCGATCGGCGCCGCCGCCTTCGACGAGCTGATCCTGAACCTCTCCCGCACGCTCGGGCTCACCGTCTTCCTTGTCACCCACGACCTCGACACGCTCTACGCGACCTGCGACCGCATCGCGGTGCTGGCCGAGAAACGCGTCCTTGCCATCGGCACGCTCGACGACATGCTCAAGGTCGACCACCCCTGGGTGCAGGAGTACTTCACCGGGCCACGCGCCCGAGCCGCCCGGGGCGCGATTGCGGCGCCCCCGCCGAAGGGATAAGCCAAACCGATGGAAACGCGCGCGAACTACCTGCTGATCGGCGCCTTCACCCTCGCGGGGTTCGTCGGGCTTCTTGTCTTCTTCCTGTGGTTCGGGCGGGTCCAGCTCGACCGGCAATACGCCTATTACGACGTGATCTTCCCCACCGTCGAAGGGCTGACCTCGGCCTCCGAGGTGCGCTTCTCGGGCCTGCCGGTGGGGCAGGTCGTGGACGTGGCGCTCGACCCCGAGGGCACCGGGCGCATCCGGGTGCGGCTCGAGATCGCCGCGCAGACGCCCGTCCGCACCTCGTCGGTGGCGACGATTGAATCGCTCGGCGTCACCGGGGTGGCCTATGTCGGCATCTCCTCGGGCAATGCCGCCGACCCGCTTCTCGCAGTCGCCTCGGACGATCCGATCCCCGACATCGCCTCGGGCCGGTCGGTTCTCCAGACCATCAGCGAGGACGCGCCCCAGATCCTCGCCGAGATCCTCGAGGTCTCGCGCAGCGTGGCCGAGGTGCTGGGCCCCGCCAACCAGGAGAGGGTGTCGCAGATCCTCGCCAATCTCGAAGCTTCCTCGGACGGGCTTGAACAGGCGCTGACGGACTTCTCATCGGTGACCCCCTCGGTGGCCGAGGCCACCGGCCAGATCGCCGTCTTCACCGACCGCCTCGACGGCATCGCCGTCGCCGCGACGACCACGCTCGGCACCGCGGACGAGACGCTGCGGCAGGTGACCCTGCTGGCCGAACGGGTGCAGACCACGCTCGACGTGGGCGACGAGACTCTGCAGAGCGGCCGGCGCGCGCTCGAGGGCGCCGATGCCTTCGTGCGAGCCGAGCTGCCGCGCGTGGTGGACGAGCTCGAGACGACGCTCGCCAGCCTCCGCGCCCAGATCGACGCGGTGGGGGGCGAGGCGACGGCGCTGCTCACCGATTTCCGCGCCACGGGAACCGAAGCCACTGCCCGGCTTTCTGAACTGCAGGCAACCATCGAGGCCGCGAACAGCATGATCGCCGAACTGGCAGGCGCCGCCGACACCGTGGACACCGCCGCCCTGTCGCTCGACATCTTCCTCTCGGGCGACGCGACCGCGCTTGCGCAGGAGGCGCGGGCGCTTCTGGCGAACGCCAACGAGGTCGTCCTCGCCGCGCAGGCGGTGGCCGAGACGGATCTCCCCGCCATCATCGCGGACATCCGCGGCGCGACCGAGACGGCGGCGCGCACCATCTCGTCCGTCGGCGCCGACCTCTCGGGTGCGGCCGGCCGCACCGACGCCATCGCCGCCGAGATCGAAGAGACCTTCCGCACCGTCGCCGACACCTTCGAGAAGGCCAATGCCACGCTCGCCCGGCTCGACACCGCGCTTCAGACGGGCGACGGCGCGCTCGCCGCCGCCGAGCGGGCCTTCACCTCGGCCGACCGGGTCCTGACCGAGGATGTGGGCGTGCTCGCTGCCCGGCTCGATACGACGCTGGCCGAGCTCGAGGCGGCCATCGCCGCCGTGACCGCCGACGTGCCCGCCATCTCGGCCGAGCTTCGCGCCGCCGCGGCGAGCGCGAGCGCCACCTTCGCGCAGGTCGAGGCGGCGGCCGAAAGCCTCGCGCCGCCGCTGCAGGGCTTCGCCACCGACGCGCTGCCGCAATACACGCGGCTCGCCGCCGAGGCGCGGCAGCTTGTCGACAACCTCAATTCGCTCGTCCGCCAGATCGAACGCGATCCCGCCCGATACTTCCTCGGCGGCGACGCCCCTGCCTTCAGACGATGAGGCTGCCCATGCTCCGTCCGATCCTGATGTCGCTCTGCCTCGCGCTGCTGTCCGGCTGCGCCACCGTCTCGGCGCTCAGCCGCGCTTCGGAGGTGCTCGACGCCTACGAGCTGCGCGCGCCGGCGGCGGTGCCGGTGGCGCGCGCGGCGCAAGGCGCCGAGCTTGTAGTAGAGGTCCCCACCGCCTCGGGCGCCCTCGCGACCCAGCGCATCCTCGTCCGTCCCTCGCGGTCGCAGGTCCAGTACCTTCCCGATGCGCAATGGACCGCGCCCGCGCCCGAGATGCTGCAGTCGGCCATGGTCGAGACCTTCCTGCGCTCGGGCGCCTTCCGCCACGTCGGCAACCGCCCGCTGGGCCTGTCGGGCGACGTGGCGCTGGTCACCACGCTTCTTGACTTCGGCGCGACGCTGTCGGGCGAAGGGGCGGTGATCGAGGTCACGCTGGTCGCGCGCCTCGTCCGCGAAAGCGACGCCGCCATCACGGCAAGCCGCACCGTCACGCAGCGCGTGCCGGTGCCCGACACGGCGACGCCCACGCTGATCGCGGGCTTCGAGGCGGCGACCGACGCAGCGCTCACCGAGCTTGCGGGATGGGTCCTCTCGGCGCGCGGCATCGCCGCCGGCCCGTCCTGAAGGGGCGATGGCGGTCCGGCGGGAGCCATACGAAAGCCATACGCCTTCCATACGCTTTCCATACGCCGATTTTTCCGGAAAATCAGAAGCCTAGACCATCCGCGGCTTGCGCAGCGTCTCGCCCGGCTGCAGCTTCGGTGTCAGCTCGATCCGCTGGCCTGTCGCGGTCACCTCGCCCGAGGCGCGCCGCGCGATGATGTCCGCCGCCGCCCGCCCGATCTCGATCCGGCCCGCGTCCATGGTGGCGAGCCGCTTGGGCAGCCCGTCGAGCAGGTCGACGTTGTTGAAGCCCGCAAGCCCGATCTCCTCGGGCACCTTCACTTCCCGGTCGAGCAGGTGAAGAAGCCCGCCCGCCGCGATCAGGTCATTGGAATAATAGAGGAAATCGATCTCGGGCGAGCGCGTCAGGATCATCTCGGTCAGCTCGCGCCCCTTCTTGAGCCCCGACCCGCCCGAATAGAACTCCTGGTCGAAGACCTCGATCCCCTCCTTGGCGAGACCTTCGGTGAAGCCCTCGAAGCGCTTCCTCGCGCGGTGGTCGAGCATCATCTTGGTGCCGAGGAACCCGATCCGCTCGTAACCCGCCTTGGCGATCGCCTTCGCCATCTCGCGCCCCGCGCGGCGGTGGCTGATTCCAACAACAGAATCAATGGGTTGACCATCAACGTCCATGATCTCGACAACCGGGATGCCCGAGGCCGCCAGCATCGCCCGGCTGGCTTCCGAATGCTCGAGCCCCGCCACGATGATCCCCGAGGGCCGCCAGGACAGCATCTCGTAGAGCACCTTCTCTTCCCGCTCGGGCTCGTAGTTCGTGACGCCGACGACGGGCTGCAGCGGCGTCTCGTCCAGCACCTCGGAGATGCCGGTCATCACCTCGGGAAAGACCATGTTCGACAGCGACGGGATGATCACCGCGACAAGGTTCACCCGGCTCGAGGCGAGCGCGCCCGCGATCTGGTTCGGCACATAGCCGAGCCGCTTGGCCGTCTCGAGCACCTTGGTCCGAGTGGCGTCTGAGACGTCGCCCCGGTTGCGGAGCACGCGGCTCACGGTCATCTCGGACACGCCCGAGGCTTCCGACACCTCGCGCAGCGTCAGGGGGCGGCGGATGTCCTTGGGCGACTGGCGGGTCATGGCGGCCTCCGTGGGCGGCGGTTGCCTAGTCATAGCGCAGATGCCAGGCGAAATGGAAGGGTGTGCGGCCCCGGGCCGTTACCGCTAAAGCGCGAGAATTCAGGGCTCTGCGCTGGCGCTCGGCGGGGCTTCGCCGGGCATGGGCGAAAAACGCTTTGAGTGCGGGGGCCAAATCGACTATCGAACCCGCGGGACCCCGTGGCTCAACTGGATAGAGCAGCCCCCTCCTAAGGGGCAGGTTGCAGGT
>DAINOF010000234.1:0-4327 GCA_036735505.1 Paracoccaceae bacterium
TTCCGGGGCAGCCCGAAAGCTACTGCCGGGTCGGGCGCGAGGAGATCCGCAAGGGCACCCTGATCGGGTCGCTGCTGCGAGAGGGGTAGGGACATGCACGACGCAGGCGGGCATCTTGCGGAGCTGAACATCGGTTGGCTGGTCGCCGACACCGACGATCCGCGCGTGGCCGAGTTCATGGCGGCGCTCGACCGGGTGAACGGCATGGGCAAGCGGATGCCGGGCTTCGTGTGGATGATGGAAGGGTCGGGCGAGCCGGGGCGTGGCAATACCGAGGTGAAGATCGGCGGCGATCCGCGCTTCGTGTCGAACCTGACGGTCTGGGAAAGCATCGAGACGCTCGAGAATTTCGTCTGGAACACGGTCCACCGGCAGTTCTACGAGCGGCGCACCGAGTGGTTTGAGGTGCTGGGCGAGATGCATTTCGTCATGTGGTGGGTGCCCGCCGGGCACCGCCCGACGCTGGAGGAGGGGCTGGAGCGGCTCGCGCATCTGAAAGAGCGCGGCGACAGCGACCATGCCTTCGGATGGAAGTGGCTGGAGCAGGCAAAGCTCTGGCGCGAGCGGCAGTGCGGCGTGGCGGCGGAGTAGTGCGGTGGCGCGACAAGGCACTTCTGGCCGGTCTGATCTGGGTCTTCGTTTACCCGGGCGTCTTGCTGATGAGCTATGCCTTCCTCTGGCTCGGGATCGAGGTGCCGCTGTGGATCGAGCTTGGCATCTCGACGGCGGTGACGGTGCCGCTGATCAGCCTCGTCGCGGCGCCGCTGGTCGAGCGGGTCGTGGCGGCGGCGAAGGGCGAGAGCGCGGCGGAGATGAAGGTCGAGCAGGCGCGCGAGGCGCCAGGGCCCGACCCGGAAGAGATCGTGGGCCGCGGGCGCTGAGCCGCGCGGCGTGAGACAGGCGCAGGGGGCGGTGCCCCTGCCGCAAGGACGCGGGCCGGGACGGCCCGGAAGGATGACCGAATGGCTGACTTGAGAAAGATCATCATCGACGACATCACGGTCGAGGTCGACCCGGCGATGACGCTGATCCAGGCCTGCGAGGTCGCGGGCGTCGAGATCCCGCGCTTCTGCTACCATGAACGGCTGTCGATCGCGGGCAACTGCCGCATGTGCCTCGTCGAGGTCGTGGGCGGCCCGCCGAAGCCCGCCGCCTCCTGCGCGATGCAGGTGAAGGACCTCCGCCCCGGGCCCGAGGGCGCGCCGCCCGTGGTCAAGACGAAGTCGCCGATGGTCAAGAAGGCGCGGGAGGGGGTGATGGAGTTCCTGCTCATCAACCACCCGCTCGACTGCCCGATCTGCGATCAGGGCGGCGAGTGCGACCTCCAGGACCAGGCGATGGCCTATGGCGTGGACTTCTCGCGCTTCCGCGAGCCGAAGCGCGCGGTGGACGACCTGAACCTCGGGCCGCTGGTCGAGACGCACATGACGCGCTGCATCTCCTGCACACGCTGCGTGCGCTTCATCACCGAGGTGGCGGGGATGCCGGAACTCGGCCAGACGGGCCGGGGCGAGGATGCCGAGATCACGTCCTATCTGGGCGCAACGCTCGACAGCGAGATGCAGGGCAACATCGTGGACCTCTGCCCGGTCGGGGCGCTGACGAACAAGCCCTATGCCTTCACGGCCCGGCCCTGGGAGCTGACCAAGACCGAGACGATCGACGTCATGGACGCGTTGGGCTCGAACATCCGGGTCGATGCGAAGGGGCGCGAGGTCATGCGCATCCTGCCGCGCAACCATGACGGCGTGAACGAGGAATGGCTGGCCGACCGGTCGCGCTACGTCTGGGACGGGCTGAAGCGGCAGCGGCTCGACCGGCCGTACATCCGCGAGAACGGCAAGCTGCGCCCCGCCACCTGGGCCGAGGCGCTGGCGGCGGCGGGCGCGGCGCTGAAGGGCGCGCGGAAGGTCGCAGGGATCGTGGGCGATCTGGCCCCGGTAGAGGCGGTGTTTGCGCTCAAGCACCTCGTCGAGGGCCTTGGCGGCGCGGTCGAGTGCCGGACGGATGGCGCGAAGCTGCCCGCGGGCAACCGCGCGGCCTATGCCGGGACGGCGGCCATCGAGGAGATCGACACAGCCGCGATGATCCAGCTGATCGGGACCAACCCGCGCGCCGAGGCGCCGGTCCTCAACGCGCGCATTCGCAAGGCCTGGACCCGGGGGGCGATGATCGGGCTCGTGGGCGAGGCGGTGGACCTGACCTACGACTACGCCCATGTGGGCACCGACCGCGCGGCGCTCGAGAAGCTGTCGGGGCAGGAGATCTCCGAGGCGACGCGGGACAAGCCCACGCTCGTCATCGTCGGGCAGGCGGCGCTGCGCGGTCCGGACGGGGAGGCGGTGCTGGGCCATGCGATGCGGCTCGCGGAGAACTCGAACTCGGGCCTCCTGATCCTGCACACCGCCGCCTCGCGTGTCGGGGCCATGGACGTGGGCGCGGTGACCGAGGGCGGCCTTGCGGCGGCTCTCGACGGCGCGGACGTGGTCTGGAACCTCGGCGCGGACGAGATCGAGATCGCGGCCGGGCCGCTGGTGATCTACCAGGGCAGCCACGGCGACCGGGGCGCGCACCGGGCCGACATCATCCTGCCGGGCGCGGCGTGGACCGAGGAGCAGGGGCTCTTCGTCAACACCGAGGGCCGGCCGCAGCTCAGCTTGCGCGCCGGCTTCCCGCCGGGCGAGGCCAAGGAGAACTGGGCGATCCTGCGCGCGGTGTCGGCCGAGGCGGGGGCGACGCAGCCCTGGAACACGCTCGCCGACCTGCGCCGGGCGCTGGTGGCTTTGGTGCCGCATCTCGAGATGGTGGACACGGTGCCCGAGAACGACTGGGCGCCGGTGGCGGCCGGTCCGATGGGCTCGGGGCCTTTCGGGCAGGCGGTGGCGGACCACTATCTCGTGAACCCGGTCACGCGGGCCTCGGCGCTGATGGCGGAACTGTCGCGTGGCGCGGCGGCGCGGCGCGCGGCCCCGCTCGCGGCCGAGTGAGCATGGCGCGGGGGCTCGGGCTCATGGGGATGCTCGTGCTGACGGGATGCGCCGGGGACGAGCGGGCGGCGGCGACGGCGCCCGCCTTCCTCGGGTCCGAGGCGATTCGGCTGAGCGACGAACTGGTGAACATCCGGGCGGATTCGTCGGGCGGCGAGGGCGCGCGGACGGCGCGCGATTACGCCGACTGTGCCGCCGCCGGGCATGCCGCGTCGCGCGGCTTCGGCTTCGCGCGACATGTGACGACGACTCTCTCCGAAGAGGGTGGCATTTGGCGGGCGGATGCGGTTTACACCCTCTCGCCGGCGATCCCCGAAGGCGTCAGGACCATCGACGCCGAGACGACGGTGGCCGCCTGCGGCGAGAACGGGATACCGACGGTGTGAGGACCGATGGCTGATTTCTTTGCAACTCCGGGCGGCATCGCGCTGATCATCGCGGCACAGGCGCTGCTGGTGATCGGCTTCGTCATGATCTCGCTGCTGTTCCTCGTCTACGGGGACCGGAAGATCTGGGCTGCCGTCCAGATGCGGCGGGGGCCGAACGTGGTGGGGGCCTTCGGGCTTCTCCAGACGGTGGCCGACGCGCTCAAATACGTGGTCAAGGAGATCGTGATCCCCGCGGGCGCGGACCGCGCGGTCTTCATGCTGGCGCCGATGCTTTCCTTCGTGCTGGCGATGATCGCCTGGGCGGTCATTCCGTTCAACGCGACCTGGGTGCTCGCGGACATCAACGTGGCGGTGCTCTATGTCTTTGCCATCTCCTCGCTCCACGTCTACGGGGTGATCATGGGGGGCTGGGCGTCGAACTCGAAGTACCCGTTCCTCGGGTCGTTGCGGTCGGCGGCGCAGATGATTTCCTACGAGGTGTCCATCGGCCTCATCATCATCGGGGTGATCCTGTCGACGGGCTCGATGAACTTCGGCGCCATCGTGGCCGCGCAGGACACGGGCTGGGGGCTTCTGGGCTGGTACTGGCTGCCGCACCTGCCCATGGTGGTGCTGTTCTTCGTCTCGGCGCTGGCCGAGACGAACCGCCCGCCCTTCGACCTGCCGGAGGCGGAATCCGAACTCGTGGCGGGCTATCAGGTCGAGTATTCCTCGACCCCGTTTCTCCTGTTCATGGCGGGCGAGTACATCTCGATCTTCCTGATGTGCGCGCTGATGAGCCTCTTGTTCTTCGGCGGCTGGCTCTCGCCCATCCCGGGGCTGCCGGACGGGGCGCTGTGGATGGTCGCCAAGATGGCGTTCTTCTTCTTCCTCATCGCGATGGTGAAGGCCATCGTGCCGCGCTACCGCTACGACCAGCTCATGCGGATCGGCTGGAAGGTGTTCCTGCCG
>DAINOF010000235.1:0-4295 GCA_036735505.1 Paracoccaceae bacterium
GTCACGGTGCTCGAGGAGGACGCGCTGGCCGAGCTCGGCATGCGCACGCTTCTCGCCGTGGGGCAGGGGTCCGAGAGCCCCTCGATGGTCGTGGTCATGGAATGGTCGGGCGGCGGCGCGGAAAAGCCGCTTGCGCTGATCGGCAAGGGGGTCGTGTTCGACACCGGCGGGATCAGCATGAAGCCCGCCGGCGGCATGGAGGACATGACGATGGACATGGGCGGCGCTGG
This sequence comes from Paracoccaceae bacterium, assembly GCA_036735505.1. Lineage (GTDB taxonomy): Bacteria > Pseudomonadota > Alphaproteobacteria > Rhodobacterales > Rhodobacteraceae > DAINOF01. The sequence goes on from DAINOF010000235.1 coordinate 231, forward strand.
CGTGGTCGCGGGCGTGATGGCGACGCTCGCGCGGCGCGGCGCGAAGGCCAATGTCGTGGGTCTTGTCGGTCTCGTCGAGAACATGCCCGACGGGCGCGCGCAGCGCCCGGGCGACGTGGTGCGCACGATGAAGGGCGACACGGTCGAGGTGATCAACACCGATGCCGAGGGGCGGCTCGTCCTTTGCGACGTGATGTGGTACGCGCAGGAGCGGTTCCAGCCCGCCGCGATGATCGACCTCGCCACGCTGACGGGCGCGATCATCATCGGGCTCGGCCACGAGAACGCGGGCGTCTTCTCGAACGACGACGCGCTCTGCGACGCCTTCCTCGCGGCGGCGAAGGCCGAAGGCGAGGGGGCGTGGCGGATGCCGCTCGGGCCCGCCTACGACAAGATGCTGAAGAGCCAGATCGCCGACATGAAGAACGTGGGCGGACGGTCGGCGGGTTCGATCACGGCGGCGCAGTTCCTCGCCCGCTTCGTGAAGGAGGGCGTGCCCTGGGTCCATCTCGACATCGCGGGCGTGGCGAGCCGGAAGGACGACACGGTGCTGGCGCCCAAGGGGGCGACGGGCTGGGGCGTGCTCGCGCTCGACCGGCTGGTGCGCGACCGCTACGAGACCGACGGGGCCTGATGGGGGCGGCCTGGTTCTATCACCTGACGCGCGCGCCGCTCGAAGAGACGCTGCCGATGCTTCTGGCGAAGTCGCGCGCGGCGGGCTGGCGGGTGGCGGTGCGGGGGACGGACGCCGACCGCCTCGCCTGGCTCGACGCGCGGCTCTGGCTTCTGGGGGATGCCGAGTTCCTGCCGCACGGGCTGGCAGGGGGCGAGTTCGACGCCGACCAGCCGGTGCTGCTGACGACGGGGGACGAGGTGCCGAACGGGGCCGCCTGCCTGATGGCGATCGACGGGGCGGAGGTGGCGCCCGGAGAGGTGGCCGGGATGGAGCGGGTCTGCATCCTTTTCGACGGGAACGACCCCGCGGCCGTCGCGCGCGCGCGCGGCCAGTGGAAGGCGCTGACCGGCGCGGGCTGCGTGGCCGCCTACTGGTCCGAGGAGTCGGGGCGCTGGGAGAAGAAGGCGGAAACGGCCTGAGGCGGCGGCGTCAGCGTTCCAGCACGAGCCGGCCGTCGGCGATCTCGAGCCGGGCGAAGCGCTGCAGGTAGCTCATGCCGAGGAGCGAGGTGTCCATTTCGCCTCCGTTGACCGAGGCGGACACGTTCCGATCAGTGACCCCGCCGAGCGAGACGGCGTCGAGCCGGACGCGCGCGGTGCGGACCTGCCCGTTGGCGGTGCCCGCGACGCCGGTGTAGGCCAGCGCGCCGGGGTCGAGCCCGATGCGCGCGGCGTCGTCGCGGCTCAGCACCATGTCGGTGGCGCCGGTGTCGACGATGAACTCGACCGGCACGCCCTCGAGGTCGAGCGTGAGGTAGTAGTGCCCGTCGAAGGCACGCGGCACCTCGATGCGCGCGCCGTCCTGGAAGCTGGCCTGACGCGGCGCCACGTCGTCGCGGATGTCCTCCCACAGGCCGTAGCCCGCGACCACGCCGAGGAAGATGAACCCCCAGGCGAGCGCGAGCCGCACCGTGCGGCCGAGCGCGTGGCGGTTCTCGGCGATGTACCAGCCCACCACGGCGATGCCGAGGATCGCAAGGTAGACGAGGTGGCCGGTCTCGACGTTGTCCATGGGTCGAAGATAGGGCGGATCCGGGCGGCGGGGAAGGGGATCGGGCCCCGGATCAGGCCTCGGCCGCCTCGAGCCGCTCGGCTGCCGCCATCCACAGCGCCTCGGCCCGGTCGAGCGCCTCCATCACCTCGGCGTACTTGCGCTGCCAGACCTCGGCCTCGCCGATGCGCTCGGGTTCGTACATCCCGGGGTCGGCGAGCTTGCGGGCGAGCTTGTCGCGCATCTCGGCGAGCTTCTGAAGGCGCGCCTCGCAGCTGCGCAGGTCGCCGCGGAGCTGCGCGATGGCGTCCTTGGACACGCGTCTGGGCTTCTCGGGCGCGGGCGCCTTCGGCTCGGGGTCGGACAGGAGCTCGCGCCGGTAGCTTTCCAGATCGCCCTCGTAGGGCGCCACGCGGCCGGCCTTCACCAGCCAGAGCCGGTCGGCCACGAGCGACAGGAGATGCATGTCGTGGCTGACGAGGATGACCGCGCCCGAATAGGCCGTCAGCGCCTCGACGAGCGCCTCGCGGCTTTCCATGTCGAGGTGGTTCGTGGGTTCGTCGAGGATCAGGAGATGCGGCGCGTCGATGGTGGCAAGCAGCAGCGACAGCCGCGCCTTCTGCCCGCCCGAGAGCTTGGCCACCAGCGTGTCGGCCTGATCCGCCCCGAGGCCGAAGCCCGCGAGGCGCGCGCGGTGCCGGGCCGGCGCCTCGGTGGGCCGCAGGCGGCGGACGTGGTCGAGCGGCGTCTCGTCGGCGTGCAGCTCGTCGAGCTGGTGCTGGGCGAAATAGCCGATGCGGAGCTTCGCGGCGCGGGTGATGCGCCCCGACATGGCGGGGAGCTTGCCGGCGAGAAGCTTCGACAGGGTCGACTTGCCCTCGCCGTTGCGCCCCAGAAGCGCGATGCGGTCGTCCTGGTCGATGCGCAGCGCGAGCCGCGTGAGCACGGGGGCACCGCCGTAGCCCACCGTGGCGCCGTCGAGGTTGACGATGGGGGGCGAGAGTTCCTCTGGCTCGGGGAAGGTGAAGGCGCGCAGCGCCGCCTCCTGCGGGCCGGTGATGGGGGTGAGCTTTTCCAGCATCTTGAGGCGGGACTGCGCCTGCGTGGCCTTCGATGCCTTGGCGCGGAAGCGGTCGACGAAGCTTTGCAGATGCGCGCGGCGCGCCTCCTGCTTCTTGGCCTCGGCCGCCTGACCGGCAAGGCGCGCCGCGCGGGTCGCGGCGAAAGTATCGTAAGAGCCCTGGTAGAGCGTGAGCGCGCGGTCTTCCAGATGCAGGATCGAGGTCACCGCCCGGTTCAGGAGGCCCCGGTCGTGCGAGATGACGAGGACGGTGTGCGGGTAGCGCGCGAGGTAGGCCTCTAGCCAGAGCGCGCCCTCGAGGTCGAGGTAGTTCGTGGGCTCGTCGAGAAGAAGGAGGTCGGGCCGCGCGAAGAGCACGCCTGCGAGCGCCACCCGCATCCGCCACCCGCCCGAGAAGGCCGAGCAGGGCATGCGCTGTTCCTCGTCGGTGAAGCCGAGGCCCTTGAGGATGGCCGAGGCGCGCCCCTCGGCCGACCAGGCGTCGATGTCGGCGAGCCGGGTCTGGATCTCGGCGATGCGGTGCGGGTCGGCGGCGGTCTCGGCCTCGGCGAGAAGGCCCGCGCGCTCGGCATCGGCGGCGAGGACGGTGTCGAGAAGCGAGGTGGCCGAGGCCGGGACCTCTTGCGCCACGCCGCCGATCCGGGCCCGCGTGGGCAGGCGGATGGCCCCCGCCTCCAGCGGCAGCTCGCCCCGGATCAGCCGGAAGAGCGTGGTCTTGCCGGTGCCGTTGCGGCCCACGAGGCCCACCTTGTGGCCGGCCGGAATTGCCGCCGAGGCGCCCTCGAACAGCGGGCGTCCGGCCATGGAGAAGCGGATGTCGTCGATCGCGAGCATGGGCGGGGTCTAGGCCGCGGCCGGGAGAGCGTCAATGCGGGTTTCCAAGGCATGACCGCCATGCTACGGGAGCGCCGGATTTGGCCGGCGCAAGGGGCACCGGCCTTGGGACATGAGGCGAGGCACATGGCCACGGAACGCACGCTGTCGATCATCAAGCCGGACGCGACCCGGCGCAACCTCACCGGCAAGGTCAACGCCAAGTTCGAGGAGGCGGGCCTGCGGATCGTCGCGCAGAAGCGGATGCACCTGACGATGGCGCAGGCGCAGAAGTTCTACGAGGTCCACAAGGAGCGGCCGTTCTACGACGAGCTGTGCAGCTTCATGGCCTCGGGGCCGGTCGTGGTGCAGGTGCTCGAGGGCGAGAACGCGATCGCGAAGAACCGCGAAGTGATGGGGGCGACCAACCCCGCCAATGCCGCGCCCGGGACGATCCGGGCGGAATTCGCGGAATCGGTGGGCGAGAACTCGGTCCACGGCTCGG
>DAINOF010000236.1:0-4286 GCA_036735505.1 Paracoccaceae bacterium
TGATGGCCATGGCGCTTTACGGGCACTTCCGGTCGGAACACCTTCTTGTCCACCATCGCCACGTCGCAACCCCGAGGGACGCCGTCACCGCCCGCTACGACGAGGGCTTCCACAGCTTCTTCCTGCGCGTTCTCCCTGCGTGCCTGATCTCGGCCTTCCGGGTCGAACGGGACATGCTGGCGCGCAAGGGCCTGCCGTGGTGGGACAATTCGAACCCGTTCTGGCGCTATTCGGCGCTTCAGGCGGGCTTTGTGCTGCTCGCGCTCCTGATCGGCGGCTGGGCGGGCGTCGGGCTTTTCGCGTTCCAGGCGCTCGTCGCGGTCTGGCAGCTCGAGCTTGTGAACTACGTCGAGCACTACGGGCTGACCCGCAAGCCCCTGGGCGACGGCCGCTACGAGCCTGTCCGGCCCTGCCACAGCTGGAACGCGGCGCATCGGGCGTCGAACTGGCTTCTGATCAACCTCCAGCGCCATGCCGATCACCACGCCAAGCCCGACCGGCGGTTTCCGCTTCTGCAGACCTACGGGCCCGAGGCGGCGCCACAGCTGCCCTACGGCTATTCGGTGATGACGACGATGGCGATGGTGCCGCCGCTCTGGCGCCGCGTGATGAACCCGCGCGTCGGCAGGTGGCGGGCGATGTTCTATCCCGAAGTGACGGACTGGAGCCTTGCGCGCGGCTAGAGCCGGAGAAGCCGGCGCGCCGCACGCACCGCCCGGTCCGCGTAGAAGCGCTGGCGCGGGTCGTCGGGCGCGGCGCGGGTGACGATCCAGCCGCAGGAGGCGAAGGCGCGGAGCGCGACGAAGAGCGTGACGTCGCCCAGGGGCGGCGCATCGGACCGCCGCGCGTCCCGGTACCCGTCGTGGAGCGCGAGGCTCGCTGTCGCATTCATCGGGTCTTCGAGCCCCTGGACCTCGGCCGTGGCGAGGTCGTAGGCGCGGAAGCCGAAGCCCGAATCGTCGAAGTCGATGAGCGACAGGCGGCCGTCGTGGGACAGGACGTTCTCGCGCAGGACATCGGCGTGGATCAGGCCGAAATCGGCGCCCTCGGCCTCGGCCCTGGCGAGCGCGGCGTCGGCCTCGGCCCGCGCGGCGCGAAGAAGATCGGCGTCTTCGGGGGAAAGCGCCGGGTTCTCCCAGAACCGGCCCCAGACGGGGGCCTCGCCCAGGAAGGCGGGCCGGGTCCAGCCGGGGCGCTCGAAACCGGCAGGCAGGGTCAGCGCGTCGGTCGCGTCGTGCATCGCCGCGATCAGGTGCCCCAGCGCGCGGTAGCGGGCGGCGACCGCGCCGGCATCGGGTTCGAGCGGCGTGGCCCCTTCGCCGATCTGCGCGCCCTCGATCCAGGAGACGACCGAGGCGGCGCGCCCTGCCACCTCGGCCACCAGCGCGCCGTCCCGCGCGGGCACGGGCCGGGGCACCGGCACGCCGGCCTCGGCGAGGCGCGCCATCCACCAAAGCTCGGACCGGATCGCGGCGGGGCTCTGGTAGCCCGGCCGGTGCAGCCGCAGGGCGGCACGGTCGCCGCCGGGCAGGGCGATCTCGTAGACCGCGTTCTCGCGGTCCTTGATCAGCCGTGGCGCGGGCGTGGCGCCCCAGAGCCGCGCGGCCGCCTCCGCGCTCATGCCAGGTCGCGCAGCACGGCGTCGAGCGTCGAGACGGCGAGCTCTGCCTCGGCGGCGCCGAAGGGCATCGGCGGGCGCAGCTTGAGGATGTTCATGTGCCGCCCGATCCGGCCGATCAGCACGCCCCGGTCCTTCATCTCTTCGGCCACGCGGATGGCGAGCGCCGACGCGGGCTTCCCGTCCTCCTCGAGCACGAGGCCGAAGAAGAGCCCCGCGCCCCGCACCTCGCGGATCGCCGGATGCCTGAGCCCCGACAGCAGCGTCATCGTCCGCGCGGCCGTCTTCGCGGCGCGCGGCATCAGCTCTTCCTCGGCGATGACGTCGAGCACGGCGGTCGCCGCCGCCGCGGCCACGGGGTTGCCGCCGAAGGTGTTGAAATAGCCGAACTCCTGACGGAAGGCCCCCATCACCTCGGGCCGCGCCACCACCGCCGCGACCGGATAGCCGTTGCCCATCGGCTTGCCCAGCGTCACCACGTCCGGTGCGAAGCCGGCCGCCTCGTGCCCCCACCAGCGGGTGCCGAGCCGGCCGAAGCCCGGCTGCACCTCGTCGCAGAGGATGAGGCCGCGGGCGCGGCGCACGATGGCGACGGTCGGGTCGAGAAAGCCGGGCGCGAGCGTCGGCAGCCCTTCGTTCGCGAAGACCGGGCAGAGCATGAGCCCCGCGAAGCCCGGCCCGTTCTCCTCGAGGTCCCGGATCGCCGCCGCGACCTCGCGCGCGAAGGCCTCGGCCTGGCCTTCGGCCGTTCCACCCACGGGGGCAAGGCTGTCGGGCGCGGGCACGAGACGGACGAAGCCCGCCCGCCCCCCGATCGGCGGGCGGCGGGTGGACAGCTGCGAGGTCGCCCAGGTGTTGCCGTGATAGGTGTTGTCGGTGGCGATGATCCCGGTCTTGCCGGTCACGGCCTGCGCCATGCGGAGCGCGATGTCGTTGGCCTCGGACCCCGTGCAGACGAGGATCGCCTGGCTCAGGTCGTGGCCGAAGAGTCCGGCGAGCCGCTCGATATAGCCGACAACGCCCTCGTGCAGGTAGCGCGTGTGGGTGGTGAGCGTGGCGGACTGGCGGTGGATCGCCTCGACCACCTTCGGGTGGCAGTGGCCCACGTGGGGCACGTTGTTGTAGCAGTCGAGATAGCGGCGGCCGTCGGCGTCCCAGAGCCAGACGCCCTCGCCCCGGACGAGGTGGAGGGGGCGGTCGTAGAAGGTGGGCACGTTCGGGCCCATCGCCCGCGCCCGGCGGTCAAGAAGGTCGCTCATTCCTCTCCCTTCACCGTGCCGCGCAGGGTCTTCACCTCGCCCCGCCGCGTCTTGCCCTCGACCCGCCGGCGCTGCGAGGCGAGCGTCGGCTTCGTGGGCCGGCGCGGCTTCGGCACGACGGTTGCCTGCCGGACCAGTTCGGCCAACCTTTCGCGCGCGATCTCGCGGTTGCGGGCCTGGCTGCGGGTCTCGTCGACCTGGAGGACGATCGCCCCCTCCTTGGTCCAGCGCCGCCCGGCGAGCCGGCGGAGCCGCGCCTTGACGGCGGGGGGCAGGTTCGGGCTGCGGTCGGCCTCGAACCGCAATTCGACCGCCGTCGAGACCTTGTTGACGTTCTGCCCGCCGGGACCCGAGGCGCGCACGAACTGCTCGGTGATCTCCCAGTCCTCGATGACGATGCGGTCGGTGACGTGCAGCATGGCTCCCCCTGCCGCGACGATACAGGACGCCCCGGCAAGCCAAAAGGGCCACCGCGCATGCAGTGGCCCTTCGAGTTCCATGGAGGTGAGCCAGTTAGAGCTGTGGCTCAATCAGAAGCGTTTCCGCCTGCGGGTCTGCCCTCAGGCGCCGGCCCTCCTGACTGTTCCGACTCCTCGCTCCAATATCCCTCTAGACACTGGATCACCTCCTTTCATTGGATTGCCGATGATCAGACGGTGACACAGATTTTGTGTTCGTCAACAGTTTTCACGCAAGCCTTCGCGTCAACTGCTTCACAATGAGGCGGAACGGGAGGAGCGCGATCAAGGCGATGGCAAGCTTTACACTCCAGTCCGCCACCGCGAGCGAGACCCAGAGCGGCAGGGCGGGGCCGAAGCCCAGAAGCGGCAGCGCCTCGTTCGCCCAGGACACGTCGTTGCCCGGTTCGAGGACGGCGAGCGCGGCCGAAAAGGCGACGGTGAAGAAGATCGCCGTGTCCACTGTCGAGCCGACGAGCGTCGAGACGAGCGGCGCGCGCCACCAGGCGCCCGCCCGCAGCCGGTCGAAGATGGCAACGTCGAGAAGCTGCGCCGTCAGGAAGGCGAGCCCCGAACCGACCGCGATGCGCAGGGTCACGAGCGGCCCGAACTCTCCCACGATCTGGGTGCCGACGAGCGAGCAGGCGACGCCGACGGCGAAGCCGGCAAAAACCACCTTGCGTGCGACTGCGGTGCCGTAGACGCGGTTCATCACGTCGGTGACGAGAAAGGCGAAGGGATAGGTGAAGGCGCCCCAGGTCAGCCACTGGCCGAAAAGGAACTGCACGAGGATGTTCGAGGCCACCACGATGGCGGCCATGGCGAGGATGCCGGGCAGGATGCGGGTCATGATGGTGTCCGTTTTTACAAGGTCGCGGAGACTTGGCCCCCGGTCAGGGGACGCGCGCATGTCGCGCCTTTGCCCGGTCCTGTCAAGTCACGGCAGGACCC
>DAINOF010000237.1:0-4271 GCA_036735505.1 Paracoccaceae bacterium
GAATAGTCGAACTCGCAGGCCTGGCCGATGACGATGGGCCCCGCGCCGATGATCATGATCGACTTGATGTCGGTTCGCTTCGGCATCGGGGTCCCCCAGCACAATCGTCCGGGGTTATAGCCAAGGGGAGGGGCGGCGCAAGACCGGTTACCAGTCCACCCGCAGGCTTGAAAGCACGCGCTCTGCCGTCACCACGAAACCGGACAGTCGTCGTCCCGTCTCTTCGTGAAAACTCAGCACTTCGAGCTGGATGAAATACAGAACGTCGGCGCGTAGCGCGTTGCACCATAGGCCCGAGTTGTCGAGCTGCACCCGCCCTTGCTGGAAGAGTTCGTCAGAGAAATCCATGTCGTAGCGCAGGCAGACATCGGTGCCGGGCGGAAGCTCGTCCGGGGGAACAAGCCATTGCCGGGTGACGAGGCGCCTCTGAGAGGGCGTTGGCGGCCTGTCGCTTGTCTTGCGTTCGTGGTACAGGAGGTTCTCGCCCATCCATTCCTCCGGCGCGTCTTCCAGCGCGCGGCGCACATTCGCCGGCAAGTTGCTCACGGGGTGGACGCTGCGCGCAAGCATGACGGTCAGGAGAGAGCCGTCCGCCTGCGTGACCGTACATGCCTGATCTGTTGGATCGCCTTCCATCGTGCAGCCTTGCGGCGGCGAGATCCGTATATCCTGCGACATGGCCCCGCCTGCGGCGAGAAGCGCAGCCATTGCAAGAGCGATGATCCTCATGTTCCCCCCCATTCGTTCTTGTGAAGCTACGCGCCGTTGCACTGTCGGCTATGAGAAGAACCAGCGACGCAGCGAGGTGAGCGGCAGCCTTCCCTTTGCCGTCGCGGCTGACTGCGGCGCATTCCCAAGGGCGCGCCTTCGGCGCGACTGCATCCTGGCCGGCCCCGATGGGGCCGGCGGTGCCTCCGGCGGGAGTTTTTCACGCCGGAAGAAGCCCGGGCGCAGGGGGGGCGGGGTCAGTCGGGCAGGGCGGCGCCCTCGGCCGTGGGCTGTCGCCCGCGCGCGGCGTGCCGGTTGAGCGCGAGGATAAGGACGAGAAGCGCCGCGCCCGCGACCTCCCAGGCGAAGACGGGCCAGAAGATGCCGACGACGCCCGGCACCACGAGCACCCGCTGCCAGACCGGCATGGGCGCCCAGAGGAAGCCCTCGAGCGCGGCGGCGAAGGCCGCGAGCGCGAGGATGGCGATGGCCCCGGTCCACAGGAGATAGGGCAGCGGGCCGCCCAGGATGATCTCTTCGTTGAAGACCATGAAGAGCGGGATGAGGTAGAGGCCCTTGGCGTATTTCCACGCCTGCAGGCTCGTCTCGAGGGGCTTCGAGCCGGCGATGGCCGCGCCCGCGAAGCCCGCGAGCGCCACGGGGGGCGTGACGTTCGAATCCTGCGAATACCAGAAGACGACGAGATGGGCGATGAGGAGGGGGATGCCGAATTCCTCGGTCAGCGCGGGGCCCACGAGGATGATGAGCACGATGTAGGAGGCCGTGACCGGCAGCCCCATGCCGAGCACGAGGCTTGCCAGCAGGACGAGAATGAGCGCGAGGACGATGTTGCCGCCCGAGAAGGCGATCATCATGGCCGAGAACTTGAGCCCGAGGCCGGTGAGGCCCACGACGCCCACGATGATGCCCGCCACCGCGCAGGCCATCGAGACGGCCACCGCGTTGCGGGCGCCGAGTTCCAGCGCCTGAAGCGTGAGGGCGAGGCCGCGGCGGCAGAGGGCGATGAACCCCGCGAGGGTGGGGCCCGAGGCGAGGAAGGTCCAGAGCGCGCGGGCCGCGGCGGCGGCGACGACGGCGACGATGGCGTAGAAGCCCACGCGCATCGGCGAGTAGCCCGCGACGAGGAGCCAGACGAGCGCCACGAGCGGCAGGAGGAAGTGCCATCCGCCGGCGAGGACGGTGCGGACGGAGGGAAGCTCGGAGGCGGGCAGGCCCTGCATGCCCTGCTTGACCGCCTCGATATGGACGAGGAGGTAGACCGCGCCGAAGTAGAGGACCGCGGGGAAGATCGAGACGAGGACGATGTCGACGTAGGGCACGCGGGTGAACTCGGACATCAGGAACGCGCCCGCGCCCATCAAGGGCGGCATGATCTGCCCGCCGGTCGAGGCCGCGGCCTCGATGCCGCCGGCCTGCGCGGGGCGGTAGCCGAGCTTCTTCATGAGCGGGATGGTGAAGGCGCCGGTGGTGACGACGTTGGCGATGGCCGATCCGCTGATCGACCCCATGCCTGCGCTCGCGATCACGGCGGCCTTGGCGGGGCCGCCCCGCTGGCGGCCGGTGGCGGCATAGGCGAGGTCGATGAAGAACTTGCCCGCGCCGGTGACTTCGAGGAAGGCGCCGAAGAGGACGAAGACGAAGATGAAGGTGGCCGCGACCCCGAGCGGAAGGCCGAAGATACCCTCGGCGCCGAGCGTCATCTGGCTTGCCACGCGTTCGAGCGTGTAGCCGCGGTGGTTCAGGATGCCGGGCAACCAGTCTGCGAGGAAGGGCAGCTCGCCCCGGCTGCCCGCGAAGGCATAGGCGAGGAAGACCGCGCCGATGATCGTCATGCCGAAGCCCACTGCCCGGCGCGCGGCCTCGAGCACGACGAGGATGGTCAGCACGCCCATCCAGACATCGATGTCGCGCGGGAAGACCTGGTTGGCGATGATGTCGATGTTCCAGGGCACCCAGCCGCCGACGAGGACGCCGCAGGCAACGAGCGTGCCGTCGACGGCCCAGCCGAGGGGCCCGCGCGGGCGATCGGGGCCGGTGACCGGGAAGATGAGGAAGCACAGGACGAGGATGAAGCCGAGGTGGATCGGCCGCTGGTAGAAGAGGCCGAGCGGCTGGACGCCTGCGGCGTAGAGCTGGAACAGCGAGAGCCCGATGGCGACGACGGTGATCGCGCGCAGCACAGGGCGCGGCTGGGTGGGGGGCGGCGGCATGCCTGCGGTATCGGTGACCATCAGCGGGCGTCCCCTTCCAGCGCGATCGTGACCCGCGCCCGCGGCGCGGCGGCGGAGAGCGAGACGGTCGCGGCGCCGGCCTGAAGCCGATGGTCGACCGCGCCCGCGCCGGGGCGGAGGATGTAGGCGTTGCCGGGCACGGGTTCGTCGATGCCGAGGATCCAGTAGCCGCCCCGCCCGTCCGACACCTGCCGCCCGCGGCCCGGGATGTGATCGAGGCCCGCGGCGAAGTCGGGCAGGTGCGCGCGGACGAGCACCATGGCGCCGCCGCGGTTCTCGTAGCAGTCCTGGACCTCGAAGCCCTTGACGGAGTGGTGCCAGAGAACGCACCAGCCCGCGCCGTCGGGCACGGGCAGGCGGGCGATCTCGGTCCCGTCCTCGAGCGTCGCGGTCAGGGTCCCCGCATGGGCGGCGGAGAGGAGGAGGGCGAGGCACCCTCCTCCGATCATCGCCTTCACGGGCGCAGGTCGTCCGGGATGGCCGCTCCGATCTCTTCGTAGTAGCGGATCGCGCCGGGATGGAGCGGGATCGGCGTCGCGCTCATCGTGAACTCGACGGTGGTCTCGTTCGCCGCCGGATGGACCGCCTGGAGGTCGGCGATGTTCTCGAAGATCGCCTTGGTGACCGCATAGGCGAGGTCGTCGGGCATCTCGGCGGACACGACGAGCACGTTGGGGATGCCGAGCACGGCGATGTCTTCGGCCGACCCCTCGTAGGTGCCGCCCGGCAGCGTCGTGCGGGCGAAGGTCGGGTCGGCGCCTTGCGCGGCGGCGAACTGTTCGTCCGTCAGCTCGAGGATGACGATGTCGTTCGTCGTGGCGAGGTTCAGGATCGACGAGGTCGGCGCGCCGACCGACCAGAAGCCCGCGTCGATGTCGCCGTTGGCCAGCGCGTCGGCGGTCTCGTTGAAGTTCAGCCGCTGCTCGTCGATGTCGTCGTAGGTGATGCCGTTGGCGTTCAGGATCGCCTGCGCGTTCACCTCGGTGCCCGAGCCCGGCGCGCCGATCGAGACGCGCTTGCCGCGCAGATCCTCGAGCGACGCGATCCCGCTGCCCTCGAGCGCCACGATCTGGACCATGTTGGCGTAGACCGAGGCGAGGCCGCGAACCATGTCGAGCTGCTGGCCCTCGAAGCGGGCGGTGCCCTCGTAGGCCTGCAGCACGGTGTCGGCGAGCGAGAAGGCGATGTCGGCGTCGCCGGTGGCGATCAGGCCCATGTTCTCGACCGAGGCGCCGGTCACCTCGGCGGTGGCGCTGTAGCCCTCGACATGGGCGTTGATGACCTCGGCAAGGCCGCCTCCCATAGGGAAAT
>DAINOF010000238.1:0-4223 GCA_036735505.1 Paracoccaceae bacterium
CGAACAGGAGCGGGAATTGTCCTAGATTGCCGCGAGATATTGAAGATCTCGTCGGAATCTCCGCAACATGTTGATGCTGTCTCAGACCGGCGCGTTTCCCAAGATTTCCCGGAGAAATCGCGCGCTGCATTGATTTACGGGCGGAAGATTGGCCCGACGCCGCCTTCGCGGCCCGGTTTTCACCAGAATCGACCCATGATTCGCCGGTCGGACGGACCCGCGGGCGGTCAGTCCCATGAAATCCCGCTCAGGCCATCCCGCCGTCGACGAGCCGCCGCGCGAGGGCGGCATAGGAGGCGGCGACCGCTCCCTCCCCCGCCGCAATCGGCGTGCCCGCGTCCCCGGCGATCCGGACGTCGAGGCTGAGGGGGATCTCTCCCAGGAACGGCACCCCGATCCGCTCGGCTTCCGCGCGCACGCCGCCGTGGCCGAAGATATGCGCCTCGTGCCCGCAGTTGGGGCAGATATAGGTCGACATGTTCTCGATCAGGCCGAGGATCGGCGTCTTCAGCATGTTGAACATGCTGATTGCCTTGCGTGCGTCGAGAAGCGCCACGTCCTGGGGCGTCGAGACGACGATGGCGCCCGTCACCTGCGCGCGCTGGCACAGCGTGAGCTGCACGTCACCCGTTCCCGGCGGCAGGTCGACGATCAGCACGTCGAGCCGCCCCCACTCCACCTGCCCCAGCATCTGCTGGAGCGCGCCCATGAGCATCGGGCCGCGCCAGACCACCGCCTTGTCCTCCTCGAGCATCAGCCCGAGCGACATCAGGGTCACGCCATGCGCCTGAAGCGGGATGATCGTCTTGCCGTCGGGCGAGGAGGGGCGCTTGGACACCCCCATCATGCGCGGCTGCGACGGCCCGTAGATGTCGGCGTCGAGAAGCCCGACGCGCCGCCCTGCCCGCGCGAGCGCCACGGCGAGGTTCGACGAGACCGTGGATTTGCCGACGCCCCCCTTGCCGGAGGCCACCGCGAGGATGCGGTCGACGCCCGAGACCTTCTGCGGCCCGCCCTGCTGCGGCGTCGGGTGGCGGCCGATGGTCAGCGCGGGCGGCTCGCCCGGCGGCGCGGCGCGCGGCGGCGCCTTGGCGGCCGGGCCGTGGGCGGTCAGCGCGGCCGAAACACGCGCGACGCCCGGCAGCCGCCCGATGACGGCCTCGGCGGCGCTGCGGACGGGTTCGAGGCGGCGGGCCTCCTCGGGCGTTTCGGCTTCAATGACGAAGCGCACCTGATCGCCCGAGATCGAGAGCGCCCGGACGAGATCGCGACTCACCAGATCGGTTCCGTCGGGAAGCGTGAGCGTCCTCAGCGCCTCGAGAACCTGCTCCTGCGTCACGGCCATCTTTCCACTCCCGCATAAATCTACGGCATAAGGTGCCGGTTGGCGGCCGGGACGCAAGGGCGGCTTCGCATGTCGCCCCCGAAAGCAGCCGCAGGCCCCTCAGGACGCACAAAAAAACGTCAGCATTACGTATGCATTTGCCGCATGGCAGAATTGCGCACGAAGCGCATTGTGCAGTCGCAGCAATTGGCTAAGTTCGGGGTGTAGGCAGATGGTTCACGGACCGGACGCCGGAAGATCAGAGGCCCTTCCTCCTCCCTGGGTTCTCTGTAGTTTAGCGGTGGCGCCTTCCTCCTCCCTGGCGTCACCGCTTTTTTTTGCCCGGCTTCAGCCCGCCGCCGCGGGCATGTGTTCCGAGACCGCGAGAAGTTCGTGGATGGCCACGGGCTTGCGCAGGACCGTCGCGACCGTGGGCGCCATCTCGAAGATCTCGCCGCGGGCGAAGAGCGTCGAGCCGGTGATCATGATCACGCGGCAGTCGGGATTGCCGTAGGTGGCGAGCATCGCGACCGACAGGCCGCTTTCGCTGCCGAGATGAAGGTCAAGGACGACGACGTCCCAGGCGCGTGCAAGCAGCCGGAGCCGCGCCTCGGCGACCGTCGCCGCGCCGGCAACATCGTGCCCCGCAGCTGAAAATACCTCGATCCAAAGGGTTCTGAGAAGGGAATCGTCCTCGACGACCAAAACGCGCACATCAGCCTCCAGAATGCGAATGCGGGGAACCTGCTCAGTGTTCGTAAAGAATTCGATAACCGGTCTTGCGACCGGGTTAAGGAAGACTTTTCAATCAGAAGGGAACATCGTCGGCGTCCGCGGCAGGCACGACGAAGCGCGCGACCACCTTCTTCTCGCCGGCCTTGTCGAACAGGATGTCGAGCTTGTCGCCCTCGATTCCGACGATGGCGCCATAGCCGAACTTCTGGTGGAAGACACGGTCGCCCGTCGTGAAGGCGGACACCGCGTCGAGGTCGATCGTCATGGTCCGCGACTCGCGCGGCTGGGACATGGGCCGCGCCGCGCCGCGCTCCTGCAGGCGCTTCCAGCCGGGGGAATTGTAGACGTCGGCGCGGGCGGCGCGCTCTTCAATGGTGCTGCCCGCCATGGCGGCCGCGCCATAGGCGCCGCCGGCGAGGCCGGGGGGGGTCAGGACGTCGACATGGGGGCCGGGAAGCTCGTCGATGAAGCGCGAGGGAAGCGCGGACTGCCACTGGCCGTAGACGCGGCGGTTCGCGGCGAAGGAAATCGTGCAGAGCTCTTCGGCGCGGGTGATCCCGACATAGGCGAGGCGGCGTTCCTCCTCGAGGCCCTTCAATCCGCTCTCGTCCATCGACCGCTGCGAGGGGAACAGGCCATCCTCCCAGCCGGGGAGGAAAACGGAAGGAAATTCAAGGCCCTTGGCGGCATGGAGGGTCATGATCGAGACCTTGTCGCCGTCGTCCTCGGAGGCGTTGTCCATGATCAGGGAGACGTGTTCGAGGAAGCCCTGGAGGTTCTCGAAGTTCTCCAGCGCCTTCACGAGTTCCTTGAGGTTCTCGAGCCGGCCCGGCGCCTCGGGCGTCTTGTCGGCCTGCCACATCGCCGTGTAGCCGGAGTCGTCCAGAATCCGCTCTGCGGTTTCGATATGGGTTTCGTATGGATGTCGTATGGCTGCGTGCCAGCGGTCGATGCTTTCGACGAGCGCCTTGAGCTCCGCGCCGCCCTTGCCGCCGAGGCCCTTCGCAGCCACGACGAGCCGCGCGCCCTCGTGGAGCGAGACGCCGTTCGCCCGCGCGGTGCGCTGGATGTCGGCCTGCGCCTTGTCGCCCAGGCCGCGCTTCGGCGTGTTCACGACCCGCTCGAAGGCGAGGTCGTCGTCGGGCGAGACGGCGAGGCGGAAGTAGGCCATCGCGTCGCGGATTTCCTGCCGTTCGTAGAAGCGCGGGCCGCCGATGACGCGGTAGGGCAGCCCGATGGTCAGGAAGCGGTCCTCGAAGGCGCGCATCTGGTGGGAGGCGCGCACGAGAATGGCGCAGTCGGAGAGCCGCATGGGGCGCAGGCCGCGGGTCCCCTGCCCCATGGCTTCCAGTTCCTCGCCGATCCAGCGCGCCTCTTCCTCGCCGTCCCAGTGGCCGATCAGGCGGACCTTCGCCCCCTCCTCGGCTTGCGTCCAGAGCGTCTTGCCGAGACGGCCCTTGTTCGCGGCGATGAGGCCGGAGGCGGCCGCGAGAATATGCGGGGTGGAGCGGTAGTTCTGTTCGAGCCGGATGACCTTTGCGCCGGGAAAGTCACTTTCGAACCGCAGGATGTTGCCGACCTCGGCGCCGCGCCAGCCGTAGATCGACTGGTCGTCGTCGCCCACGCAGCAGATGTTGCGGTGGCTCTGGGCGAGGAGCCGCAGCCAGAGATACTGGGCGACGTTGGTGTCCTGATATTCGTCCACGAGGATGTAGCGGAACCAGCGCTGGTATTGCGCGAGGACGTCCGGGTGCGCCTGGAAGATCGTCAGGACGTGGAGCAGGAGGTCGCCGAAATCGACGGCGTTGAGCGTGCGGAGCCGCTCCTGGTACTGGACGTAGAGTTCGACGCCCGCGCCGTTGAAGGCCGCGCCTTCGGCCGCGGGGACCTTGTCGGGCGACCAGGCGCGGTTCTTCCAGTGGTCGACGAGGCCGGCGAGCTGGCGCGCGGGCCAGCGCTTTTCGTCGATGTTCGCGGCGACGATCAGCTGCCTGAGGAGACGCACCTGGTCGTCGGTGTCGAGGATGGTGAAGTTGGTCTTCAGCCCCACCAGTTCCGCGTGCCGGCGCAGGAGCTTGACGCAGACCGCGTGGAAGGTGCCGAGCCAGGGCATGCCCTCGACCGCCTGGCCGAGAAGGCGCGCCACGCGATCCTTCATCTCGCG
>DAINOF010000239.1:0-4214 GCA_036735505.1 Paracoccaceae bacterium
AGCACCTCGCGCCGGTGGTCGAGCCAGGCGCGCAGCACCTCCTTCATCGAGCAGACCTTTGGCGTGCGCCCGTCGATGAGCACGTTCATGTTCATCGAGAACCGCACCTCGAGGTCCGAGTTGCGGAAGAGCATCCCCATCAGCATCTCGGGGTCCACCGTGCGCGCGCGCGGCTCGAGCACGATGCGCACGTCCTCGGCGCTTTCGTCGCGCACGTCGGCGAGGATCGGAACCTTCTTGATCTGGATGAGCTCGGCCAGCCGCTCGATGAGCTTCGACTTCTGCACCTGGTAGGGAATCTCGGTGACGACGATCTGCCACTGGCCGCGGCCGAGGTCCTCGATGGCCCACTTCGCGCGCAGGCGGAACGAGCCGCGCCCGGTGCGATAGGCCTCGGCGATGGTCTCGCGCGGCTCGACGAGGACGCCGCCCGTCGGGAAGTCGGGGCCGGGGACATGCGCAAGCAGCGCGTCGTCGGGGACGTTCGGGTGCTTGATGAGGTGCAGGCAGGCGTCGCACAGCTCGGCGATGTTGTGGGGCGGGATGTTCGTGGCCATGCCGACCGCGATGCCCGACGATCCGTTGGCGAGCAGGTTCGGGAAGGAGGCGGGAAGCACGACGGGTTCGCGCAGGGTCCCGTCGTAGTTGTCGCGGAAATCGACCGAATCCTCGTCGAGCCCTTCGAGCAGCGCCTCGGCTGCCACGGTCATGCGCGCTTCGGTGTAGCGCGAGGCGGCCGGGTTGTCGCCGTCGATGTTGCCGAAGTTCCCCTGCCCGTCCACCAGCGGGTAGCGCACGTTGAAGTCCTGCGCGAGCCGCGCCATCGCGTCGTAGATCGCCGCGTCGCCGTGCGGGTGGTAGTTCCCCATCACGTCGCCCGAGATCTTGGCCGACTTGCGGAAGCCCCCGGTGGAGGACAGGCGCAGTTCGCGCATCGCGTAGAGGATGCGCCGGTGCACGGGCTTCAGGCCGTCGCGCGCATCGGGCAGCGCGCGGTGCATGATCGTCGACAGCGCGTAGGTCAGGTAGCGCGCGCCGATGGCGCGGCGGAGCGGCTCGAACTCGTCCGCAGGGCCTATTTCGCGGTCGTCGGTGGCGTCGGTCATGGATGTTGTGTAATGGCGGTTCAGGTAGGGGTCCAGTCAGGAAAGGCGGACATGGCCGGCACAATCCTCGTCACGGGATGTTCTTCGGGGATCGGCCACGACGCGGCGCATGGCTTGCGGGCGGCGGGCTGGCGCGTCTTCGCCTCCTGCCGCAAGGCCGAGGACTGCGCCCGGCTGATGGCCGAGGGTTTCGAGAGCCCGCGCATCGACTACGAGGACACCGAGTCGATCGCCACGGGCCTCGCCGAGGTGCTCGAGGCCACCGGCGGCACGCTCGACGCGGTCTTCCACAACGGCGCCTACGGGATCCCGGGCGCGGTCGAGGACCTGCCCACGGCGGCGCTGAGGCAGATCTTCGAGGCGAACCTCTTCGGCTGGCACGAACTCACCCGCCACGTCATCCCGGTGATGCGGGCGCAAGGGGGCGGGCGGATCGTGATGAACTCCTCCGTTCTGGGCTTCATCGGGTTCCGCTGGCGCGGCGCCTATGTCGCCACGAAACACGCGCTCGAGGGGCTGACGGACGTGCTGAGGCTCGAGATGTCGGACACACCGGTGAAGGTCATCCTGATCGAGCCGGGGCCCATCACCTCGCGCATCCGCGCGAACTCGATCCCGCATTTCGAGCGCTGGATCGACTGGAAGGCCTCGCCCCGCGCCGACCAGTACCGCGCGACGCTTCTGAAGCGCCTTTACGAGTCCAAGGGGCCGGACCGGTTCGAGCTGCCCGCCTCGGCGGTGACGAAGGTGCTCCTTCGGGCACTTGCCGCTCCGAACCCGCGGCCGCGCTACCGCGTCACCGTGCCGACGAAGGCCATCGCGGTCGCCAAGCGGCTGCTGCCCGGGCGACTTCTCGACGCGGTCCTGCGCAGGGTCTGACGGACGGGCTTCGCTTTCTTCCTCAAGCCCGCTACATCGCCCGCGAAAGGGAAACCGCCACATGATGTCCGATCCGCTCTTCCTCGTCATCGTCGTGCTCGTCGCGGCCGTCCTTGGCGTTCTCGCCCTCGGGCTCGGCAGCTTCGGCAAGGGCGGCGACTACAACCGGCGCAACGCCAACAAGCTGATGCGCTGGCGCCTCGGCCTCCAGTTGGCCGCGGTGGTGCTGATCGTGCTTTTCGTGTGGCTCAGGGGACAGGCAGGCTGACATGGTCGTACTGAACAGGATCTACACCAAGACGGGCGACGCCGGAGAGACCGCGCTCGGCAACGGCGCGCGGGTCGCCAAGCATGCGCTCCGCGTGCAGGCCTACGGCACGGTGGACGAGGCGAATTCGACGGTGGGCCTCGCGCGGCTTCACGCGGCCGGAGAGATGGACGCGCAACTCGCGATGATCCAGAACGACCTCTTCGACCTCGGCGCCGATCTCTGCCGCCCCAACATGGAGCGCGACGCCGACGCCGAGTTCCCGCCGCTCCGGATGCTCGACAGCCAGGTCGGCCGGCTCGAGCGCGAGATCGACGCGATGAACGCGCGGCTCGAACCGCTGCGTTCCTTCATCCTGCCGGGCGGCTCGGCGCTGGCCGCGCATCTCCACCTCTGCCGGACGGTGTCGCGCCGGGCCGAGCGGCTGACGGTCGAGCTTGCGACGATGGAAGAAGTGAACGAGGCGGCGGTGAAGTACCTCAACCGCCTCTCGGACTGGTTCTTCGTGGCCGCCCGCATCGCCAACGACGACGGCCGGGCGGACGTGCTCTGGGTACCGGGTGCCAATCGCTGACGCCTGCTGGGAGAGTCCACGCCCCAATGCGTGCTCTCCGTTAGCGCCAACCGGCGGAAAACGTCGCGTTCCCATGCCGGAGCGCGTCGCTTTTGCGCTGTTCCCCTCGGCCAGAGGCCGCTAAATGATCGCCGAAACGAGGAAGGAGAGACGCGGATGAAGGTGCTCGTGCCCGTCAAGCGCGTGATCGACTACAACGTGAAGGTCCGCGTGAAGGCGGACGGGTCCGGGGTCGATCTGGCGAACGTCAAGATGTCGATGAACCCCTTCGACGAGATCGCGGTGGAAGAGGCGATCCGGCTGAAGGAGAAGGGCGTGGCGACCGAGATCGTCGCCGTCTCGATCGGCGTCGACAAGGCGCAGGAGACGCTTCGGACCGCGCTCGCCATGGGCGCGGACCGCGCGATCCTCATCGTCGCGGCCCAGGACGTGCACCAGGACATCGAACCGCTCGCCGTGGCCAAGCTGCTCGCCAAGGTCATCGAGGCCGAGGGTCCGGGCCTCGTCCTCTGCGGCAAGCAGGCCATCGACAACGACATGAACGCCACCGGCCAGATGCTGGCGGCGCTGCTGGGCTGGGCGCAGGCGACCTTCGCCTCCGAGGTCGCAGTCGAGGGCGACCACGCAACGGTCACGCGCGAGGTCGACGGCGGGCTGCAGACGGTGAAGGTGAAGCTCCCGGCGATCGTCAGCGTGGACCTGCGGCTCAACGAGCCGCGCTACGCGAGCTTGCCCAACATCATGAAGGCCAAGAAGAAGCCGCTCGAGGAGAAGACGCCCGCGGACTACGGCGTGGACGTGACTCCGCGGCTCACCGTGGTGAAGACGGTGGAACCTGCGGTGCGGAAGGCGGGCGTGCGGGTCGGGTCGGTCGACGAACTGATCGCGAAGCTCAAGGACGAGGCGGGGGTGCTCTGATGGCGGTTCTTCTTCTGGCGGACGTGACGAACGGGCAGCTGTCGACCGATGCCGTGGCCAAGACCGTGACGGCGGTGAAGGGGCTGGGCGAGGTCCATGTGCTGGTGGCCGGCCAGGGCGGCGATGCCGCTGCCGCGGAAGCGGCGACGCTGCAGGGCGTGGCCAAGGTGCTCTTCGCGGGCGACCACGGCTTCTGCCACATGCTGGCCGAGCCGGTGGCGGACCTCGTCGTCGGAATGGCGGCGGGCTATTCGCACATCGTGGCGCCGGGCACGACGGATGCCAAGAACATCCTGCCCCGCGTCGCGGCGCTGCTCGACGTGATGGTGATCCCGGAGGTGACGGCCGTGATCGACGCCGAGACCTTCGAGCGGCCGATCTACGCGGGCAACGCGATCCAGACGGTAAAGTCCTCCGACCCGGTCAAGGTGATGACGGTGCGCACCTCGGGGTTCGAGGCGGCGGCGAA
>DAINOF010000240.1:0-4207 GCA_036735505.1 Paracoccaceae bacterium
TGGGCGCTGTCGAAATGCACATGCACGTCGATGGCGCCCGCCGTCGCGATCATGCCTTCGGCGTCGCGGACGGTCGTGCCCGCGCCGACGATCAGCCGGGGGTCCACCCCGGCCATCACGTCAGGGTTGCCGGCCTTGCCGATGGCCACGATGCGGCCGTCCTTGATGCCGATGTCGCCCTTCACGATGCCGGCCACCGCGTCGATCACGACGACGTTGCAGATCAGCATGTCGAGCGCACCCTGCGCGCCGGTGACGCCCACCGCCATGCCGAGCCCGTCGCGGAGCGTCTTGCCGCCGCCATGCAGGCATTCGTCGCCGTAGGTGGTGAAGTCGTGCTCGATCTCGGCCCAGAGTTCGGTATCTCCCAGCCGGACGAGATCGCCCGTGGTCGGGCCGAACATCGCGGCGTATTCGGCACGGGTCATGCGGGCCATCGCGTCACGCTCCCTTGAAACCGGCGGCGCGCGCACGCGCCAGCGCCGCGTCGCGGCCTTCGCCCCGGGTGAGGTTGTTGAGACCGGTGAGCCGCCGCGCGCCGCCGAAGGTGCAGAGCGTGACCTCCTTCTCCTGCCCCGGCTCGAAGCGCACGGCGGTGCCCGCCGGGATGTCCAGCCGGAAGCCGAAGGCGGCGGCGCGGTCGAAGTCGAGCGCGCGGTTCGTCTCGAAGAAATGGTAGTGGCTGCCCACCTGGATCGGCCGGTCGCCGGTGTTCTTCACGGTCAGGGTGACCTTCTCGCGGCCTTCGTTCAGTTCCACATGGCCCTCGGCCGCGCGGATCTCACCGGGCTGACCCACCTTCGGGTCGATGGGCAGCGCGCCCGGGCGGATCGGGTCGTGGACGGTCACGAGCTTGGTGCCGTCGGGGAAGACCGCCTCGACCTGGATCATCGGC
The DNA here is from genome assembly GCA_036735505.1 of Paracoccaceae bacterium. Lineage (GTDB taxonomy): Bacteria > Pseudomonadota > Alphaproteobacteria > Rhodobacterales > Rhodobacteraceae > DAINOF01. The sequence goes on from DAINOF010000240.1 coordinate 896, forward strand.
AGGAGATCGGCCACGCCCGGCATCACGTCGTCGGTGCTGAGGATGGTCGAGCCGAAGCTGATGAGCGCGGCCACGCTCTGCCCGTCGCGCGCGCCCTCGAGGATCTCGTCGCAGATGATCGCGACGCTTTCGGGGGCATTCAGCCGCAACCCGCGGGCACGCCGTTTCCGCGCCAGTTCCGCGGCGGTGAAGATCGTGAGACGTTCAAGCTCCGTCGGTGTCAGAAGCATCGGGCTACCCGGTCCTCATGTGGCGAAAAGGCTGGCATGGGCGTCGTTGCGGCGCAGCGCCGCGATCTCGGCATAGGGGGCGAAGGCGCCGGGCCGCGCGGGCGGGGGGGCCTCGAGCGCCTCGGCCATCGCGGGCGCGACCTCTGCGAGAAGCGCCTGCGCCTCGATCGCGCCGAGCCGGCCAAGCCGCACCGCGGCCGAGACGAAGGCCATGGTGGCCGCATGCTGCGCCCCGGCCTCGGTCGCCTCCGGAGAGAGGCCGGCGCCCGCGCCCACGAGCCCCTGCACCACGGGATCGTAGCCCGACACGTCCCGGTCTGCGGGGCCCGCGATTGCGTCGCGATAGGCCGCGGCGCCCGGCGTGCCGATCCGGGCATGGACCGAGAGGATCGCGCGGCCCATCCGGCGCGAGGCCACCGCGAGCCGGTCGGCGGTGGATTGCAGGTGGCAGCGCCGGTCGATCTCGCGCAGGCGCTCGACATCCCCGGCGGCGGCATGGGCGGCCCGGAGGATGGGGCGGTCGAAACTGGCCCAGCGTGGCAGGATCTGCCCGGCCAGGACCGCGCCCACATCGGCGGGGCCCTGCACGCGGCCCTCGTTCACCAGCGTCTCGAGCCCCGAGGAGAAGGCGAAGGAGCCCGACGGGAACGCGCTGTCCGCCACCTGCAGCAACCGGACGAGGGAAAGCGCGTCTGCCGTCATGGCGCGGCCGCCCCGTCGCCGACCAGCGTCGCCTCGCCCGCGCCCAGGAGCGCCGCCAGCCGGTCGAGATAGACCTGCTCCTCGGTTTCGATCGCGATCAGGAGATGCGGCCCGTCGAAGCGGACGCGCCAGTGGAGGTTGCCGCAGGCATAGCCCAGCCGAAGCGCGGCGGCCGCGTCACGCGGGGCAAGGCGGAGCCAGCGCTCGGTCTCGACCCGCACCACGAGCGCGCCGGTCCCGGTCAGCGCCAGCAGCGCGCCGTCGAACAGTTGCTGGTCGCGCGGCAGGGCGATGGCGACCTCGTGGCCCGCCTCGGTCGTGGTCCGGAGCCGGCGCCGCGCGAGGTCGGCGCGCGGCAGGCGCAGCACGTCCACGGCATGGGCATGCGACAGCCTGTGCAGCGCGTCGTGGTGTTCGGGCGCGTCGGCGGCGCCGAGGATGGTGCTGAAGACCTCCATCAGATCGCCATGTGCCGGGCCACGAGGTCGTCGCTCAGTTCCCCGATCGGGCCGGAGGCGACGGCGGTCCCGTGCTCGATCATCGCGAAGGTCGCGGCGGAGCGGCGGGCGAAGTCGACGTTCTGCTCGACCAGGAGGATCGTCAGCCCCAGCTCGCGGTTCAGCCGCAGGATCGTCGCCTCGATCTGCTCGACGATGTTGGGCTGGATGCCCTCGGTCGGTTCGTCCATCAGGAGGACCTTGGGCGCGCAGGCGAGCGCCCGCGCGATGGCCAGCTGCTGCTGCTGGCCGCCCGAGAGCACGCCGCCGGGCCGGTCGAGGTTCTGCATCAGATAGGGGAAAAGCTCCGGGACGATGTCGGGAATGCGCTGGCCGCCACTGGCCGCGAAGCCGCCCATCAGGATGTTGTCGCGGATGGTGAAGTCGGGGATGATCATGCGCCCCTGCGGCACATAGGCGATGCCGGCGCGGGCGCGGGCGAAGGTCGCCAGGGCCGAGATGTCACGGCCCTCGAGCTCTATGGCGCCGTCCGCGCGGTCCGTCAGCCCGAGGATCGTGCGAAGGAGCGTGGTCTTTCCCACCCCGTTGCGGCCGAGGATCGCGAGGATCTGGCCCGCCGGTGCGGTCACGCTCAGATCGTGGAGCGCCTGGCTGCGGCCGTAGAAGCTGTCGACGTTGCGCAGGGACAGCATCAGTGGAGCCCCCCCGACCCGAGATAGGCCTCGCGCACGGCGGGATCGGTCTCGATCTGCGCCATGGGCCCCTCGGCCAGAAGCTTGCCCAGATGCATGACGGTCACGCGTTCCGCGATCTTGCGCACGAAGGCCATGTCGTGTTCGACGACGAGGATCGTATGCGACCCCTTCAGGCGCAGGATGATGTCGGCGGTCTTCGAGGTCTCGCCCTGGGTCATCCCGGCGGTCGGCTCGTCGAGCAGGATCACCCGCGCCTGCTGGGTGATCAGCATGCCGAGTTCAAGCCACTGCATCTGCCCGTGGCTCAGGTCGCCCGCCAGCTTGTCGAGCACCGGCTCGAGCCCGGTCAGGTCGATCACCTCGGCGATGCGGCGCCGGTCGGCTGCCGCCATCCCGAGCCGCAGGTTGCGGAACACCCGCGGCTCGTGGCTGACCGCGACCTCGAGGTTCTGCATGACCGTCAGGTCGCGGAAGATCGAGGGGATCTGGAACTTCCGCCCGATGCCCGCCCGGGCGATCTTGTGCTCGGGCTCGTTGGTGATGTCGCGGCCGAAGAGATGCACCTTGCCGCCGGTCGAGGCGGTCTTGCCGCTGATGAGGTCCATGAGCGTCGTCTTGCCCGCGCCGTTCGGCCCCAGGACCACGCGAAGCTCGCCGTCGTCGATCACGGTGGTCAGGCGGTCCACGGCCTTGAAGCCGCCGAAATCGACCTCGATCGCATCTATGGTGAGTGCCGGCTGCATCCCCGCCCCCCTATTCCGCGGCGGCGCGGGTTGGGGCCGCGCCCTTGTCGCGCGCCCTCCCGCTCCACAAGGCCACCGCGCCCGCCAGAAGGTCGCGCGCAAGACCGGCCAGCCCGCGCGGCATGAAGAGGACGACCAGCACGAAGATCGTGCCGATGATGAGCTTCCACGCCTCCTGGAAGATCTCGCTTTCCGAAGCGGTGGCCTCGATGGTGTTGATCAGGATCGCGCCGATGGCCGCGCCGATCAGCGAGGACCGGCCGCCCACCGCCGCCCAGACCACCATCGAGATCGAGAAGGCGATGTCGAGGAAGCTGGGCGAGGCGAATTCGGCCGCGATCACGTAGAGCATCCCGGCGAACCCGGCGATGCCGGCCGATACGGTGAAGAAGAACGTCTGGTAGGCCGCGACGTCGTAGCCGAGGTAGCGCGACCGGTTCGGGTCGTCGCGCGTGGATTGCAGGATGAGCCCCGCCCGCGTCGA
>DAINOF010000241.1:0-4203 GCA_036735505.1 Paracoccaceae bacterium
TGCCATGCCCGCCGCCATTGCCCTGCGCCTTCGGCACAAGGCCCCCGGTCGTCCTCCGCCTCGCAGCCGATGGCGAGCCGCCCTATTGCTCGCGGAAGGCGCGGGAGAAGCTGTCCATGACGGGGCGCGCGATGTAGTCGGCGAAGGTGCGCGGCCGTGTCTGGATCATGACCTCGACCGGCATGCCCGGCGTCGGCGCGAAGCCGGGGACGCGGTCGAGTTCCTCCACGGGTATCGAGACCCGCGCGACATAGACATCCCGCGGCTGCCCGGCGACGTCTTCGAGCAGCGCATCCGCCGAGAGGTAGAAGACCTCGCCCGTCAGGACCGGCGTGGTCCGCTGGTTCAGCGCCACCAGACGGACGACGGCATCCTGCCCGGTCTTTACCGCGTCGATGTCGGTCCGGGCGATCTGCGCCTCGATGATGAGCGGCGCCCCCGACGGCAGGATCTCGGCAATCGGCTTGCCCGTCTCGATCACGCCGCCCGGCGTGTGGTAGTGCATGCGCACGACGGTGCCCGAGACCGGCGCGCGAACCTCGGCGCGGTCGAGCACGCTGCGTGCCTGCCGCGCCTTCTCGCGCACGCTCTCAAGCTCGGCCGCGACCGGGCCGAGTTCCTCGAGCGCCGCCTCGCGGTAGGCGGCGCGCGCGCGCACGATCTGTTCCACCTGCCGGCGGAGCGTCTCCTGCACTTCCTCGAGCTCGGCCGTCAGCCGCGCGACCTGCCCCTCGGCCTCGCTCTGGACGCGGAGAAGCGCGTTCACCTGGCTCCTCCGGACGAGACCCTTCTCGAGAAGCGTCTCGCGGTCGGCGATCTCCTGGGCCAGAAGCCCGGCGCGGGTCTCGAGCGCCGCGAGCTGCGCCGCATAGCCGCCGTCGCGGATGCGCAGGGCTTCCACGTTGCTCTCGAGAAGCGCGATGTCGCTCAGAAGCGCCTTGCGCGCGATGTCGAAGGTCAGCCGCTGGCCATCCAGCATCGCCGCGACCTCGAGATCGCGGTCCTCGGCCTCGAGAAGCGCGGCCGAGAAGGCAAGGTCCTCGTCCTCCTGGTACTCCGCGAACAGGCGTTCGGACATCGCCTGGAGGCGCATCTGCCGCAGGAACAGCTCGCGTTCGCTCGCCTCAGCGACGGTCTGGTCGAGGCTCAGAAGGATGTCGCCCGCCTGCACCCGGTCGCCTTCGCCCACCGCGATCGTCTCGATGATGCCGCCCTCGAGATGCTGCACGATCTGGTTTCGCCCCGTCGCGACGAACGTGCCCTGCGCGATCACCGCGGCGGCGAGCGGCGCGGTGAAGGACCACAGGCCGAAGCCCCCGAAGGCCAGCGCCATGAGGGCGAGGCCGAGGATCGCATGCCCACGGATCGAGCGCGGGACCCCGGCGTGCCAGTCCGGCGGGGCGTCGTATGCGGCGGTCTCAGCCATTGGCGCCTCCCGTCCCCACACCTGCAGGCCGCTGCGGGCCGTTGAGCTTGGCCAGCACCTGCGCGCGCTGCCCGAACAGCGCCACGCGCCCGTCGGTCAGAAGCATGATCTTGTCGACGAGGTTCAGGACCGCGGGCTTCTGGGTGATGAGGATCACGGTGATCCCCGATCGCTTCGCGTGCTCGATGGCGCAGCCCAGCGCCTTGTCGCCCGCGACATCGAGGTTCGAGTTGGGCTCGTCCAGCACGACGAGCCGCGGACCCCCGTAAAAGGCGCGGGCGAGCGCGATGCGCTGCTTCTGCCCGCCCGACAGCGGCGCGCCGTCGGCGGCCACCACCGTCTCGTAGCCATGCGGCAGCGAGGCGATCATGTTGTGGACATCGGCGAGGACCGCGGCCGCGTGGATCTCGGCATCGGTCGCGTCGGCGCGCATCCGGGCGATGTTGTCCTTGATCGTGCCGGGGAAGAGCTGCACGTCCTGGGGCAGGTAGCCGATGTTCTCGCCCAGCTGCCGCGGGTCCCAGTTCCTGAGGTCCATGAGGTCGAGCCGGACGCTGCCCGAGGTGGGCAGGATCGACCCCACCAGCATCTTGCCGAGCGTCGTCTTGCCCGCGCCCGAATTGCCGATGACGGCCAGCGTCTCGCCGGGGGCGAGCGAGAAGGAGATGCCGTTCAGCACGACCTGCTTCGTGCCGCCGGGCACATAAAGCAGCCGTTCCACGTCGAGCCGGCCTTCGGGATGGGGCAGGCGCAGCTTCTCGAACCGGTTTTCCGTCGTCTGCAGCAGGTGGCGGACCCGGCCGAGCGCGCCGCGCGCGAGGATGAAGGTGTTCCAGCCCTCGATCGAGCCCTCGATCGGTGCGAAGGCGCGGCCGGCGATGATCGAGGCGGCGATGACCATGCCGCCGGTGATCTCGCCGAGGATCGCGAGGAAGGCGCCGAAGCCCAGGATCGCGACCTGCGTCAGAAGCCGGATCGCCCGCGAGATCGAGGCGAAGATCACGTTGCGGTCCTGTGCCCGGACCTGCGCGGTGAGCGCGGCGGCCGTGTCCTTGCCCCAGATGCGCACCGCCTCGGGGATCATCGCCATGGCGTTGATGATCTGGGAGTTCCTCGCCATCGACTCGAGATGCTGGTTGGCCCGGGACTGGGCGAGGTTCGCCTCGCCGAAGGGGCCGTGGGTGGCGCGCTGGTTGATCAGCGCGACCGCCATCAGGAGAAGCGCGGTCACCACGACGATCAGCCCGAGGTCGGGGTGGATGAGGAAAATCGCGAGGATGAAGAGCGGCGCGAAGGGCACGTCCATGAACGAGATGAGGGTTCCGGACGTGAGAAAGCTCCGCACCGTCTGGAGATCGCCCAGCGTCTGGTATTCGCGCCCCGTCCCGTGGAGCGAAGCATGGGCCGCCGCCTGCAGGACCGGCGCGCCGAGGCGGGTCGCGACCTCGACGGCGGTGCGCATCAGGATGTGGCGGCGGATCGAGTCGAAGATCGACTGGAAGACGATGGCGCCCACGATGATCGCCGTCAGCATCACGAGCGTGTCGACCGACCGGCTCGTGAGCACCCGGTCCGAGATCTGGAACAGGTAGATCGGAATCGCGAGGACGAGCACGTTGACCGCGCAGGTCAGCGCGAAGACGACGGCCATGTTGCGCCCCACCGCAAGGCGGGCGGTACGCAGCATGCGCTCGTGCCGCTCGGGGTCGCTTCGGCGGTGGAACGGGTCGCGCGGCCCGCCTCCGCCCGGCCCCTGCGCCTTCGGCAGGGGGTCGTTGGCCCGCGCCTCGATCGTCGCCCCCATGCCGGCCGTGGGGGCGCCCCTCGCGCCGCGCATGTCGGCGCGGGGGGCGGCTCCGGCGTCCGGCTCGCGGGCCGTCCGGAGCGGGGGGCGGGGTGCCGGCTCTGCCCGGCCCGCCTCGGTGCCTCGTGCGTCAGGTTCGGGCACCGCACCGATCCGCATCGCCGGCTGAAGCACCAGCCGCGGCGCGCTTGCGGCGGGGCGCGAGGTCGGCGTCGCGGTCCGCACGTCGAGTTTCGTCGTCGGGGCGTTCATGGAGGTCCGATCGTCAGGTGAGGCTCGTCTGCATCAGGTCGTAGGCGTCGGCGGTGGCGGGCGCCGCCTTGCCCGCCACGTCGGCGGTCTTGGCCGCGACACCCGCGCCGATGTCGTCCATCAGGAAGGCCACGGCCTCGGACACGAGGCCCGGGTCGGGCGTCTCTGGCTCGTCGACGAGGCGGGCCTGATGGATGAGGAGGTCGGAATAGACCTCGCCCCCCGTCATGACCGTCGAATCCACCCCCCAGAGCGAGATGGCGGCGGCGTTCAGCATCGCGTTCTGCCCGGCCACCACCTCGAGCCCCGGCGGCGGGGCGTCCACCAGGATGTCGTCGCGGTCGGAGGCCAGGATCGTCTGGCGGATCGTGTTCGACAGGATCAGGTCGCCGTCGATCTTCAGGACCCGCGCCTGTTCCAGCCCTGCGAGGGCGGGATCGGACAAAAGCAGGTCCCGCAGCGCCTCGAGGTCGTCGGACGGCTGGGCGAGGATGCCGGCGAGGCTCGCCGACATCTCGGCCGCGGTGTCGAGGCCCACGGTCTTGAGAAGCGCCTTGTTGACCAGAAGGTTGTCGGGCGCGGGGTCCGTGGCGGGCTTCTCCTCCTCGTCGCGGGGCTGCCCGATCCCTCCGGCGATGCCGTCGGCGGCCTGCGCTGTCCCTTCGGTTGCGCGACCCGTGTCGAAGAGGGCCGGCGCGGCCGCCGCCGCGCCCGTCTCCAC
>DAINOF010000242.1:0-4203 GCA_036735505.1 Paracoccaceae bacterium
CCTCGAGCGAGAAGAAGACGAGCGGCGTGGTGAAGGCGGTGATGCGGTCCTGCGCATCGGCGATGAACTTGGCGCGCTCGGAGTCGGTGGTGTTCTGGTAGTAGCGCAGCCCCGCGTAGGACATCAGCCGGCCCGCGACGGTGTCGATCTTCTCGTAGCGCAGGAGGCAGGCGAGGAGGTCGGCGGCGGTGAGGGTGGCGAGCTTGCCCTCGTAATCGGCGGCGAAGCGGGTGCAGGCGTCGTCGAGCCAGTCCATGTCGCGCGCGAACTCGGGCGCGTCGGGGGCGGCGTAGAGGTCGGTGAGGTCCCAGTCGGGGAGGGGGCCGAGGTCCTTGCCGCCGGTGGCGTTCGCGTCGAAGACGGGGGTTTTCATGGGCCTTGCTCCTATGCGGCTGCCGGTCTGACCTAAGCGGGGAGGCGCGGCGGGGCAAGGGTGGAGGGCTGGACGGGGGGCGACCGCGTCCCGCCCAGCAAGTCGAGCGACCGGCCGATGGCCATGCTGATGGCTCGCGCGGTCGGCTTCGCCTGGTGCGGAGGGCAGGGGATGGCCGCGGTCAGCCGCCAGCAGCGCCCGAGGTCTTCGCTTTATCTCGTCAAGTCGGGACGACCTCATTCGTCGCGCCGGTGTCACCAAAGCGGCTGGCCGAGGGGGCGGCCATCCGCTGCCCGGGCCGCTGGCGCGGCTGATCCGGGCGGGGCGCGGGTTCGGTCGTTGCTAGGTGCCCTTGGCCGCCCGTCGGTTCAGCTTGGAGGGATCGCGGCGACAACCCTGATCTCTACCACCGCACCCTGCCTGCGCAGGCCCGCAACCTCCACGGCGGTCCAGGCGGGAAAGGGCTCTGCGACATACTCGGATCTGACCGCACAGAAAGTCTCGAAGTGATCGCGCAGGCCGACATGATAACTCGTCATTTCGACCACCGAGCCGAAGTCCAGCCCAGCCTCCCGGAGAACCGCACCGATCTTGTCGAATGCCTGCCGAAATTGAGCCTCGTGAGTCTCCGGCATGGAGCCGTCATCGTTGCTTCCCGTCAGGCCGGTCAGAAAGACATGGTTCCCGGAAATGATCCCAGGTGAAAGCCTGATGCGGTCCGCAGTTGCCCGTGATCCTGGCGGAAAAAGCGCCTTCCGCGTCATGTTTTCCCACTTCTCCTGCCGCGGCAGGGTGCAATGCCTGCGCGATCCTGCGCTCGTCAATACCCGCCCTCATCCCAGTGTGACGTAGACCTCGGTCCGCAGGCGGTGTTCGGGCGTGGTCTCGGGGTCGTCGACATAGACCTCCCATGTCGGCGCGCCGAGGGACAGCCCCCGCGCCGCCACGTGCTCCATCATCAGGCCATAGTCGTCGCGGAGCGTGGCGTAGGGGCCGACGTGTGTGAAGTGCAGGACCCGGCCGCCGGGTGTGCGGTCGGCCAGGACATCGCCCGTGGCGGCGGCAAGGTCGGCGTCCGAGACGATCACCCCGGCGCGGAAGGCGAGCTCGGTCTCGCTGTAGCCGTAGTAGACCGAGATCGGCGGGCCGTCGGAGCCGATGCCGTGATGCTCCATGAAATCCATGACGGTGCCGAAGGCCGCGCCCATCGCCTCCGAGATCGCGCCGGGATCCATGCTCGCGCGGCCCTCGACGTAGAGATAGGGGCGGGGGGCGACCTCGGTCATGGTGAATTCGGGCATGTCCGTCTCCGTGTTTGCCTGGCTGCGAGTGTCGCATGGCCGGGGCCGCTTGTCGTGCCCTTCCTCACGGGCGGCCGGGCGCGGGCGTCAGGAGCGGAAGAGGCGCGCGAGGGTGGCGCCGGCGTCGGCGACATCGCCCATGCGGGCGAGGAGCGTCTCGGCCTCGACCGCCTCGCGGTCGTCGACGCGGTCGATGCGGGCGAGAAGGCGCAGGAGGCGGCGGCGGTGGAGGCCAAGCCCCGCCTGCAGGGGGTCGGTCAGGAGCCCCGCGAAGGTGGTCACGACCGAGAAGCCGAGAACGAGGCCCGCGCCGGTGGCAAACTTGGGCCAGAGCGGGCGGTCGGCGGGGAACAGGCCGTACCACGCCGCGCCGAGCCGGTCGCCGAGCGGGAAGGACGCGATCTCGCGGGCGAGCGCCACATGGTCGGTGAGGACGGGCGCGAGGGACAGGACGCCGGGCGTCAGGGCGCGGAAGGCAAGGACCCCGTAGACGATCACCGCGAGCGTCGTCGCGATCTCGGCCACGGCGCCGCGCAGGGCGACGTGGTCGGCGACGAGGCGGCGCTGCAGGTCGGAGGGCGCAAGGCCGGTGCGGGGGACCACGACCTCGGCCAGCAGCGCCGCCTCGAGCGCGCGGCCGGTGGCCGAGCGGAAAGCGAGGCGGCGGCGGGCGAGGCGGGCGGCAAGCGGCCGCGCGCCGGCGGCGGCTGCGGTGAGCGCGGCAAGCCGCAGGGCCAGCGCCCAGGGCGCGAGAAGGACGTTGGCCGGGGCGCGGAGGAGGTCGGCGCCGAGCGCGTTTCGGTGCAGCGCCCAGGTGCCGCGAAGCCCATAGTGGCGGCGCACGAAGGCCGCGACGCGGTCGCGATCCGTGGTCGGGTCTGCGGGGAAGTCAGGGGTCATCGCGGCCCTCCGATGCCACGATGTAAGGCGCGCCGGCCGGCCCCGCAAGCGCGGCCGTCGCTTCAGCCATGGGCCGCCAGCATCGCGCGGAGGTCGTCGAGCGTGTTGGCCTCGGACACCGGCTTGTCGCGGCGCCAGCGGGCCATGCGGGGGAAGCGGAGCGCGATGCCCGACTTGTGGCGGGGGCTGGCCTGGATGCCCTCGAAGGCGATCTCGAAGACATGCTCGGGGCGGACCTGTCGCACCGGCCCGTAGCGTTCGAGCGTGTTCTTCCGCACCCAGGCCGTGATCTCGCGGAACTCGGCGTCGGTCAGGCCGGAATAGGCCTTGGTGAAGGGGACGAGCGTGGTCCCGTCGCGGACCGCGAAGGTGAAGTCGGTGAAGAGCGTCGCGCGGCGGCCGTGGCCGGATTGCGCGTAGATCATCACGGCGTCGATGGTGAGGGGATCGACCTTCCATTTCCACCAGTCGCCCTTTTTGCGGCCTGCAAGATAGGGCGAGGCGAGCCGCTTCAGCATCAGCCCTTCGGCGCCCATGTCGCGCGACCGGGCGCGGGTGGCGGCGAGGTCGTCCCACGAGGCGAAGGGCAGGAGCGGCGAAAGACGCAGGGGCGCGGCGGCGGGAAGGCCGGCCACGAGGTCGTCGAGCCGCGCGCGGCGCTCGGCGAAGGGGCGGTCGCGGATGTCCTCGCCCTGCCATTCCAGCAGGTCGTAGGCGCGCAGGATCACAGGCGCCTCGGACAAGAGCTTCTTCGGCACGGTCTTGCGCCCGATCCGCTTCTGCAGCGCCGCGAAGGGCAGGGGGCGGCCGTCCGCCCAGGCCAGCACCTCGCCGTCGATCACGGTGCCCTCGGGGAGGAAGTCGCGGGCGGCAGCGAGTTCAGGGAAGCGGTCGGTCATCAGCTCCTCGCCGCGCGACCAGAGGTGGTGGGCGCCGCCGCGCAGGATCAGCTGGCCGCGGATGCCGTCCCACTTGTGCTCGGCCGCCCAGTGGGCCGGGTCGCCGAGGGCCTCGGGCGGATCGACGAGCTGGTAGGCGAGGTAGAAGGGATAGGGGCGCGACAGGTCCTCGCCCGGGTCGGGCGACAGGATGAGCCGCTCCCATGTCGTGCGCTCGGGCGACCAGTCGCCCATCAGGCGGTGGGCGAGGTCGGCTTCGGGGATCGCCGTGGCCTCGGCCAGCGCGCGGGTCATGAGCTTGCGGCTCACGCCCATGCGGAAGCCGCCGGTGATGAGCTTGTTGAAGACGAAGCGTTCGGTGACGTCGAGCGCGTCCCAGGCGGCGAGGATGGCGGTGCGGCGGCCGGGCGGGTCGAGCCGCGCGAGGCCGCGGATAGCCTCGATCCAGGCGGCGAGCGTGCGGTCGGACACGGCCCGGGCCGGCGGCAGGACGAGCGCGATGGTCTCGGCGAGGTCGCCGACGATCGGATAGGCTTCCTCGAAGAGCCAGAGCGGAATGCCCGCCCGCTCGGCCGCCCAGAGCCGCAGGTCGGTCGCGGTGACGGTCCGGCGCGGGCGGCGGCCCGACAGAAGCGCGACGGTCCAGAGGCGGTCGGCCTCGGGCGCCGCGCGGAAGTAGTCGGCGAGCGCCGCGACCTTGAGGCTGGTCTTCGTCGTCTGGTCGAGGCGG
>DAINOF010000243.1:0-4141 GCA_036735505.1 Paracoccaceae bacterium
GCGCGCGGGGCCATCGCGCGCTGGCTCAGCGGAACCTCCGCCGCCTCTTCGAAAGCGTCACTGTCGCCAAGGGTGCTCATCACGGCCGAGCCTAGCGCGGATCGGCGGGTGGGGAAAGGGGGCGTTCCCGATCTGTTCGCAGCCCTGTGGCCGGCGGCGGAACGAGGGGGCTTTGCCCCCTCGCGCTCCCCCAGAGTATTTCGACCAAGATGAAGCCGAGGGCTTGGACGCGAGGAGTTGCGGGCGGATCAGGCACGGATATAAGATGGCGATGGACCTCGATCAGCGCTTTCCCGCCATCTCGGACCTGCGCGCCCGCGCGAAGCGGCGCGTGCCGCATTTCGTCTTCGAGTATCTCGACAGTTCGACCGGGCTCGAGGACCAGTTCCGCCGCAATGCCGAGGCGCTGCGGGCGGTGCGATTCGTGCCCTCGATCCTCGAGGGGCCCTTCGAGCCGGACCTGTCGACGACCTTTCTCGGGCGGCGCTATCCGCTGCCCTTCGGCTGCGCGCCGGTGGGCATGTCGGGGATCATGTGGCCGGGCGCGGAGAAGATCCTCGCCGCCGCCTGCGCGACCGCGGGCCTGCCCTACTGCATGTCGACGGTGGCGACCGTGGTGCCCGAGACGCTCGCCCCCCATATCGGCGACCAGGGCTGGTTCCAGCTTTACATGCCCCGCGACAAGGGCATCCGGTCGGACATGATGGCCCGGGCGAAGGCGGCGGGGTTCCACACGCTGATCCTGACCGCCGACGTGCCGGTGGACAGCCGGCGCGAGCGGCAGCGGCGGGCGAACCTGAAGATCCCGCCGAAGGTGGATGCCGCCATGCTCTGGTCGATGCTGCTGCATCCGGAATGGACGGTGGGCACGCTGCGCGAGGGAATACCCTCCCTCAGGTTCTGCGAGGACTACGTGGACCGCAAGGCGGGCTTCAACTCGATCGCGCATGCCGGCCACATGATCCGCGGCCAGCCCGGCTGGTCGGACATCGACGAGATCCGCGCCGAATGGGGCGGCCCCTTCGTCGTGAAGGGGGTGATGAAGGTCGCGGACGCCGAGCGGCTCGTCGCCGCCGGGGTGGACGCCCTCTGGCTGTCGAACCATACGGGCCGGCAGTTCGACGGGGGGCCGGATTCGATCTCGGTCCTTCCGCCGGTGCGCGCGGCGCTGCCCGAGACGCCGATCATCTTCGACAGCGGCGTGTCGGGCGGGCTCGACATCCTGCGGGCGATCGCGCTCGGGGCGGATTTCGTGATGCTGGGGCGGGCGTTCCACTATGCGGTGGGGGCGCTCGGCCGGCAGGGGCCGCCGCACCTGATCCACATGCTGCGGGACGACATCCATCTCGCCATGGGAAACATGGGCGCGCGGAGCCTGGGCGAGGTGCGCGACCACCTCGTGCGGGGCTGACGCGGATCGCGCCCTTGCCCTTGGTGCGGGGGGCGCACTAGCATGCTGCACCTGCGAAGAGAGGGGCGCGCCGCATGACCGAGTTCCGGAAGATCCTGATCGCCAACCGCGGCGAGATCGCGATCCGCGTGATGCGGGCGGCGAACGAACTCGGCAAGCGGACGGTCGCGGTCTATGCCGAGGAGGACAAGTTCTGCCTCCACCGCTTCAAGGCCGACGAGGCCTACAAGATCGGCGAGGGGCTGGGGCCGGTGGCGGCGTATCTCTCGATCCCCGAGATCATCCGGGTGGCCAGGGCCTGCGGGGCGGATGCGATCCATCCGGGCTATGGGCTGCTGTCCGAGAACCCGGCCTTCGTGGACGCCTGCGCCGCGGCGGGGATCGCCTTCATCGGGCCCAGCGCCGACACGATGCGCGCCCTGGGCGACAAGGCGTCGGCGCGGCGCGTGGCGATCGCGGCCGGGGTCCCGGTGATCCCGGCGACCGAGGTGCTGGGCGAGGACATGGACGCGATCCGGGCCGAGGCGGCCGGGATCGGCTATCCGCTGATGCTCAAGGCCTCTTGGGGCGGGGGCGGGCGCGGGATGCGGCCGATCCAGTCGGAGGCCGAGCTCGAGACCAAGGTCAGGGAGGGGCGGCGCGAGGCCGAGGCGGCCTTCGGGAACGGCGAGGGCTATCTCGAGAAGATGATCCTCAAGGCCCGCCACGTCGAGGTGCAGATCCTGGGCGACAGCCACGGCAACATCTACCACCTGTGGGAACGCGACTGTTCCGTGCAGCGGCGCAACCAGAAGGTCGTGGAGCGGGCGCCGGCGCCGTACCTGAGCCCCGCGCAGCGCGAGGAGATCTGCGGGCTCGGGCGGAAGATCGCCGAGGCGGTCGGCTACGAATGCGCGGGCACCGTCGAGTTCCTGATGGATATGGCGGATGGCAAGTTCTACTTCATCGAGGTGAACCCCCGCATCCAGGTCGAGCACACGGTCACCGAGGAGGTGACGGGGATCGACATCGTGCGCGCGCAGATCCTGATCGCGGAAGGAAAGAGCCTTGTCGAGGCGACGGGCATCGCCTCGCAATACGACGTGACGCTGCACGGGCATGCGATCCAGTGCCGGATCACCACAGAGGATCCCCAGAACAACTTCATCCCCGACTACGGGCGGATCACGGCCTATCGGGGCGCCACGGGGATGGGGATCCGGCTCGACGGGGGCACCGCCTATTCGGGCGCGGTCATCACGCGGTACTACGATTCGCTGCTGGAGAAGGTCACGGCCTGGGCGCCGACGCCCGAGGCGGCGATCGCCCGGATGGACCGGGCGCTGCGCGAGTTCCGGATCCGGGGGGTAGCCACCAACATCGCCTTCGTCGAGAACCTGCTCAAGCACCCGACCTTCCTGAACAACGAATACCACACGAAGTTCATCGACGAGACGCCGGACCTCTTCACCTTCCGTCAGCGGCAGGACCGGGCGACGCGGATCCTCACCTATGTCGCCGACATCACGGTGAACGGGCATTCCGAGACCGCCGGGCGGCAGCGCCCCGCGGCCGAGGCGAAGGAGCCGCGGCCGCCCGCGGCGCGCGTCGACCTGCCGCCGCCGGGAACGCGCCAGATCCTCGAGGGCTCGGGCCCCGAGGCGCTCGCCCGGTGGATCCTCGCGCAGCCGCAGGTCCTGATCACCGACACCACGATGCGCGACGGGCACCAGTCGCTTCTGGCGACCCGCATGCGGTCGATCGACATGATCCGGGCGGCGCCCGTCTACGCCGCGAACCTGCCCGGGCTCTTCTCGGTCGAGTGCTGGGGCGGAGCCACCTTCGACGTGGCCTACCGCTTCCTGCAGGAATGCCCCTGGCAGCGGCTCCGCGACCTGCGGGCGCGAATGCCCAACATCATGACGCAGATGCTGCTGCGCGGCGCGAACGGGGTCGGCTACACGAACTACCCCGACAACGTCGTGCGCTTCTTCGTCAAGACCGCGGCCGAGACGGGCGTGGATGTCTTCCGCGTGTTCGACAGCCTCAACTGGGTCGAGAACATGCGCGTCGCGATGGATGCCGTGCTCGACACGGGCAAGGTGCTCGAGGGGACGATCTGCTACACCGGCGACCTCCACGACCCCGACCGGGCGAAGTACGACCTGACGTACTACGTCGCCATGGCGAAGGACCTGAAGGCGGCGGGATCGCATGTGCTGGGTCTGAAGGACATGGCAGGGCTGATGAAGCCCGCCGCGGCGCGGGTCCTGATCCGCGCGCTGAAGGAAGAGACCGGGCTTCCGGTCCACTTCCACACCCATGACACGGCGGGCATCGCCTGCGGGACGATCCTCGCCGCCGCCGAGGTGGGCGTGGACATCGTCGACTGCGCGATGGACTCGCTGTCGGGCAACACAAGCCAGGCGACGCTGGGCACCGTCGTTGCAGCTTTGGAACATTCCGAGCGCGCCACGGGTCTCGACCAGACCGCTATCCGTCAGATTTCGAACTATTGGGAGCAGGTGCGCGCCCAATACGCCGCCTTCGAGAGCGGGCTCCAGGCGCCGGCTTCCGAGGTCTATCTCCACGAGATGCCGGGGGGGCAGTTCACCAACCTCAAGGCGCAGGCGCGGTCGCTCGGGCTGGAGGAACGCTGGCACGAGGTGGCAGAGATGTACGCCGAGGTGAACCGGATGTTCGGCGACATCGTGAAGGTCACGCCGTCCTCGAAGGTCGTGGGCGACATGG
>DAINOF010000244.1:0-4118 GCA_036735505.1 Paracoccaceae bacterium
AACTGAGCTACGACCCCGGACCGCGTGGACATGTGGAGGATGGGCGCGGCGATGTCAAGCGGCCGATCGGGCCGTGCGCCTGCGGCTCAGTCCCCGGCCTTGCCCACGTTCTCGGCGAAGGCCGTGTCGAAGGCGGCCCGCTTCGTCGCGTCGGCCTCGGTCTGGTGGGCCGCGCGCCAGTCGTCGTAGGGCATCCCGTAGTAGGTCTCGCGCGCCTCCTCCTTCGACATCGCGTGCCCCCGCTCGGCCGCCGCCTCCTGGTACCAGCGGGCGAGGCAGTTGCGGCAGAAGCCGGCGAGCGTCATCAGGTCGATGTTCTGCACGTCGGGCCGGTCCTCCATCAGGTGCCGGCGCAGCCGCCGGAAGGCGGCGGCCTCGATCTCGGTGCGGGTCTGGTCATCCATTGGCGGTCTCCTCTCGCGTCAGAGATTGGCCCGCGCCCGCGCGGCTTCAAGCATCGGCGCGAGACGTTCGGCCCAGGCGCGCTGCGCGGCCTCGTCCGCGATCAGGTCGTGACGGAGCTCGATGAGCGCGTTGGGCCGCCCGGGGATCAGGGCGTGGCGGTCGATGGCGTCGCCCGGCAGGTGGCCGGCATAGGGCTGGTTGTCGCCCACGCAGAGGTCCGGCTCGGCCCCGAGCAGGTCGAGGAGAGGCCGCGACAGGCGCTGGTCCCACCCCGCGTGCAGGATGCCCACGTGCCAGGGGCGCGGGGCCCGGCCGCTGAGGCGCGGCGTGAAGCTGTGGATCGCGACGACGATGGAATCGGCGCGCCGGCCGGCAAGCTCGGCATAGGCCGCGTGGTAGGGGCGGTGGTAGGTCTCGAGCCGGCGCGCGCATTCGGCGGCGTCGATGTGCCGGTTCCCGGGCACGATGGTGCCGTCGTAGAGCTTCATGATCAGAGTGGGGTCGTCCTCGCCCCGGTTCGGGTCGATCACGAGGCGCGAGAAGCGCGACAGGATCGCGGGCGCGCCGAGAAGGTCGGCCAGGTGGCGCGCCACGCCCGCCGCGCCGATGTCATAGGCGATGTGGCGGCCCATCTCGGCCTCGGGCAGGCCGAGCGACCCGCCGCCGATCTCGTCCGGCACGCGGTTCGAGGCGTGGTCGCAGGTGACGAGCCAGGGGGCCCGCGAGGCGCGGTCGGCGCCGATGATCTCGAAGGCGTCGGTGAGCATTCCAGGACATGCCGTGTTGCCTCGCCCGGCTTCAATATGCGAGGCAGGAAGCAAGCGCCAGTTGTCACCCGCGGTCGATTCCGACATAAGCGGGACACGCCGGATGGCAGCGCTAACAAGGGCCGGGACAGCATGAGACGCCTCAGAAACGTGAAGATCGTCGCGACGCTCGGTCCGGCGTCGAGCGACTACGACACGATCCGCAAGCTCTTCGAGGCGGGCGCCGACGTCTTCCGGCTCAACATGAGCCATGGTGCGCACGCAGACATCGGCGCACGCCACGCCATCATCCGCCAGGTCGAGGAGGACGTGGGCCGCCCCATCGCCATTCTCGCCGACCTCCAGGGCCCGAAGCTGCGCGTGGGCGTTTTCGCGCGGGGCGAGGAAATGCTCGAGCAGGGGCAGGCCTTCCGGCTCGACCTCGACCCGGCCGAAGGCGACGGAACGCGGGTGAGCCTGCCGCACCCCGAGATCTTCGCCGCGCTCGAGCCCGGATCGTCGCTGCTGGTCAACGACGGCAAGATCCGGCTGAAGGTCGACGCCTGCGGCGCGGACTTCGCCGATTGCACCGTGACGGTGGGCGGCGTCATCTCGAACCGCAAGGGCGTGAACGTGCCCGACGTGGTCCTGCCGCTCGCCGCGCTGTCGGACAAGGACCGGCGCGACCTCGAATTCGTCTGCGAACTGGGCGTCGACTGGCTCGCGCTGTCCTTCGTGCAGCGCGCGGCGGACGTGACCGAGGCGCGGGACCTCGCCCGGGGCCGGGCCGCGATCCTGTCGAAGATCGAGAAGCCGGCGGGGGTGAAGGCCTTCGACGAGATCCTCGCGGTGTCCGACGGGATCATGGTGGCGCGCGGCGATCTGGGCGTGGAATTGCCCGTCCAGAACGTGCCGCCGATCCAGAAGCGGCTGGTGCGCAAGTGCCGGAACGCGGCCAAGCCCGTGATCGTGGCGACCCAGATGCTCGAGAGCATGATCGAGAGCCCGATGCCCACGCGGGCCGAGGTCTCGGACGTGGCGGCCGCGATCTACGAAGGCGCCGACGCGGTGATGCTGTCGGCCGAATCCGCCGCCGGGCGCTACCCGGTCGAGGCGGTGCAGACGATGAACGCCGTGGCGATCGAGGTGGAAAGCGACCCGACCTACCGCCAGGTGATCGAGGCGAGCCGGGGCGGCCACAAGGAGACGGTGGCCGACGGCATCGTGTCGGCCGCGCGCGAGATCGCCGAGACCACGAACATCAAGTGCATCTGCTGCTTCTCGCAATCGGGCACCACGGCGGCGCTCGTCGCGCGCGAGCGCCCACGCGTGCCGATCATTGCGATGACGCACATGCGCACCGCCGCGCGGCGGATGTGCCTGACCTGGGGCCTGCACTGCGTGATGACCGGGGAACTAGAGCGGTTCAAGCAGGCGGTGGTGAACGCGGCCCGCGCCGCCAAGGCCGACGGCTTCGCCGATGAAAGCGACCACATCGTGGTGACCGCCGGCGTGCCGTTCAACGTGCCGGGCTCGACCAACATCCTGCGCGTGGCGCCCTGCGCCGAGCGGCTCATCTACAAGAACGAGCCCGAGTGAGGGGCGCGCAAATTCCTTGAGAAAGGAATTTGCGAAGGATCTTCCTCAAGATCCTTCGCTCCTGGCGGCTCCCGCCCGCACATCATCGAGGGTTGCAATATACCGCGGTCCCGCCTATACGCCCCGCTTCGGAGCGCGGCCGGCCGATGTGGCATGCCGAGTCGCGCGCGTACCGCCCGGAAGAGGAGACGGAAATGCCCAAGATGAAGACCAAGTCGAGCGCCAAGAAGCGCTTCAAGATGTCGGCCACGGGCAAGGTGATCACCGCCCAGGCCGGCAAGCGGCACGGGATGATCAAGCGGACGAAGAAGTTCATCCGCTCCGCGCGCGGCACGACGACGATGTCGGCGGCCGACGCGAAGATCGTCAAGATCTACATGCCCTACGATCGCTGAGGAGACTGACCAATGGCAAGAGTCACCAGCGGGGTAGTCACCCATGCCCGTCACAAGAAGGTCCTGAAGGCCGCGAAGGGCTACTACGGCCAGCGCAGCAAGAACTTCAAGACCGCCGCCCAGTCGGTCGACAAGGCGAACCAGTACGCCACCCGCGACCGCAAGCAGCGCAAGCGGAACTTCCGCGCGCTCTGGATCCAGCGGATCAACGCGGCGGTCCGCCTGCACGACCCGGCGCTGACCTATTCGCGCTTCATCAACGGCCTCGCCGTGGCGGGGATCGAGGTGGACCGCAAGGTTCTCGCCGATCTCGCCGTGCACGAGCCCGACGCCTTCAACGGCATTGTCGACAAGGCCCGCGCCGCTCTGGCGTAACCGCCCCCTCGGGCAGGACGAACAAGCCGCGGACCTTCGGGACCGCGGCTTCTTGCATCTCAAGGGGCCTGTGGGTAGCAGGACGACGACATTCCCAAGGGGGTCCGCATGGACGATCTGAGGCAGAGCTATCTTTCCGCCGTGGCCGGTGCCGCGGACGAGGCCGCGCTCGAGGAGGTGCGGCTGGCCGCGCTTGGCAAGAAGGGCGAGATCAGCCTCAAGATGCGCGAACTCGGGACCATGAGCCCCGAGGAGCGGCAGGTCGCGGGCCCGGCGCTCAACGCGCTGAAGGACGAGATCGGGGCGGCCATCGCGGCGAAGAAGGCAGCACTCGCGGACGCGGCGCTCGACGAGCGGCTGCGCACCGAATGGCTCGACGTGACTCTGCCGGGCCGGCCCCGGCGGCAGGGCACCATCCACCCGGTGTCCCAGGTGACCGAGGAGGTCACGGCGATCTTCGCCGACATGGGCTTCTCGGTCGCAGAAGGCCCGCAGATCGAGACCGACTGGCACAACTTCGATGCGCTGAACATCCCCGGCCACCATCCGGCGCGGGCCGAGATGGACACGTTCTACATGTCGCGGGCCGAGGGCGACA
>DAINOF010000245.1:0-4065 GCA_036735505.1 Paracoccaceae bacterium
GCTGGCGGAACTCCTTGTAGGTGGTCGATCCCATGCAGCGCAGCTTGCCGCCCTGAAGCGCGGGCTTCAGGAGGTTCGAGGCGTCCATCGCGCCGCCCGAGGTCGCGCCGGCGCCGATCACGGTGTGGATCTCGTCGATGAAGAGGATCGCGTCGCGGTGGTTCTCAAGCTCGGTCACCACGGCCTTCAGCCGCTCCTCGAAGTCGCCGCGATAGCGGGTGCCGGCGAGAAGCGCGCCCATGTCGAGCGAGAAGATGGTCGAGCCCTTGAGCACATCCGGCGTTTCGCCCTGCACGATCTTGCGGGCGAGGCCCTCGGCGATGGCGGTCTTGCCCACGCCCGGGTCGCCCACGAGAAGCGGGTTGTTCTTGCGGCGGCGGCAGAGCACCTGGATGCAGCGCTCGACCTCCTGGTCGCGGCCGATGAGCGGGTCGACGTCGCCCTTGCGGGATTTCGCGTTGAGGTCGACGCAGTACTTCGACAGGGCCGAATCCTTGCCATCCTCGGCCGCGGCGCGCGGCTCTTCCTCGGCCTCGGTCGCGCCGGTGACTGGGCGCGTCTCGCCATAGGAGGGATCCTTCGCCACGCCATGGGCGATGAAGTTGACCGCGTCGTAGCGGGTCATGTCCTGCTCCTGCAGGAAATAGGCGGCGTTGCTCTCGCGCTCGGCGAAGATCGCGACGAGGACGTTGGCGCCCGTCACTTCCGTCCGGCCCGAGGACTGGACGTGGATCACCGCGCGCTGGATGACGCGCTGGAAGGCCGCCGTCGGCACCGCCTCGGACCCGTCGACATCGGTCACGAGGGTCGAGAGGTCGTCGTCGACGAAGTCGGTGAGCGTCTTCCTCAGTTCGTCGAGGTCGACCGAACAGGCCTTCATCACCTTGGCGGCGTCAGGCTCGTCGATCAGGGCCAGCAGGAGATGCTCCAGCGTGGCGAGTTCATGGCGCCGCGCGTTGGCCAAGGCCAGTGCCGCGTGGATGGCTTGCTCGAGCGTGTTCGAAAACGAAGGCACGTATCGTGCTCCTCTGTTTGGGCCGGGATGGAAGGCGCGTGACCCCGTCCAGACCTTGGCCTCACACCCCTAGACTTCGGCGAGTTTCGCCAAGCTTCAAGGTTTTTCTTGCGCAGCCCGCTCACATTGACGAATGCGCGGGACGATGATGCCGGAGTGCCGCAATTCCAGCCTTGTCTAGAACCGGTCCTTGCGCGACCGGATCTCGGCGAACACCTCGCTCGGTGCATACCCCGACAAACCTAACGTCTCCTGAAGCTCGGGGAGGTCCGCCCTGAGGAACGGGTTCGTGAGGGATTCGGCTTCGAGCGTGGAGGGTACGGTGGGTCGGCCCGCTGCCCGGGCCGCGTCGATCTCTTCGACACGGGACATAAGCGCGGGATTGTCCGGTTCAATGGTCTGCGCGAAGCGCGCGTTCGACTGTGTATACTCATGGCCCGAACAGATGAGCGTTTCGGGCGGCAGCGCCGCCAGCCGCTGCAGGCTCTCCCACATCTGCGGGGCGGTGCCTTCGAAGAGCCGCCCGCAGCCGAGCGCCATGAGGCTGTCGGCGGTAAAGGCCGCCTTCGCGTCGGCCACGTAGAAGGCGACATGGCCGACCGTGTGGCCCGAGACGTCGATCACGCGGACGTCGTGGCCCGCGAAGTCGAAACTCTCGCCCGCCTGCACCTCGCGGTCGAGCGGCGGCAGGCGCTTGGCGTCCGCACCGTTGCCAAGGACGCGCGCCCCGGTCGCTTCGCGCAGCGCGTCGACTGCCCCCACGTGGTCGTCGTGGTGGTGCGTGATCCAGATCTCCGACAGCCGCCAGCCGCGGCGGTCGAGTTCGGCAAGGACTGGCGCGGCCTCGGGCGCGTCGACGAGCGCGGTCTCTCCCGTTCCCGTCTCGTGCAGCAGGAAGGCATAGTTGTCAGACAGGCAGGGCACCGTCACAAGTTCCAGAGGCATGGCCTTTCGTCTCCTGTTGGGTAATGCTCGCGGCGAACGTGACCGATCGGCAACGGGGCTTCAATGCACCTCGACGTGCAGGATCTCAGAAGCTTTTACTACCGCACCCAACTCGGTCGCGCGGCCCAAAGGTCCATCCGCGAACAGGTGGTGGGCTACTGGCCCGACACGGCGGGACTGGCGGTGGCGGGCTTCGGCTTTGCTGTTCCGCTCCTGCGGCCCTTCCTCGCCGCGTCCCGCCGCGTCATCGCGCTGATGCCGGGGCCGCAGGGAGTGATGGCCTGGCCGCAGGGGATGCCCAACATCTCGGTGCTCTGCCACGAGACGCTCTGGCCGCTCGAGACCGGGACGGTCGACCGGCTCGTCGTCCTGCACGGTCTCGAGACGAGCGAGAATCCTTCGGGCGTGCTGGAAGAGGCCTGGCGCGTGCTGGCGGGCGAGGGCCGGGCGCTTTTCATCGTGCCGAACCGGTCGGGGCTCTGGTCGCGGCGCGACGCCACGCCCTTCGGCTTCGGGCGCCCCTATTCGACGTCGCAGCTCGAGGCGCAGCTGCGCCGCCACGGCTTCCAGCCCGAACGCCACCGCGCCGCGCTGTTCCAGCCGCCTTCCGAAAAGCGCTTCTGGCTCAAGACCGGCGCGATCTGGGACGCGGCGGGCAGCCGGGTCTCGGCGACGCTGGCCGGCGGCGTGCTCATGGTCGAGGCGAGAAAGCAGGTCGAGGCGCCGCGACGGGGGACGCCGGAAGCGGTCCGGCGCCCTCTGCGCGTGCTCGACGGCATCGGGCAACCGGGTGCCGAACCCGCATGAAGCGCCGGGAATCGCGACATTTCATCCCTTCGCTGCGCAGCAGCATGGGAGATTCAGGGCCCCTGCGGGCCGATCGAGGCTAACCCCTTGAAAAATCGCAACGCAGCTTCTTGGCACCCGGTTCCATAGGCGGTTGCCGGGCAGAAACCTTCCTGCTACACCCACGCCGATTTTACCGGCCTGCCGGAGGCGGGTGTCACGATGCTTCCGGTTCGCCCCGCGACCCGACCGGAGGCCAGACAGCGGAAGGGTGGACGTGTCGGAATCAGCTTCGATCTCACTCGGCATAGCCGCGCGATACGCCACCGCGATCTTCGAACTGGCCAAGGAAGACAACGCTCTCGAGGCGCTCGAACGCGATGTGGACACGCTCGCGTCCGCGCTGGCCGACAGCGCCGATTTCCGCGACCTGATCACCTCGCCCATCTATCCGCGCGACGAACAGGCCACGGCCGTCACAGCCATCGCCCGGTCGGCGGGCCTGTCGCAGATCGTGACCAACACGCTCGCCCTGATGGCCGGCAAGCGCCGGCTTTTCGTGCTGCCCCAGCTGGTGCGCGGCCTGCGCGACCGCATCGCCGCCGAGAAGGGCGAGGTGACGGCCGAGGTGACGGCCGCCCGGGCGCTGACCAAGGCGCAGGAAGACAAGCTGTCCGCGACGCTGAAGGCACAGGTCGGGCGGGACGTGAAGATCAGCATGGCCGTCGATGAAAGCCTCATCGGCGGGCTCGTCGTCAAAGTGGGCTCCCGGATGATCGACACCTCGATCAGATCCAAGCTGGCAGCCCTTCAGAATTCCATGAAAGAGGTCGGATAATGGGAATCCAGGCAGCCGAAATCTCCGCGATCCTCAAGGAGCAGATCAAGAACTTCGGCCAGGAGGCGGAGGTCGCCGAAGTGGGCCGGGTCCTGTCGGTCGGCGACGGCATCGCCCGGGTCCACGGCCTCGACAACTGCCAGGCCGGCGAGATGGTGGAATTCCCCGGCGGCATCATGGGCATGGCGCTGAACCTCGAGACCGACAACGTCGGCATCGTGATCTTCGGCGACGACCGGTCCATCAAGGAAGGCGACGTCGTCAAGCGCACGAATTCCATCGTGGACGTGCCCGCGGGCGACGCGCTTCTGGGCCGGGTGGTCGACGGTCTGGGCAACCCGATCGACGGCAAGGGCCCGATCAAGGCGGCCGAGCGCCGCGTGGCCGACGTGAAGGCCCCCGGCATCATCCCGCGCCGGTCCGTGCACGAGCCGATGGCGACCGGCATCAAGGCCATCGACGCCATGATCCCGATCGGCCG
>DAINOF010000246.1:0-4059 GCA_036735505.1 Paracoccaceae bacterium
CGATCAAGCGGATCGGGCGGGACCGGTTCGTGCGCAACGTCCTTTACGCCATCGGAAACTCGGGACGCGCGGAACTTTGCGCCGTTGCTGCGGGTTTGGCGGGTGACCCCGACCCGGGCGTCGCCGATGCCGCGCGCTGGGCGGCGGCACGGCTTTCGTCAATCGGGTGAGCCTGTGCTAGGATAGGGTCCCCGCAGTGCGAGGGATCGCAACCAACGGAGGAACCCATGGGCAAGCACATCGCCGACGGACCGCGGCATGAGGACCAGGACGACAGCCGCGCGAAGCGCTATGCCGATATCGAGCGCGCGCAGGGCGAGGAGCCCGGGCGCGCCGCCAAGACGCTGCACCGGCAGGAGAAGACGCGCGATCCGGACGAGAAGCTGAAGCGCTTCACCGGGATCGAGCGCGGCAAGGAGGAGTAGGCGCGCGCCCTCTGGCGGATCGGCGCGGGGCGCGCTAGGCGAGGGGCATGAGTCCTTCCGACTGACATGCGCCCGGGTCGCGGCATCCTTCTGACGATTCTCGCGGTGACGCTGTTCGCCGCGATGAGCGTATGCATCAAGGCGGTCGACCGGATTCCGGCGGGGCAGGCGGTGTTCTTTCGTGCGGGGCTGACCGTGCCGGTCGTGCTGCTCTGGCTCGGCTTGGGCGGGCGGCTGGCCGAGGGGCTGCGGACCGCGCGGCCGGGAATGCACCTGCGCCGCGGGATCGTGGGGTCGATCTCGATGGGGCTCGGCTTTGCCGGCCTGCGCTATCTGCCGCTGCCCGAGGTCACCGCGCTTCAGTTCGCCACGCCGATCCTCATCGTGATCTTTGCCGCCGTGATGCTCGGCGAGCGCATCCGCGCGATCCGGATCAGCGCCGTCGCGGCGGGGCTTGTCGGCGTCATGGTCATCCTCTGGCCGCGGCTCACGGCGGACGGGGACGGGGCCGAGCTTTACGGGGCGAGCCTTGCGCTGTGTTCGGCCGGGCTCGCGGCGCTCGCGCAGATCTTCGTGAAGTCGATGGCGGGGAGGGAGGGGACGGTGGCGATCGTCTTCTACTTCTCGCTCTCGGCCACGCTTCTGTCGCTGGCCACCATCCCCTTCGGCTGGGTCTGGCCCACGCGTGGCGAATACGCGCTTCTCCTGGGGGCGGGGATGCTGGGCGGGCTCGGCCAGTTCGTGCTGACGAACAGCTACCGTTTCGCCGACGTGAGCGTGCTTGCCCCGTTCACCTATGTCTCGATGCTCTGGGCGATCGTCTTCGGCTTCGTCTTCTTCGGCGAGGCGCCGACGGCGCTGACGCTGGCGGGCGCGGCGCTGATCATCGCGGCGGGGGTGGCGATCTGGCTGAGGGAGCGGCAGCTCGGCAAGCGGATGGCGACGGAAGGAAAGGTCGGCGCCAAGGGGCTCCAGTAGCCTCAGGCGGCCTGCGCGGGCGCGGGCGGCGCGGCGAGGCGGTCGGCGGTGGCCTCGAGCGTGGTTTCGCGGCCCGCCCGGGGATCCACGTAGCGCGGATAGCGCAGGAGGGCCGCGTCGACCAGCGCCTCGAGCGGGGCCGCGCCGCGGCGGGCGGGCGCGGCGAGGTCGTCGTCGGTGAGGCCCCAGCCGGCGTAGAACGGCATCCCGAAGGTGCGCACGGGGCGGCCGTGCAGGAGCGCCTCGAAGCCGCCCTGGGAGGTGACGGTGTAGACCGCCTCGGCGCCCGCGATCAGGGGCGCGGGGTGGCAGGGCATCGCGACGGGGATCACCCGCGACAGGCGGCGCGCGTCGAAGTGGCCGCGGCGGCGGCCGGCGGCCGGGTGCGACTTGAACACGATGGGCAGGCGCGGGAACTCTGCGCGCGCGGCGTGGAGCATCCGGTCGAAGCAGCCCGGATGGGCGAGGCCGCCCGCCACCGAGGCGTCGCCCACGAGCTGGTCGAGGACAAGCACGTAGCGCGGCGGCAGCGCGACCCTGCAGGGCGGCAGGCCGGTGATCTTGGACAGGCCGCGCGTCCGCCACAGGTGCAGCGCCGCAAGGGCGCGGGCGGGGTCGGCGGGGCCTTCGGCCACGAGCCGCTCGAGCCGGGAGGGCTGCGTCGCGTCGTAGTAGATGCCGAGGTCGTCGAAGACGTAGGAGAGCGGCGGGTCGCCGGGGAGATGCGAGCGCAGGAAGCCGTCCTCGACGAGGAGGTGGCGGGCGTCGGCGCGGGCCGCCATGCGGATCGCGCGGCGCCCCGAGGCGCGGTGGCCCCAGCCGAGGACGGTCGCGGCGGGGGGCAGGCCGCGCAGCGCGAGCGCGGGGCGCGCGCCCATGAGCGCGGCGAGGCCCGGGTCGGCGCAGAGGTCGGCCGAGGTGGCGGCGAGCAGGGGCCGGGGCGCCACGACCCGCGCGGCCGCGAGCGCTGTCCAGCGGGCGGCGTTGGCGATCGTGGTCACCTCTGTGATGCTCCCGCGCGGCGGGGGCGTGCCCTGGTCGTCATGGGGTCGTGGCCTGCGTTTTCCGGACTCCTGAAAGCGTAGTCGCAAGGAGATGTTCCGGAAAGCGTCGGCCGCCGTTCCCCTTTTCCGCCAGGGGGCCGGTGCCCCGTGCTGCCGTCAGTAGTAGCGCAGGTCGGTCGCCTTGCCGCGAAAGACGGCATAGGCGAGCGCGGTGTAGCCGAGGATGGTGGGCAGGACGAAGCAGACGCCGACAAGGATGATGATCAGGCTTTCGGGGGCGCTTGCCGCCTCGTAGATCGTCAGGCTCTCGGGGACGACGAAGGGATAGTAGGAATAGGCGAGCCCCGCGAAGGCCAGCGTGAAGAGGGCGATGGACGCCATGAAGGGGCCGGCCGCGCCGGTGTCTCCCGGCGCGGGCAGGCGCTGCAGCGCGCGCCAGAGCCAGAGGATGAGCGCGGCCGACAGGATCGGCAGCGGCGAGAGCCAGAGGATCTCGGGGAAGGAGAACCACTTGTCGAAGATGCGCGGCGAGACGAGCGGCGAGGCGGCCGAGATCGCGCCGATCCCGAGGACGAGGCCCCAGATGCCGCCCTTCGCCCAGTCCACCGCCTTGATCTGGAGCGGGCCTTCGGTCTTGAGGATGAGCCAGGTCGCGCCGATGAAGCTGTAGCCCACGGTGAGGAACACGGCCGTGAGGCAGGCGAAGGCGACATGCGGCCAGGTCCAGGTCAGCCCCATGATGTAGAGCCCCAGCATGAAGCCCTGGGAGAGCGAGGTCATCAGGCTGCCGGTGAAGAACAGGCGGTTCCAGGTGGTCTTGTGGCTGCCTGGCGCCTTCACGCGGAACTCGAAGGCCACGCCGCGCAGGATGAGGCCGATCAGCATGATCGCCACCGGCAGGTAGAGCGCGGTCAGGATCGCGCCGTGGGCGGCCGGGAAGGCCACCAGCAGGATGCCGATGGCGAGCACGAGCCAGGTCTCGTTCGCGTCCCAGAACGGGCCGATGGACGAGACCATGCGGTCCTTCTCGGCCGCGTCGGCGAAGGGGAAGAGGAGGCCCACGCCCAGGTCGAAGCCGTCGAGCACGACGTAGATCAGGATCGACAGCCCCATCAGCGCGGCGAAGGTGAAGGGCAGCCAGACGTTCGGGTCGCCGAAGAGCTCCATGGTCATTCCCCCGCCACGAGCCGGGCCTCGGCGGCGCCCGAGGACGGCGCCTCGAAGGTCGGGATCGGCTCGCCCTTGGCCTGCTTCCCCGCGAGATAGGTGAGGACGCCGATATAGGCGGCGGTGAGGGCGCCGTAGACCGCGAGGTAGGCGATGAGCGTGCCGAGCACCATCGGCGCGGGCACGTCCGCCACCGCGTCGCGGGTCATCAGGACGCCGTCGATGAGCCAGGGCTGGCGGCCGATCTCGGTCGTGTACCAGCCCGCGAGCGTGGCGATCCAGCCCGAGAAGCTCATGGCCGCGAAGGCGTAGAGCACGGGCTTCGGCAGGCCGTCGGCGCCCCGGCCCCGGCGCATCAGCCAGACCGCGGTCCACGAGAGAAGGAGCATCGCCATGCCCGTCGCGACCATCGTCCGGAAGGACCAGAAGACCTTGGACACCGGCGGATGCAGCACCTCGCCGTCCTCGGTCACGAACTGGTCGAG